>JANOKC010000106.1:0-22291 GCA_031419035.1 Novosphingobium sp. | reverse complement strand
CAAGGTTATAGATCTCGTCCGGCTGGGTTTCCTGGACGATCCTGATCAGATTGGTCGCATCGGTCAAATCGCCATAATGCAGCGTCAGCTTTGGATCGGGGACATGAGGGTCTTCATAAATCTCGTCGATCCGGTGGGTGTTAAAGCTGGAAGCGCGTCGCTTGATCCCGTGAACCCGGTAGCCCTTTTCCAGCAACAGCCGGGCGAGATAGGCCCCATCCTGCCCCGTTATCCCGGTAATCAATGCCGTCTTTTCAGTCACTTTTTCGGTCCTTGGGGAAGAGCTGGATGATCTGGCCAATTGCGGCCCGAACCGGGAACCGCGCGCCGTCATTGGTCTTGCCGAGACGGACCACGGTGAGGCTTTGCCCCGGCGAGACTACGACATATTGGCCGAGGTGACCATTCATCGAAAAGCTGCTGGCAGGTGCACCCGGAAACAGGATTGACCCATCATCGGACTGCGGATGGTTTAGCCAGATCTGGCCGCCATAGCCGGGGTTGCGGGGATTACCCTTGACCATGAACTCAATCCAGTTGCGGGGCAGCAGCTGTGCACCCTTGATCGCGCCGCCATTGCGCAGAAATTCGCCAAATTTGGCCCAATCGCGCGCATTGCCATGGATCAGGCTGCCACCGATCAACGTGCCGGCGGTGTCAAACTCGGAAACCATTGAGCGCATCCCCAGCGGCTCGAACAACCGGGTCTTGAGATAATCATCCACCGTTTGGCGGCGGATCGCGGGATCGGTGCTGACTGTTAGCGCGCGGGCGGCTACATCGGCCAGGATCACCGTGGAGGCAGTGGAATACTCCCACTTGCGGCCGGGCTCAGCCTCCAAAGGCTGCGCTTCGGCATAGGCGGCCATATTGTCACGCCCATCCAGAAACAGCATCCGCACTTCATCGGATTCGAAAATCGGATCGCCCGTTTCGGTATGCCGCAGGCCCGAGCGCATCTGGAGCAACTGGCGCAAGGTAATCTCACCACGCGGATCGCCAGAACGCTGCCATGCGGGGATCGGGACGCTTTCATCCAACCGCAGCCGTCCATCTGCAACCAATAGCCCGATCATTGCCCCGGTGACCGATTTGGCCATCGACCAGCTGATAAAGCGCGTGTTCTCGTGGTATCCTGGGCCATAGCGCTCGGCCACAATCCGCCCATTATGCAGCACCAGCACGGCGCGGGTTTCGGCTGTGTCATCGCTGACGAACAAGCGGTCCACGGCGCGCGCCAGCTTTTCGCGCGAAACGCCTGGCTGTTTGATGACTGCTGCCAACGCGGCCTCAGTCAAGGGCGGCGTTGGAGGGCTGCCACTACAGGCCATAAGGGCTGGCAGCGCAAGCAGCGGCAATATAAGGGATAGGCAGCGCGTTGACATGGCGCGTTTCACTCGCTCAACCGGATAGATATGGCAACTGTAAACCCGCCCAAGATTTCTCGTCCCAGGCGCATCCTTGCTTTTGCGGCTTTGATCCTCGGCGCACTTCTCGCGTTTTTCTGGCAACCGCTCAATAGCTACGCCATACTTGGCGCTGCCAATGGCGCGCGCATTTCCTGTTCGTGCCACTTTCTGGGCGGGCGCAGCTTGACCGATTGCCGCAAGGATTTTGAGCCCGGCATGGAGCTGGTGATGCTCAGCGCAGATGAAACAGCGAAAAGCGTAACCGCCCGCTTCCCGCTGCTCAGCCGCCAGACCGCCACTTTCCGCGAAGGCGAAGGCTGCCGATTGGAGCCATGGGCCAATTGATCGCTGGGTGAGACTTGGGATATGTAACCCTTTCACCACTGTTTCGTGCTAGTTGGCCCCTCATATGAGTATACAATCCATCACTCCTGTAATCCTGTGCGGCGGTAGCGGCACGCGGCTGTGGCCGCGTAGCCGGGCAGCAAAGCCCAAGCCGTTCCTGCCGTTGATCGGCGACCAGACCCTGTTTGAGGCGACGCTGGCGCGGGCTGGCGAATCGGCTGGCTTCACCCCGCCAGTGATCGTTACTGGCACGGCCCATCTCGATCATGTCGAGGCGCAGCTGGGTGACCGGGCCGGCGCGCAAATCATCGTCGAGCCATGCGCTCGCAACACGGCTGCCGCGATTGCTTTGGCAGCATTGCGCCTGCCCGGCGACGCGGTGATGCTGGTCTGCCCGAGCGACCATCACATTGGGGATGTGGCCGCTTTCCGCGCTGCCGCTGCCGCCGCCGCAGCGCTGGCGCGCGAAGGCTGGCTGGTATCCTTCGGGATCGAAGCAACCGGGCCTGAGACTGGATTCGGTTATCTCCAGCAAGGCGCAGCGATTGGCGACACTGGCTACCGGGTGGCTCGGTTTGTCGAAAAGCCCGATATTGCCCGGGCCACGGCCTTTCTGGCTGAGGGCGGCTATGCCTGGAACGGCGGAATATTCGCGTTCCGGGTCAGCGATTTTCTGGGGGAGTTGGCCGAACATCGCCCGCAGATACTGGATGCTGCCCGCAATGCAGTCGCTGAGGGCCAATTGGATGGCCGGCGCTTCCATCCCGGCGCCGAGGCCTTTGCGCGCATCGTTGGCGAATCGGTGGATTATGCGGTGATGGAAAACACCGACCGCGCCGCGTTGGTTGCCGCCGATATGAACTGGTCGGATATTGGCAATTGGGAAGCGCTTCATTCCGCGTTGGACCGGGACGCCGATGGCAATTCGGTGCGCGGCGCAGGGGCCACTCGGGCAGAACTGGTCGACTGCCGCAATGTGCTGGTCGATAGCGACGGGCCGCGGATCTCGGTGGTCGGGCTGGAGAATGTGATCATCGTGGTTGATGGCGATGATATTCTGGTGACGACCCGAGCGGGCGCGCAGAAAGTCGGCAAGCTGCACGGCGCCGCTAACCAGTGAGCGCTACCCTCCCTACCCGGATGGTCGAAAAGCCGTGGGGCAAAGATCTGTTGCCTGCGCCGTTTGTCGCGCCTGCTGGTCAGCGGATCGGCGAAGTGTGGTTCGAACCGCCGCCATCGCTGCCCGGTTTGCTAGTCAAATATATTTTCACGTCGGAAAAACTCTCGGTTCAGGTTCATCCTTCGGACGCACAAACCATGGCGCAGGGGCTGGGCAATCAGGGCAAAGAGGAATGCTGGCTGGTGATCGATGCGGAACCCGGTGCGGTTCTGGGGGTTGGCTTTTCCGAAGCGCTAAGCGCCGATCAAATGCGCGCTGCTGCGCTCGATGGTTCGATCGAGCAGCTGCTGGCATGGCACCCTGTCCGCGCCGGTGATTTTTTCTACATCCCCGCCAATACGGTCCATGCAATCGGCGCCGGGGTCAGCCTGATCGAGGTTCAGCAGAACAGCGACATTACCTACCGCCTGTTTGATTATGGCCGCCCGCGCGAATTGCATCTGGATGCCGGGATCGCAGTGGCGCGGGGTGCGGCCTATGATGAGGCGCTGCGCCGATATATCGGACCGGACGGGAGTCTGACGCTGGTTGATGGGCCGCTGTTCCGGCTGGACCGGCTGGCGGGAGCGCCCGATCCGGCAACAGCCTCGCGCTATGCCGGTGCACCGCTGCTGGTGATCCCGATGCAGGGTGCGGTGCGGGTTGCAGGGGAGGCCATCCTGCCAGGGCAATGCGCGCTGGCCGAATCGATTGGCGCGGTGGTGTTCTTTTCCGACTCGCTGGCACTGATCGCGCAGGATAGCACCCCGGCTAACTAGATCGCAGCCACGGTCGTCTCGATCCAGCCGCCGCCGACAATCCGATCGCCGGCATAGATGACGGCGGCCTGCCCTGGCGCGACCCCATATTCGGGTGCGGCAAAGCGGATAGTCACGGCGCTGCTATCGCCCAGCGATCCTTCGAGCGTTACGGGCACTGGCTTGGCAAGACTGCGGACTTTGGCGGTGAGCGGCATATCGGGTAGCGGGCCGATCCGGCTGGTCTCGATCAGCTGCGCCGCACTGACGGCCAGCATGCGCCTTGGGCCGACCAGCACCTTGCAGGCCGGAGCATCGATCCCCGTAACATAGAGCGGTTCGGGCTGGCCGCCGATCTCCAGGCCGCGCCGCTGGCCAACGGTGAAGCCGATCACTCCCTGATGCGTCCCCAATATTTCGCCGCTGATGGTATGGACGATCTGCCCGGGCGCTGCTCCTTCGGGCCGGACGCTGCGCACGACTTTTGCGTAATCGCCATCGGGAACAAAGCAGATGTCCTGACTGTCCGGCTTTGCGGCAACCCGCAGGCCTTCGGCCTCGGCAATCTGGCGTACTTCGGCTTTGGGCATGCCGCCCAGCGGGAAACGCAGGAATTCCAGCTGGGCCTGCGTGGTGGCGTAAAGGAAATAGCTCTGGTCGCGGGCCGGATCGAAGGCGCGGTGCAGTTCTGGCCCGGCGGCGCCCATCTCGCGGCGGACATAATGGCCGGTTGCGAGGCAATCGGCCCCTAATTCGCGCGCCATGGCGAAAAGGTCGGTAAATTTTGGCCCCATATTGCAGCGGATGCAGGGGATCGGGGTGCGCCCGGCCAGATATTCGTCGGCAAACCGTTCGATCACATCTTCGCGGAATGCGCTGGCGTGATCAAACACGTAATGGGCGATTCCCAGCCGGTCAGCCACGGCGCGGGCATCGCGGATGTCATCGCCTGCGCAGCAGGCACCCTTGCGGCCACTGGCTGCGCCGTGATCATAGAGCTGAAGCGTGATGCCGATGACTTCGGCCCCGCTGCGCGCAGCCAATGCGGCAACCACCGAACTATCGACCCCGCCCGACATTGCCACCACGATCCGCTTGCCGACCAGCGGTTCGGGCAGCTGGAATAGCGCCGCTCCATCCGTGAAGGGGACAGAAAGCTTCGATTCGGTGGGTGGCGACATGAGATGCGCCTTACACAGCTGCGGCCATTGGCGCAAAGCGCGCCTGCCACCTTTGGAACCGCGATTTCAGTTAATGATCGTCAACATAAGGTAAAGCCGGGCTTTACCGCATCTTGACCATCTCGCGTCTATAGCAACGGATATGGAATTTGGACTCGACCTCATTGGCAACCTTCGGGACAGGCTAGGCAAGACCGGCAGCGGCGATAGCGGCGACGCGGCGCTGCTTGACTGGCCCGCCCTGCATGCCCGTTTGACTGCCGCCTACGAGGTCCGGCGCGAGCTTATCCGCGGCCAGAAAGGCAGCCCGCAATCGCAGGGCAGCTTTGATCGCGGTGCGGCTGTGACGCTCTGTGGACCCGGATATAACTCATACCTCGTTAACCCTGCTGATTTAGCGGATGGCAAAGTCCAGCCGTGCATAGGGGCGGATGTCGCCGCACCCAATGTCGGCGATCAAGGAAAATGATGATCGAGAATCAAAAAATCCGTCCGGCAATGGTTATTGGCCCGCTTGGCGAGCCGCTCACCGTTGAATCGCTTCCTTCGCCTGAAACGACCCGCTGGGTTGTGCGGCGCAAGGCCGAGGTCGTTGCGGCGGTCAATGGCGGGCTGCTGTCAATAGAGGAAGTCTGCGAGCGCTATACTTTGACGCTTGAGGAGTTTGCTTCGTGGCAGCGTGCGGTCGATCGGTCCGGTATGCAGGGCCTGCGGGTAACCCGAATCCAGCACTACCGCGATCTGTATGAGCGCCAGCACAAATACTAACCGCTGATTTCACAGTTAAAAATTGATGCGCGACAGCTTGTTCTCGCTGATGTAGTCTTCCTCGGCCCGGCTGGACACAGTGTCCTCCGGGCCGAAGTCTGTTGTTGGCTCAAGCCGCAGCTGGCTGGAGTATCTGCTAGCAGGAGGATGATTGAAATGGGCTGGATTATTGCAATAATCGTTGGCGGCATCGCCGGCTGGCTCGCCAGCAAGGTGATGAACCGCGATGCCTCGATGGGTATCATGATGAATGTGCTGGTGGGCTGCGTTGGCTCCGTCGTCGGCAATCTCGTTTCGCAGCGATTCGGCATCGTCGGATCGGTTCAGGATTTCTCGATCACAGGTCTGATCGTCGCTTTTGCTGGCGCTGTTGTCCTGCTTGGGGTGGTCAATCTGGTTCAACGCGGCCGCGTTCGCTAGGATTTGAACTCAGTTATCTGAAACGGGGGCGCCGCGCTGCGGTGCCCCCGTTTTGCGTTGTTGCCAGCCACAAGGCAGATGCGCAGCCTCGCTATGCTGCTGGCAGGAGGCAACATGCCGTTGGCCGACTGTCCATTGCGTCAAACCTGCCGTGCGCTTATGGCGCTCCAGGCAAGATTGCCCTGCCAAAGCTTCAAATCAGGACGAGGCTTGTCGGTAGTGATTTAGCACTGTAATACACTGCACGATCATGCGTGTTGATATTGGCTGAGGCCAATCGGCAGCTTGAAACGTCCAGACGAAGGCGGCGACTGCAATGAATTATGACTCAAGGATCGAGAGCTCCACCCTTTCTGGTGAAGCCGGTTCCTACAATCCTTTGCTCGATGTAAACGAGGAAGACCGGCGCTCGCGGCTGCGGATGATTATCATCGGCTTGGTTATTGCCGTGCTCTTGGTCGGAGTATGGTTCTTCATGCATCGCGGCGATGCTCCGGTTGCTGCTGCTGGCGATGCAGGCCAGGCTCCGGTGGTCTCGGTGATTGCGCCGGGCCGGGCGATGATCGAAGGCTCGATCAATGCCACTGGAACGCTGGCGGCGCGCCGCGAAATGCCGGTTGGATCGGTTGGCGAAGGCGGACAAGTGATGGCTGTGCTGGTGGAACCTGGCCAATGGGTTGGCCAGGGCCAGGTTCTGGCTGTGGTTGATCGCCGGGTCCAGACCCAGCAAGCGGCCAGCTCTGCCGCGCAAATTCAGGTTTCACAGGCCGATGCGCGGCTGGCGCAGGCCAATCTCGACCGCGCCCTCAAGCTGGTTGATCGCGGGTTTATCTCCAAGGCTGACGTTGATCGGCTCACCGCGACGCGCGATGCCGCCAATGCGCGGGTTCGCGTTGCCGGCGCCCAGCTGGGAGAACTTCAGGCCCGCACCGCGCGGCTCAATATTGTGGCCCCGGCGGCCGGGCTTGTGCTCGAACGCAAGGTCGAACCGGGCCAGGTGGTCAGCGCGGGCAGTGGCGTGTTGTTCCGCATCGCCAAGGGCGGGGAACTGGAGATGAAGGCCCAGCTTGGTGAAACTGACCTTGCCACGCTTTCCAACGGGGTTACCGCGCAGGTCACCCCGGCGGGCTCCACCAAGACATTTACCGGCCAGATCTGGCAGATCGCGCCGGTGATTGATCCGATGACGCGCCAGGGCATTGCCCGGATCGCGCTGCCCTATGCGCCCGAACTGCGCCCCGGCGGCTTTGCCAGCGCTACCATCCGCGCCGGATCAGTGGTCGCCCCGATGCTTCCGGAATCCGCCATTCTGTCGGACAACAAGGGCAGTTATGTCTACATCGTCGGCAAAGACAACAAGGCCGAGCGCCGTGCTGTCACCATTGGCATAGTGACAGAGAAGGGCATCGCAATTGCCGCAGGATTGACGGGCAGTGAGCGGGTTGTGATGCGCGCTGGTGGGTTCCTGTCGCCCGGCGAGAAACTCAATCCCAAGCTGGTTACGCGTTAGGCTGATGGGAAGAACTGGGATTACCCGATGAATTTTCGCAACATTTCTGCCTGGTCGATCCGCAATCCGGTGGTTCCGATCGTGCTGTTCTTCGGATTGATGCTGGCGGGCATTCTCAGCTTCATGCGGATGGAAGTCCAGAACGATCCGGACATCGAATTCCCGGTTGTGATCGTCGCGATCGTCCAGCCGGGCGCTGCACCGACCGAGATCGAGACGCAGATTTCTCAGCGGGTTGAATCTGCAGTCCGATCTCTGAACGGCATTGAATCGATCAGCTCCACCGCGTCCGAAGGCAGCAGCACGACCGTTATCCAGTTTGAGATCGGGCAGGATATCAATCAGTCCGTCAATGAGGTCAAAAACGCGGTCGATCAGGCCCGCAGCGAACTGCCCGACGGGATTCTCGAGCCGCAGGTGTTCAAGGCAGAGACCTCTTCGGACCCGATCGCTTTTTTCGCAGTCGCGGCTGACGACATGACGCTAGAGCAGCTGTCATGGTTCATTGATGATACGGTGGCCAAGCGATTGCTCGCGGTTTCGGGCATGGCCGAAGTCCAGCGCAGTGGCGGGGTCAATCGCGAGATTCTGGTCACGCTTGATCCGCTGCGGATGCAGTCGCTTGGGGTCACTGCCAGCCAGGTCAATTCGGCATTGCGCCAGATCAACGTCAACGCAGCGGGCGGCAAGGCTGAGATCGCCGGATCGCGCCAGTCTGTGCGGGTGCTTGGTAATGCCAAGGACGCCTTTCAGCTTTCGCAAACAGACATCCCGCTGGGCAGTGGACGTTCGATCAAGCTGGCCGATTTTGCAACGGTATCCGACAGCTTCGGCGAAGTTACCTCGCTTGCCAAGATCCGCGGCAAGCCGGTCGTCACCTTTAACATTGCGCGCGCGCGCGGGGCTTCTGACGTCAGCGTCTATGATGATGCCGTGGCAGAGATCGGCAAGCTTGAAAAAGAAAATCCGGGCCTTCATTTCACGCGGCTGTTCACCTCGGTCGATTACACCAAGCAGCAATATGAAAGCTCGATTGCCGCGATGGTCGAAGGGGCGATATTGGCAGTTATCGTCGTGTTCTTCTTCCTGCGCGATTGGCGCGCCACGGTAATTTCGGCGATCGCCATCCCGCTCTCTGCGATTCCGGCGTTCTGGTTCATGCACACCTGGCTGGGCTTCACGCTCAATGGCATGTCGCTGCTGGCGATGGGGCTGGTGGCAGGTGTGCTGGTCGATGACGCCATCGTTGAGATCGAGAATATCGTCCGGCACATGCGCATGGGCAAAAGCGCGTATCAGGCCTCGATCGATGCTGCCGACGAGATCGGTCTGGCGGTCGTCGCCACGACCCTCTCGATCGTCGCGGTGTTCCTGCCGGTTGGCCTGATGCCGGGCGTTGCCGGGCAATTTTTCAAGAATTTCGGACTGACGGTGGTCGTTTCGGTGCTGCTCAGTCTGGCCGTCGCTCGGATGATCACGCCAATGGTGGCGGCCTACTTCCTTAAGTCGTTTGGCCACGCCGAACACGGCGGCGGGGTCTGGATGGATCGCTATATGGGCGTCCTCCGCTGGTCGCTCGATACGCGCAAGGTCGATGATTACAAAGCGCGGCTGGCCGGCATAGGCGCCCGGCTTACGATCCGGCGCCGGTTTGCTGCGCGGCTTCGTGATCACCGGCTGTGGATGATCGGCATTGGTGCAGGCGCGCTTGGGCTCACCGGCATATTGCTGGTTACGATTCCGTCACAGTTCCTCCCCACTGTGAACAGCGATTTCAGCCAGATCCGGATCGAGATGGTGCCTGGAACGACCCTGCAGCAGACCGAACAGGTGGCAGATCAGGTGGCAGGCATCGTCAACCAGCGGCCCGAGGTGGAGGCAGCGCTTGAGCGGATCAGCGAGGGCAACGCCCGCTTGTTCATCACGCTGAAGGCTGGCCGAGACAAGACCAGCCAGGAATTCGAGCAAGAAGTCACTCCGTTTCTCCAGAAAATTGCCGACGCCCGTGTGACCTTTCAGGAAATGAACCAGGCTGGCCCGCCAGGCGGCAGTGGCCGGCCGATTTCGGTCATGCTTTCCGGCTCTGATCCCAAACTGCTGGACGAAACCTCGGCAAAGCTGATGGAACAGATGAGCGGCCTCAAAGAAGTGGTCGCACCGCGCATCAATGCTGACATGCGCCGCCCTGAAGTTATCATCAAACCCAGAATGGATCTGGCCTCCAGCCTCGGCGTAACCACGGCGTCACTAAGCCAGACGATCCGGATCGCGACGATTGGCGATATTGACCAGAATGCGGCCAAGTTCTCCCTCAGTGATCGTCAGGTTCCGATTCGGGTGCGGCTGTCGGTCGATTCACGGCGAGATCTTTCCACGCTTCAGAATCTGCCGGTGGCAACCAGCACAGGGGGTTCGGTGCCGCTGTCCCGCGTGGCGGAGATCAGCTTCGGCTCTGGCCCGGTCAGCATCCAGCGCTATAATCAGCAACGCCGCATTCTGGTCGGCGCCGATCTTGCGCCCGATGTGGTCAAGGGCGATGCGATGGCCAAGATCAAGCAGCTGCCGATCATGCAGAACCTGCCCGTCGGGGTTTCGAACGAAGCGGTGGGTCAGGACAAGTTCTTCGAAGAGTTGATCGTCAATTTCGGGATCGCCCTGGTCTCGGGCGTGTTGCTGGTGTTTGCGGTGCTGGTGCTGCTCTACCACCGGCTCGTTTCGCCCTTGGTGAACATGGGCTCGCTGTTCCTGGCGCCGCTTGGCGGGTTGATCGCGCTGCTGATTTTGGGCCAGCCAATCTCTATGCCGGTGTTCATCGGCATTTTGATGTTGTTCGGGATTGTCGCCAAAAACTCGATCCTGCTGATCGACTTTGCGATTGAGGAAATGTCGCGGGGCACCGAGAAATTCGCCGCGATAGTCGAGGCCGGGCACAAGCGCGCCCAGCCGATCGTGATGACTACCGTAGCGATGACCGCCGGGATGGTGCCGACTGCGGTGTCTTTATCGGGTGACGGGGCCTGGCGTGCGCCGATGGGGACCGTGGTGATAGGCGGGCTGATCGTCTCGACCTTGCTCACGCTGCTGATCGTGCCTGCCGGGTTCAGCATTGCCGATGGGTTTGAAAAGCGGATCGGACCAATGCTGCGGCGCAAGTTCCTGACCTATAAGCCCGAGGATGCAGTGAACGCGCATTACCCGTCACACGACCAAGCCGGGGCGCTTCCGGCAGAGTGAACTCTGGCCGGCTCCGCTTTCGCCTTAGGCCCATGGAGTCGCCGGTTCCGGTTGATCGGGCCCGGCGGATGCGCGTGTTTGCCACCGGGATGCTCATATTCATGGCCGGGGTGTTCTTCACCGCGCGTCATTTCCAGGATCAGCACACGCTGTGGGGCTATGTTCTGGCGTTCAGCGAAGCGGCGATGATCGGCGGGCTGGCTGATTGGTTTGCAGTCACCGCATTGTTTCGGCACCCGCTGGGCATTCCGATCCCGCACACCGCGATCATCCCTGAGAACAAGGACCGGATTGCCGAGACAATGGCGTCCTTCTTGCGTGAAAACTTTCTGATACCGCCGGTGGTGGCGCGCCGGTTAAGCAATATGAATCTGGCGGCTGCGGTGGGCACTTTCCTGTCTGACCCCCGCCGCAGCGATACGGGCGAGGGCGGGGGCCGCTTGCGCGCCGGTGCCGCCAATCTGATTGGCGATATGCTTCAGTCACTCGATCCCGAACAGCTTGGGGGGCTGGTCAAATCGGGGCTGCGCAACCAGCTCGAAAAGCTCGATGTTGCACCACTGCTGGGGCAGCTGCTGACCACCGCGATTGCCGACAAGCGCCATCTTCCGCTGCTGGAAAGCCTGATCCGCTGGGCTGCGCTGACGCTGGAAGACAATGAAGTTCTGCTGCGCGAGATGATCCACCAAAGGGCCAATGGCATCATCCGCTGGACCGGGCTGGACGAGCGGCTGGCCAATGGAATCCTTGATGGGCTTTACAAGCTGCTGGCTGAGACGATCATCGATGCCGATCATCCGCTGCGCCGCAAGGTGGAGGAAGGGTTGGAATCTCTGGCCCATGATCTTCTTCACGATCCCAAGATGCAGGACCGGGTCCAGCAAATGAAGCTGGAAGTGCTGGCCAATCCGGCGATGGGCCGCTGGCTGGAGGGGATCTGGGAACGGACCCGCGCGGCACTGCTACGCTCCACCCGTGAGCCTGATCAGGCGCTGGCCGGGCAGTTCGGAGCCAGTCTGGCCGAGCTCGGTGATGCGCTGCAACGCGATGGCCGGCTGCAGATACTCGTCAACCGGTTCGCCCGCCGGACGCTGGTCGGCGTCGCGACCCGCTATGGGGATAACATCGTCCGCCTGGTCTCCGAGACAGTCAAGCGCTGGGATGCCCGGACCGTGACAGACCGGATCGAAGGCGCGGTTGGCCGTGATTTGCAGTTCATCCGGATCAATGGAACGCTGGTCGGCGGATTGGTCGGGGTCTTTATCCATCTGGTTGACCAGCTGCTGTGATCCCGCGCCCGATTATCACGACTGAGCGGCTTGAACTGTGGCAACCAGCCGCCCCTGACCTTGCCCAAATGCACGCGCTGACGCTGGATGAAGAAACCCGGCGGTTTCTGGGCAGCCATCACCCCAATGAAGCCGATAGCTTTGCCCGGCTGATGCGCAATGCCGGAAGCTGGGCACTGCATGGCTATGGCAGCTTCATGGTGCGCCGCCGGGGCGAGGCGCAGATCATTGGCATGTGCGGGATGTTCCAGAGCCTGCGGGGCTTTTCCAAGGGGCTGGACAATGTGCCTGAGGCGGGCTGGGTTTTCCACCGCGATGTCTGGGGCCAAGGCTTTGCCAAAGAGGCAATGCAGGCCAGCCTCGCGTGGTTCGATGCTGCGCATGGGCTCCAGCGCATCACCTGCATGATTGATGAAGACCACGCCGTTTCCGATAGGTTGGCAACGAAGCTGGGCTTTGTCCGCTATGACCGGCATGTGCAGGAAGATGGCGAGACGGTAATCCTGTACGAGCGCTTGGCCCAAACGTAACCAATAGCCCGGATCGCCGCCGCGCCTTCTATAATGGAAGCATGGCCGAACCTCGTCGCAAAGCTGATCAGATTGACCGCGCCCCGCTGGATGGGGTTTTCGCGGCACTGGCGCTGATCCCGCCATCCGGACGGGGCAAGCCGCTCGACGAGGCGTGCCAGCTGCTGGATGAGGTTCAGGCCTTGTTTCGCGAAAGCCGCGATCCGGGGGGTGAATGCCACCGCCTGTTCCTGCCACTTAGCCGGGTGGTCGCTGCCCAGCGCAGCCGCAGCGGACAAGAGGCTTGCGCGGAGTTAATCGTCGCCGTTGCCATGGGTGACCAAAGCGCCGCGCTGGCGGCCAGCCGCCGCCTGATCGAGTTTGCAGCGGCGGGCGCGCCCTAGGTAATCTCACAGACCCGCCCATAATCTGCGCTTTCACCCAGTGATCCTAGCATTGGCCGATCCGATCCGCGTGACGCGGATCGGGCGGAGGAGGCCGATGTCAACCGTTACCGATGCGCTGGAGGTGGAAGTTGCCGCGATCCTTGCGCTGCGCCGTGGCGGCATGGCTGATGCACGCAGCCGCGCTGCGATCGATCGGCACTTTGCCCGGATTCTGCGATTGATAGCGCCGCGCATCCGCCATTTCATCCGCGCCTATGGGCTGATCGATTGGCATGATGACGCCGCCCAGGCCTGCGCGATCGGGGTCCACCGGGCGATCTGCGCCTATGATCCTGCCAAGGCCCGCTTCACCACCTTCGTCAACTGGCAGCTACGCGGCGAGCTGCAAGGCTTGCGCCACCGGGTGCGGCTGGAACAGCGCGCATCGGCGCGCGGGGTTGGTGCTTCGGTGATCTCGCTCGACCAGTTGGGTGAGGCAACGGAGCGAGACGGACGACATTGGGAACCAGAAGACGAGCGCGCGCAAGAGCGGACCGAGTCGCTGGCCTGTGAAACACTGGCCCGCCGCGCCTGCGGGCGGCTGCTGGATGACCATACCGCGCATAAGCGCGGCATAGCGCTGCGCCAATTGGAGCGGCGCGCAGCACCGCGGGGCCGCGAAACCACCACGCCCGGAACCCTGGCCCCGCGCGACATCGAGCGGATCGAACGGACCCTCACCCGCGAACGCGCCATACTTGCCGTGCATCTGCTGGGGGATGAGGATGACGCGCTGGGCGATGGCGGCCTCCACGCCGAACAACGCCGCCAGATCGCCCGGCGCGGGGTGCGGGTGATAAGGGCGCGGGTAGATGCGCGGTTTGATCTGGAGGCTATGGGTCTGCCGGGGCGTGGCCGTGGTTCGTGAGACTTAAAAACCCCAAGATCCCCATCGCACACTCGTTACATAGTAGGACTTGATAGGCTTACCGCCTTGATCAAGCGCTGGCTCTAGTTTTGCACGGGCCCTGAGCATCTTGCAGGTCTGGTCGGCAAACTTATCAGGATTGGTCCGAAACTGGATGTGGCATCCAGTAATGCCGCCAGTTTCCTCTATGTCGAGGCGAAAATGCACTAGGCTGGTGCCACCTCTATCAAGCATGTCTGATGGAAAGTCTTCCCAACTCAACCACTCGGATGGGTTGCCAATAGGGGTGGGTTTGCGGCTCAGGCTAGCTTGCTCGGCGGGATCAAGCCCCCACTGCTGCACCAGATCAGTGGTGCAATTGCGGAGCGCTTGCATGGGTGCGGCCATCGAACCAAGTGCAAGGCGGTAGGCATTTCTGTCATTTGCCAGAATGGTCAGATCGCGGACAGCGGCCTCCTGTTCTGGCGTGATGTTAGCAGCTTTTTCAGCTTTGGGCGACTTGGCCGCGTTGTCTATCAAGGTAATGCTGTTAAATACTGAAACCGGGTGAGCGCCAATCTTACCATCGAATGACCACTGAATCTGGGGATCAATCTGCGGACCGAAATCCAGCTTCATTTTTGGCCTTGAGCCAACGTATTTCATTGGCAAACCCATGAGTGCCAGGGAGAAATTGTCGCCCGGTTGGTAGCGCGTGAAGCGGACTACCAGCTGATTCTTGCCGCTGCCGAATGTGCTAATCAGATGACAGCTGTCATCATCAAAATTGATTTCCCAAGGCCCGATTCGAGCCAGGGGGATCGGAACCACCGGTTTGGCGGCCAGCAGTGGCGAAGCGGCCACAGCGAAGGCAGCCCAAAACAAAGCTCTATTCCAGCCCATTGAAAGCCCTCCGACGCGAAGGATGCTAGACTTGCAATGAACGGGTGGCAATGCGCCTGCGCAAACTTAAAGCTTGCCTGTCAACTCCGGCACCGCGCTAAACAGATCCGCTACCAGCCCGATATCCGCCACCTGGAAGATCGGGGCGTCTTCGTCTTTGTTGATCGCGATGATGGTTTTGCTGTCCTTCATGCCTGCCAGATGCTGGATCGCGCCGGAGATACCGATAGCGATATAGACTGCCGGGGCGACGATCTTGCCGGTCTGGCCGACCTGGTAATCGTTCGGCACATAGCCAGCATCGACCGCGGCGCGCGATGCGCCGACGCCTGCGCCCAGCTTGTCGGCCAGCGGGATGATCACTGCCTGGAAGGTTTCTGCATCTTTCAGCGCGCGGCCGCCAGAGACGATGATCTTGGCGCTGGTCAGCTCGGGGCGCTCGCTCTTGGCAATCTCGGAACCGATGAAAGTTGCCGTGGTGGAGCCAGCCGCCGCAGCAACCGCCTCGACGCTGCCCGAACCGCCGGTGGTTTCGGCCTTGGCAAAGGCGGTGCCGCGCACGGTGATGACCAGCTTGGCGTCGGAGCTTTCGACCGTGGCAATCGCATTGCCCGCGTAAATCGGCCGGGTGAAGGTTTTGGGGCCTTCGACTGTCAGAATGTCCGAAATCTGCATCACATCAAGCAGCGCAGCGACGCGCGGAGCGATGTTCTTGCCGGTGGTGGTAGCGGGGACCAGAAAGGCGTCATGGCCACCGTCTGCATTGGCCATCAGGCTGACCACCAGCGGCGCGACATTCTCGGCCAGTGCATGGGCATAAAGCGTATCATCGGCGAGATGGACTTTGCCGACGCCAGCGATCTTGGCGGCCTCTGCGGCAACGCCTGCGCAGCCCGACCCGGCGACCAGCAGATGCACTTCACCCAGCTGCGAAGCGGCGGTTACGACCGCAAGGGTGGCGTCTTTGACCGAGGAGTTATCGTGTTCGACCCAAACCAGCGTTTTCATGCGGTAACTCCCATTTCCTTGAGCTTGGCGACCAGCGCATCGACGTCAGCCACCTTGATCCCGGCAACGCGCACCGGCGGCTCGCCAACCTTGATGGTTTTGAGTCGGGTGGCGGTATTAACCCCGTAATCAGCCGGTGTTTTCATCGCCATCGGCTTTGACTTGGCCTTCATGATGTTGGGCAGGCTGGCATAGCGCGGCTCGTTCAGGCGCAGATCGGTGGTGATGATCGCGGGCAGCGCCAGCTTCAGTGTTTCCAGCCCGCCGTCGATCTCGCGCTTGACCACCACGGAATCGCCTTCGACCGAAATCTCGTTGGCGAAAGTGCCTTGCGGGCGGCCCATCAGTGCGGCGATCATCTGGCCGGTCTGGTTATTGTCGTCGTCAATCGCCTGCTTGCCGGTGATGATCAGACCGGGGGCTTCCTCAGCGGCAATCGCGGCGATGATCTTGGCGACGGCCAGCGGCTCAACCTCATCATCGGTCTGCACAAGAATGGCCCGGTCCGCGCCCATCGCCAGCGCGGTGCGCAAGGTTTCCTGAGCCTTGGCCGGGCCAACCGAAACCGCGATCACCTCGGTCACGACGCCTTTTTCGCGCAAACGCAGCGCCTCTTCGACCGCGATCTCGTCGAACGGGTTCATCGACATCTTCACATTGGCAAGATCAACTCCGGTGCCATCGGATTTGACCCGCGGCTTCACATTATAGTCGATCACGCGCTTTACGCAGACCAGGGCTTTCATTGTGCCTACTCCTGACTTCTAAATGGCTGGCTTGCGGCTTTCACGCCGCCTTCTTGACCTCTGCGACGATTTTGCGGGCGGCATCGCCCAGATCATTGGCCGAAACGATCGGCAGTCCCGAGTTTTCGAGGATCGCCTTGCCTTGATCCACATTGGTGCCTTCAAGTCGGACCACCAGCGGCACCGACAAGTTCACTTCCTTGGCCGCCGCGACGATCCCGTCGGCGATAATGTCGCACTTCATGATCCCGCCGAAGATATTGACGAGGATGCCCTTGACCGCCGGATCCTTCAGAATGATCTTGAACGCTGCGGTGACCTTTTCCTTGGAAGCGCCGCCGCCAACATCAAGGAAGTTGGCCGGAAATTCACCATTCAGCTTGATGATGTCCATCGTCGCCATGGCAAGGCCTGCGCCATTGACCATGCAGCCGATGTTTCCATCCAGCTTGATATAGGCCAGGTCATAGTTCGAAGCCTCAACCTCGGCCGGGTCTTCCTCGGTCAGATCGCGAAGCTCGACCAGATCCTTGTGGCGGAACAGCGCGTTTGAATCGAACCCGACCTTGGCGTCGAGCACCAGCAGCTGGCCGTCATCGGTCACCGCAAGCGGGTTGATCTCGATCTGCGCGGCATCGGTGCCGATGAAGGCATCATACAGCTTGCCCGCGACACTAGCGGCCTGCTTGGCAAGATCGCCTTCAAGGCCCAGCGTTGCCGCAACCGCGCGGCCGTGATGCGGCATGAAGCCGGTGGCTGGATCGACGGTGAAGTTGTGGATCTTTTCGGGCGTGTCATGCGCGACCGCCTCAATATCCATCCCGCCCTCGGTGGAGACGACGAAAGCGATCCGCCCGCTGACCCGATCAACCAGCAGCGCCAAGTAGAATTCCTTGGCGATATCAACGCCATCGGTGACGTAGAGGCGATTGACCTGCTTGCCAGCGTCGCCGGTCTGGATCGTGACCAGCGTATTGCCGAGCATATCGGCGGCAGCGGCGCGAACCTCATCAGCGCTGCGGGCCAGCCGGACACCGCCCTTGGCATCCGGGCCCAGCTCCTTGAACTTGCCCTTGCCGCGCCCGCCGGCGTGGATCTGGGCCTTCACCACAAACAGCGGCCCGGGCAGCTTTGCCGCCGCTGCCACCGCCTCGTCAACGCTGAGCGCGGCGTAGCCTGCCGGCACTGGCACACCGAATTTCGCGAGCAGTTCCTTGGCCTGATATTCGTGAATGTTCATGCAATAATCCTGCTGGCGCGGCGAACCGCTCAGGGCTGAATAGCTGCGCCGCCTAAAGCACAGGGGGACCGGCTTGAAAAGGGGCTTAATGGGGCGATTAAGGCCCGTTTCGTGCTTGCCTTGCCATGCAGCAGCGAACAAAGCCGAAGCAAGGGATGATTGATCGTAACCGCCTTGAAACAATCGTGCGCGAAGCAGGCCGCATGGCGCTGGCCCGCTGGCCCGGCCATGGCCACGCGCTGGAGGTGTGGGACAAGCAGCCCGGCGACCCGGTGAGCGAAGCGGATCTGGCGGTAGATGGCTTTCTCAAACGCGAATTGGGCGCATTGCTGCCGTCTGCTGGCTGGCTGTCCGAAGAGACGGCCGATGCACCTGAACGATTGGATGCCGGGCTGCTTTGGCTGGTTGATCCGATTGATGGCACCCGCGATTTTGTCCGTGGGCGCAAGGGCTGGGCCATATCGGTAGCGCTGGTCAGCGCGGGGCGGCCCTTGCTGGGCATGCTCGATGCCCCGGCGCGCGGCGAATTCTGGCACGGCGAGGCTGGCAAAGGCAGCTGGCGCAATGGGGTTCGGCTGATTGCCAGCACCCGCGCGCAGTTTTCAGGCGCGCGGGTTCCGGCAGACCGGCTGCCCTCACCTGATTCGGATCTGGTGCTGGTCGATCAGCCCAACAGCATCGCGCTGCGGATGGCGATGGTCGCCGCCGATGAGGCTGATCTGGTGGCCACGCTGCGCTGGGGCTATGAATGGGATATCGGCGCCGCCGCGCTGATCGCGCGTGAGGCGGGCGCGACGGTGACCGATGCGTTTGGCGGGGCGCTGGGCTATAACAAGCCCGATCCGCGCGCCTTCGGGCTGCTGGTGACTGCGCCCGCGATCCACGCCGCCGCAGTAGACCGGCTGGCCGTGCGCGCGAAGGAATTGATGGGGTAATCGTCGTCCCGGACCTGATCCGGGACCGCTGGCCTCATCGACGCGAGTGCGGAATGATGAGGCCAGCAGTCCCCGGTCAGGCCGGGGACGACGCGATTTGCTTACTGGCCAGATCTGGCCGCAGCAACATCGGCCTGGGTTACCGGCACGATCTTGATTTCTACCCGGCGGTTCCTGGCCCGGCCATCGGTTGTATCATTGCTGGCGACCGGCATGGTTTCACCAAAGCCCTGGCTGCGCACCCGCGCTGCGCCAACGCCCTGGCTGATGAGATAGTTTGCGACGGTGCGCGCCCGGTTTTCCGAGAGCGTCTGGTTGAAAGCGTCCGAACCGGTTGAATCAGTATGGCCGTAAACATCGATCAGGCTGCTGGGATACTGCTTGAGGCTGGTTGCCACCTGATCCAGCGTTGCGCGGAATGCCGGCTGCAGCGTGGCGCTGCCGACATCGAAAGTGACGCCATCGGGCAAATTGACGAGGATCGCATTGCCGCCATCGGTTTCAGTCACATCCACACCAGAGCCTGCGGTCTGTTCCTTCAGTTCCTTGATCTGCTGATCCATCTTATAGCCGACAACGCCGCCAGCAACTCCGCCGATCCCGGCCCCGACGATCCGCCCGGTCTTGCCGCCGATCACCCCGCCGAGCAGCCCGCCCAGCAAAGCGCCGCCAACGCCGCCCATGGCAGTGCGCGAGACTTTCTTTTCGCCGGTGTTGGGATCGGTCACACAGGCCGAAACCGTGAGCAGCGAAAGAGCTGCAAAGCTCGAAACGTAAAAGCGGGTCTTCTTCATGGTTTTTCCCCTTATAGTGGGTTGGCCCCTGATAGTGAGCCGGATGGAGGCAACATGCACTTTGATTTCTGTGTCGCTGAACATGAATGAAACGTTGATTATTTGCTTGTCAATGGATTGCAGCCGCACTGGCTGGATGAAAAAGTGATGTTTCCCCTTTGCTGGCACTTCTGTTAACGCACAACTCGTGACCCCGTTCCCTTGGACTGACGTCTTTATTATTGCAGGCCTGATCCTGCTCAACGGCTTGTTCTCCATGTCGGAGCTGGCGATTGTCTCGGCGCGCCCGGCGCGGCTGCGCGTGGCGGCCGAGCGCGGCAGCAGCGGCGCGCGGGTTGCGCTGCAGCTGGCCGCCGATCCGGGCAAGTTCCTGTCCACAGTCCAGATCGGGATCACGCTGGTAGGGATCATTGCGGGCGCTTTTTCAGGATCGCGGCTGGGCGGGCCGATGGCACAGCGGCTAGAGCTGCTTGGCATGCCAGAGCGCTATGCCGATAATGCCGGTTTCATTCTGGTGATCGCGGTAACCACTTACCTCAGCCTGGTGGTGGGCGAGCTGGTGCCCAAACAGCTGGCCTTGCGCGCGGCAGAGCCGATTGCCGTGATCGCCTCGCGCCCGATGGCGATGGTTGCGCGAATCACCGCGCCGTTCGTCTGGCTGCTCGACCGCTCGTCAAAGCTGTTGCTGCGGCTGGGCGGAGTGCGCAAGGCGGGCGAGGATGCGGTTACCGCTGAAGAGCTGCACATGATCTTTGCCGAGGCGACGCGGACCGGGGTGATCGAAGAGGATGAGCGCGCGATCATGAGCGGGATCATGCGGCTGGCGGAGCGCCCGGTGCGCGAACTGATGACCCCCCGGACCGAGCTTGACTGGATCGATCGCCGCGCCACCGAGGCTGATCTGCGCGCCATGATCAAGGAAAGTCCGCATTCGCTGCTGCCGGTTACCGATGGTGCGCCCGACAATATCGTCGGTGTGGTCAAAGTCCGCGATGTTCAGGCTGCATTGCTGGCAGGCAAGCGGATTCAGCTGGCGCGGCTGATGAAGAAGGCCGAGATTATCCCCGATCAGCTGGACGCGATGGATGCCTTGCGGATCCTCCAGCAATCGGGCGTATCGATGGCGCTGGTCCATGATGAATATGGCCACCTCGAAGGGGTGGTGACCCCGGCTGATCTGCTGTCAGCGATTGTCGGCAATTTCGTCAGCCATCTTGATGATGGCGATGTGCCGATGATCGTTGAGCGTGACGATGGCAGCCTGCTGATCGCAGGCGCGCTGCCGGCCGATGCGCTGGCCGACCGGCTGGGGATCGAGCTGCCGGACGACCGCGATTATGGCACTGCTGCCGGATTTATTCTGTCCGTGCTCAAACACCTGCCCAAAGAGGGAGAGCACTTCAGCCACCAAGATTGGCGGTTTGAAGTGGTCGATATGGACGGCCGCAAGATCGACAAGCTGCTGGTCAGCAAGGTGAAGCCCGCGCCTGCTTTGGAAACGTAAGCGCCTCGACTTTTTTGGTTCACATGAAGACACGAAGATGGTGTGCCAAGCCGCAGGCTTTCGAAATCATTTCTGGCGCTGGGCACCCCAGCAAATATTTGAGCGCGGCTTCGCCACAAGCGAGACATCTTCGTGTCTTCGTGTGAACCAAAAAAGGCCCGCCTTGCGGCGAGCCCTTTGAATTATTGCGCTGAATCCAGCCTCAGCCCGGAATAACCGCCTGCGCCTCACGCCCATCGCCTTGCGGGGCGGCGATGATATCGCGGGTTACATCACCCTTGGAGACCGTGTTTGTTGCTGGATCGCCAACTGTTGAGCGGATGGACGGGGCGGCAGTGCCAGCGCGGTTTAGCGTGGTCTTTTCCACTTCGCTGCGCGGGGCCTGACCGCCAAACAGCGCATCCAGCGTCTGCTGCTGGGTGGTCGAATCATTGGGGCGCGGCGCGCCCGGCGCAGGCGGGGTCAGCGAGAAATCGGGCGGAACCACCAGCGGAGCCTGGCGCTGAACAGCGAATTCATCGGGCCGGTCACGATTGAGCAGGCCTGAGCTGCCGCAGCCGGCCAGCAGCACCGAAGCCCCGGCAAGGGCGATAAAAGCAGTGGTCTTGCGCATGTGAATCAACTCTCCGAAGCGGGCTGGGCCGGATTACTGGCATCAGCCTTGATGGCCGGTTCCTGCTTTTCGCGCGAAAGGAAGGAACGGGCAAGGATAATCAGGACACCGATGGTAATTGCGGCATCAGCAAGGTTGAAGATCAGGAACGGGCGGAACTCCCCGAAATGCAGATCGGCATAGTCAACCACATAGCCGTATAGCACCCGGTCGCGGATATTGCCCAGCGCCCCGCCCAGCACCAGGCCCAGCGGGATGATATCGCCCAGCAGCTTTTCGCGGCACAACCAGATCAGCACGACCAAAGATATGCCCAAGGTGAGCGCGACCAGCAGCCAGCGCATTTCCATCGATTCGGCAGTCAGCAGCCCCAGCGAGATGCCGTAATTTTCGGTCCAGCGCAGATCGAAGAACGGGATCAGATCAATCACGCCGCGTTCGTCCAGATTTAGCGGGACGCGGACCAGCCATTTAAGCCACTGGTCGATACTGAAGATCGCGGCTGCAAGGGCAAGCCCGATCAGGCGCGGTTTGGTCAGTAGGGGGCGGGCAAACAGGCTCATTGCGCCGCTTCCATTGCGCTGACCACATGATCGCAACGTGAACAAAGCGCGCCGTCGGCGGTTACGTCCGGCAGGTGACGCCAGCAGCGGCCGCATTTGTGGTGGGTGGT
>JANOKC010000105.1:0-3212 GCA_031419035.1 Novosphingobium sp. | reverse complement strand
GGCAGTGATGGGGGATCGCGCCCCCCATTCGGGCGAGATCGCCCATATGGCCGAGCAAGAGGCGGTCCACCGCCAAAAGTTTGATGCGCTGATCGCGGCGCGGGGCGTGCGGCCCACTGCGCTCCAGCCGGTCTGGTCGGTGGCGGGCTTTGCGCTGGGCGCGGCAACGGCCATGATCGGCCCCAAGGCAGCGATGGCCTGCACCGCCGCGATCGAAACCGAGATTGAGCAGCATTACACTGCGCAGCTGGACGCGCTCGGCAGTGATGACCCCGAACTTGGCGACATGATCCGCAGCTTCCGCGATGATGAGCGCGCCCACCACGCAACCGCGCTGGCCGCCGGGGCCGAGCAAGCGCCCGGCTATCCGATCCTGTCGGGCGCGATCCGGCTGGGCTGCCGCATGGCGATTCGTCTTTCAGAACGGATCTAGCTTCAGCTATTATTCAGCGCCCGACCTGCCTATACCGCCCCGATGATCCCCAAGGAGCTTCCCATGCGCCCGCTTTTGGTTCTTTCTGCCGCACTTATGCTCACCTCTCCTGCGGCCGCGCGGCAGGATGTCGCCGGGGACAAGGTCAACCAGCTGATCGTCTATGGCGATGATGACTGCCAGCCCGCGGCCGAGAACGAGATCACCATCTGCGCCCGCAAGCCTGAAAGCGAACGCTTCCGCATCCCTGAAATTTTGCGCGGCACGGTATCCCCGCAGAACGAGGCCTGGACCAATCGGGTTATCGCTTATGAAACCGTTGGAATATCCGGCACGATGAGTTGCTCTGCCACGGGCTCCGGCGGCTGGACCGGCTGTGCGCATCAGTTGATTGATGCCGCCTATGCCGAGAAAAGCAGCGACCCCAATCTGAAATTCAGCGAGATGATCGCCGCCGAACGCGCCAAGCGGATGGTCACGATCGACGCCGAGGCCGCCGAGATGCAAGCACGCGTCGAAGTGCTTGAGCGCGAATATGAGGCGAAGCGAGAAGAGGAAAAGGGCGGGGGGGCAAACGAAGGCCAAAGCCAAGGGCCATCGCAGCCCCAGACTCCGGGCAACTGAAGTCCTTTTCGACCGAACCCGGCATTGTATTGGCATTCTCGGGCCTTCGGTTAGACCTCATGTTTGATGCTATTAGCAAGCGTTCGATTATGGCGACCAAGCCAGCAGACCATGCCAGATCCCGCAAGGCCATTGGCACATTGGTGTGACATCAAATCCACAAAATTACCTTGCAAGTCCCTAAAATCGCTGCCCGAAGCCCGCGCCAGCTCGCCGTGAGCAAAGGAAACATGAGCCTGGATTAACCTTGGCCAGGCCAGACTAACCAGCATGAGAATTAGGTTGGATACGTACCAAATCAACCGACGGCAGGTTCTCTATCCAGAAAAATCCAAGATGAATCAAATATTTATTAAAAATCAATATCGGGTGTGAGATTTGCACCATGAGCTGGCCAGGTGCCGAACCAAGGTCTCAGGGCCGCGCTGGCCGCCTCCGCTCGGCGAGACATCTGGAAGCTTTCGTTTTCATGCTAATCATACCCAACTTTGAACTTTACTTACCAGCGGCAGGCCTATAGTCGTCTAGTGGAATCTGGGAGGGGTCAGACCAATTGGGCCTGAATCTAGGGACGAAATGCCGCATAGAGTATCACCCGACGCTTATGTCGGGTGGGCGAATGCGCGCAATCTCATCCTTGCCAGTAGACTTTGAACTCGCTACCAAGCCCAGAAGAAATCGACACGAGGAACGTAAATCATGAGTAAGCTGATTCGAGAGACCGCCGGAAACGGTGCAGCTAATCCAGCAGATCAGGCGACTTCAGGCAAGGCAGGGGTTGCGACGCCATTGCCTGCAAACGCGCAACTGGCTGGCAAAGCTGGACTGATGGTAGGCGTGAAGTCGGGTCAAGTTGGCAAGTCAACTCTGGTTCGCTCGAAGGCTGATGAGAGTGATCTTGCCCATAAGATTTTGAAGGATGCGGCAGACGCTGGGGATAAGGCTACTTCGGATTCGGCGGAGCTGGTTGAAGCAGGACCCGTCTCGATGGTGGGTTCGCTTGCTCTTGCCGGATCTTCCGCAGCGGGGGAGGCTTCCTCAGGCGATGATGATGGCGATTCAGGCGGCGGCATCGGTTCGATGCCACTCATTCTGGGTGGCGTGCTGCTTGTTGGCGGCGGCGCCGCTTTGGCGCTGTCCGGCAAAAACAGCCCACCTGTTTTCACATCAGGCACCTCGGCGACTGTTGCGGAAAACGCGGCCACAACGACGGTGGTCTATCAAGCCACTGCAACCGATCCGAACTCCAAGGACGTCTTGGTCTACTCATTGGCTGGTGCGGATGCGTCGTTCTTTTCCATCAATGCTGCTTCCGGCGCAGTTACGCTGAATGCGTCAGCCAACTTTGAAGCCAAGACCAGCTATGCGATCACTGTATCCGTCACTGATGGTAAGATCACCACTCCAGTTACGCAGGCCGTTACAGTTACGGTCACCAATGTGAACGAAGCTCCAACCATCACCTCGGCAGCGGTGGGATCGGTTGCGGAAAACGCAGCGACCTCAACGGTGATTTACACCGCGACGGCAACCGACGTTGATGCCGGGACAGTGCTCACCTACAGCCTTGCGGCTGGCGGGGATGCGGCTTTGCTCAACATCACCGCAGCGGGCGTTGTAACGCTCAAGAACTCGGCTGACTTTGAAACCAAGACGAGCTACGCCTTCACCGTCACTGCAACGGACAATGGCACTCCAGTCCTCTCGGCCACCAAGGCGGTCGTGGTCTCGGTCACCAACGTGAACGAAGCGCCAGTGATCACCTCGGCTGCGACGGCTACGGTTGCAGAAAACGCAGCGGCCTCAACGGTGGTTTACACCGCGACGGCAACCGATGTGGATGCCTCGACAGTGCTGACCTACAGCCTCTCGGGTGCGGATGCAGCATTGATGACCATCAATGGCACAACCGGTGCGGTCACACTCAATGCCTCGGCCAACTTTGAAGCCAAGACGAGCTACGCCTTCACGGTCAACGCGACCGACAATGGCATCCCCGGCGCCGCCACTCCTACTCTGGTGGGCAGCAAGGCGGTTGTGCTTTCGGTCACCAATGTGAACGAAGCGCCAGTGATCACCTCGGCAGCGACCGCTTCGGTTCTGGAAAACGCAGCGGCCTCAACGGTGTTTTACACCGCGACGGCAACCGATGTGG
>JANOKC010000104.1:0-28324 GCA_031419035.1 Novosphingobium sp. | reverse complement strand
ATAAGGTTGAGAAGGTTCCCAGCGTCGCAGTGGCCAAGGCAATCGGCTGGGCCGCAAATGAGGTGCCTGTGGGCGCGCGGGGCTTGGCGGTCTCGCGGTTTGCGGAAGGCCTCAATCATCCGCGGGTCATGCTGACCCTGCCCAACGGCGATGTCCTGGTAGCAGAGACGAATGCGCCCAAAGGCAACCTTGGCAGCGGGCTGATGAGTACGATTGCCACCTATTTGATGAAGCGCGCCGGTGCCGTGGGAGAATCGCCTGATCAGCTGGTGCTGCTGCGCGACGCAGATGGCGATGGCAAGGCCGAAGGACGCTTTGTCCTGCGTGCAAAAGACGGCCTTGAATCACCCTCGGGACTGGCATGGGCGGGCGGAAAACTTTATGTCGCCAATCACAATGCAGTGCTGCAATTTGATTATGCGCTGGGGGACACAAAACTATCGAAAGATCCGAAAAAGCTGATGGATCTGCCTCCAGCGGGCGGTCACTGGATGCGCAATCTGTTGCTAAGTCTTGATGGCAAAGAGCTGTATGTTGCCGTTGGCTCAGCGACCAACATCGGTGAGGGCGGCATGGCGCTGGAAGTTGGCCGCGCAGCGATCTGGCAGCTCGATCTTGCAAGTGGCCGCGCCCGGCAGTTCGCGAATGGCATGCGCAATACCAATGGGATGTCTTGGAATCCCTCGACCGGAGAGCTGTGGGCTGTTGTCAATGAGCGGGACATGCTTGGCCCTGATGCTGCGCCCGATTATCTTACCAACGTGCCGATCGGCGCGCATTACGGATGGCCGTGGGTCTATTGGAAGGATCAGGAGGACGACCGGGTCATCGCCGCCGCACCTGACTATTTTGATGATTACGTTCGCAAGCCTGAATATGCGCTGGGTTCGCATGTTGCGCCGCTGGGAATGGCTTTTGCCAACGGCGGCCATCTGCTGGGCGAGGCCTATGGCAATGGCGCCTTCATTGCCCGGCACGGCTCATGGAACCGCCACCCTTTATCGGGCTATGACGTGGTGTTCGTGAAGTACGATGCCAACGGCAACCCGCTTGGTCTGCCCGTTCCCGTGTTGACCGGCTTCCTCAACGGCAAGGGCGAAACGCGCGGCCGCCCGACCTGGCTGGCGTTTGATAAAGGCGGCGCACTGCTGGTTACAGACGATACGGCCGGGATAATCTGGCGGGTGATAGCTCCGGGTGCTGCGTCGTCGCTTGCGCCAAAGCCCGTGGTTGTCGCTCCGATGAAGCCGCTGCGCAATCTGTCCGCCGATCCTGCCGCGCGGACCTCGGCCAGCTTCAAGCAGGATCAGCCTTAAATCGACTTACCCATGCGCCCGGCAAGTTCGGTGACGAATTGCCAGGCGACTCGGCCCGACCGTGCCCCGCGTCGCTTTGACCATTCGAGCGCCTCGCCCTGATCCCAGCCGAGGCCGTGCGTGGTGCAATAACCGCCGACGATGCTGAGATAATCGTCCTGCGAACAGGCATGGAAGCCGATCGACAGCCCAAAGCGATCGGCCAGCGCTAGCCGGTCATCCACCGCATCGCGCGGGTTTATGGGATCATCCTGTTCGCTGGCGTGGCGCGCCACAATCGCGCGGCGATTGGAAGTGACGGCAAGACGGACATTGCTAGGCCGGGCCTCAACCCCACCTTCCAGCCAGGATCGCAAGGCGCGTGGCCCGCTGCTGTCGCCCTTTTCAAAGCCCAGATCATCGATGAACACCAGAAAGCGGCGCTCTTGCCCGGCCAATGCGCCAAACAGCGCCGACAAGGAGGATAATGCCTCGGGTGCGACCTGGACGAGCGCAAGGCTCGCCACCGTCCGTTCTTGCGCAGCCGCTACGCTGGCGCGCAGCAGCACCGATTTGCCCATCCCGCGCGCGCCCCACAGCAGCATGTCATGCGCGGCACGCCCTGCAGCCAGCCGGGCAACATTGGCGGTGACAATTGCCTTCTGCGCCTCAATCCCGCGCAACAGATCCAGCGGCGGGGCGATAATCTGGCTGACCACACGGGACCTCCCATCCCAGACATAGGCGGGAGCAGCCGTCCAGTCGGGTGCCTCCGGAGTTGCTGGTGCAATTCGCTCCAGCGCCTCGGCAATCTTTGCGAGAAGATCGGCTTGGCCGCTCATCCCGTCAGCGCCTCGGCGTCCAACGCATAGAGCAGCTGCGCCCCGGCGGTCGCCGCCGCTTTCAGCCCCAGCGCCTCGGGGACGAGATGTTCGAGGAAATAGCGCGCGATCACCGGCTTGGCCTTGGCCTGTGCGGGGGAACCTTCGCCACCCGCTGCCGCGCGCGCCTGGCGCAGCAGCTGCCAGCCCGCAACCGCAGTCGCGCACATGGTCAGGTAAGGAACGCTGCCCGCCAGCCGGTCATCGAGGCTGGCATCGCTCAGCATCCATGCGCCGATTGCAGCGCATTCACGCGCCAAGGTCACCAGAGTCGGCGCATCGGAGGCATCACTGGCGATCTCGTGCATCAAAGCGGCCAGCACCCCGCCATTCTCATAGCCCAGCTTGCGGGTGACCAGATCGGCGGCCTGAATCCCGTTGGTGCCTTCATAGATCGGCGCGATCCTGGCATCGCGGTAATGCTGCGCCGCGCCGGTTTCCTCAATGAACCCCATCCCGCCGTGGACCTGGACGCCCAGGCTGGCCACTTCGCAGCCCACGTCAGTTCCCCAGGCCTTGATCAGCGGGACCAGCAGGTCGGCACGGTGCTGAGCGCCCGCCACGCCCAGCGCGCCGCGATCAACATGGCCCGCTGTGTAATAGAGCAGCGCCCGCGCAGCCTCAGTCAGGCTGCGCATCCGGATGATTGTGCGGCGCACATCGGGATGTTCGATGATCGCTACCGCAGCTTTGTCAGGCGAACCGGCGCGGGCCGACTGGACCCGATCACGCGCATAAACCTGCGCCGCCTGCAGCGCCCGCTCGGCGATCTGCACGCCCTGACTGCCGACATTGATCCGCGCCGAGTTCATCATCGTGAACATCGCCTTCAACCCCTCGTTCTCCCGACCGATCAGCTCGCCGATGCAATTGTCCTCATCGCCAAAGCTCATCATGCAGGTAGGCGAGGCGTTGATCCCCAGCTTGTGCTCAAGTCCGGCGCAGCGCAGATCATTGCGCCCGCCAAGCGACCCGTCGGCTGTGACATGGAACTTGGGGACGATAAATAGCGATATGCCGCGTGTTCCCTCCGGTGCGCCGGGGGTGCGGGCCAGCACCAGATGGATGATATTGGATGCCAGATCATGCTCGCCCCAGGTGATGAAGATTTTGGTGCCGCGGACACGGTATTTGCCAGCGTATACGCCGTCTTCGATCGGTGTGGCGGTGGTGCGCAGCGCGCCCACGTCGCTCCCGGCCTGCGGCTCGGTCAGATTCATCGTTCCCGACCATTCGCCGCTGATCAGTCGAGGCAGGAACAGCGCCTTCTGGCCCGCGCTGCCGTGATGCTGAAGCGATTCGATCGCGCCCACGGTCAGCATCGGCAGCAGGGCGAAGGCCATATTGGCCGCTCCAAGGTTTTCGATGACGTTGACGCCCAGCGTGAAGGGCAGGCCCTGCCCGCCAAATTCCTCCGCGCCCGAAATCGCATTCCAGCCTTGCTCGACATAGCCGCGATAGGCCTGAGCAAACCCAGCGGGGAGCGAAACGGTGCCATTGGCCAGTTTGGCACCTTGCTGGTCGCCGATCCGGTTGAGCGGGGCGAATTCACCGGCAGCGAATGCCCCGATCCCCTCGACAATCGCCTCAACCATGTCTGCGCTGGCGGCGGCAAAGCGCTCATGCCTGGCGATTTCATCGATCCCGGCATTGATCCGGATCGCAAAGATCTGATCGGCAGTGGGGGCGATATATTCCATCTTGGCGCTTTTCCTTGGCTTTGCTTGCAACCGACTATAGCGAGCGCGCATGTCCGACAAGCTTCAACCCCCGCAAATCCGCTGCGCTGATCCGGACGCCATTGCGGCGGCGGCGGCGCGGCTGGGTGCGGGCGATCTGGTCGCCCTGCCAACCGAGACGGTCTATGGCCTGGCTGCGCGGGCCGACAGCGCCGCAGCAGTAGCGGCAATCTATCGCGCCAAAGGCCGCCCTGATTTCAATCCGCTGATCGTCCATGTTGCCTCGCTGGCTCAAGCCGAAGAACTGGCGCTATTCGATAATCGCGCCCGCATGCTGGCCGCAGCGTTCTGGCCCGGCGCGCTGACCTTGGTGCTGCCGGTGCGCGCCGATGCGCGAATCGCCCCAGCGGTAACTGCGGGCCTGCCTACAATCGCGCTGCGCTGTCCGGCCCATCCGGTCATGCGCGTGGTGCTGGAGAAAAGCGGACTGGTGCTGGCTGCGCCTTCAGCCAATCGCAGCGGCGCAGTCAGCCCGACCCGCGCCGAACATGTTGCCGCCTCACTGGGGGCACAGATTGGCCTGATCCTTGATGGTGGGGCCTGCTCTGCGGGGATCGAATCGACGATTGCTGCGCTGCGGGAGAATGGTGATTGGCAGGTTCTGCGGCCCGGCCCGATCAGTGCTGCACAGATTTCCGCCATTATTGGGCCGAACTCTGACGCCACGATGTCAGACCAGATTGAGGCTCCGGGCCAGCTTGCCAGCCATTATTCCCCCGGCAAGCAGGTGCGGCTGGGCGCTGGACAGGCGTATGTGGATGAGTTTTTTATCGGATTCGGCCCGGTTGCGGGGGATGTCAGCCTCTCTCCCTCGGGCGATCTGGCCGAGGCGGCATCGCGGCTCTATGAATGCCTCCACATCGCCGCCGCCGCTTCGCAGCCGCGAATCGCGGTTGCACCAATTCCGGAAACGGATATCGGCACCGCGATCAACGACCGCCTGCGCCGCGCGGCGGCTTAAGGCACGCTCAGCATTTCGTCATAGGCGGCATCGCGTCTGGCACAGGCCCGCTCATCGCCGGTGGTGCATTTTTCCGATTGGCGGCGGTATTCGCGGTCGAGCGCGCCAATTCGGGCCTCGCGGCGGCGCATTTCGCGGCCACGCTTTTCATCCGATTCGGATTGGCTGGTGGTGGCAAGGTCCGCCGCCTTGCCTGCCACTTTGATCGGGGCGGTAGCGACTTTGACGATTGCCCCGGCCGCGCCGCAGCCCGCCAAGGCCAGCGTCAATAGTCCGGCAAGAATCAGATTATGCATTAAACAGAAACCCCCGCCTCGGTGTGTCGGATCGTCTGATCCTAAGGAGGCAGGGTTTCAAGATGGTGAACCGCCAGGTTCGGTTCACCGCATTATCGGAGGCTGACTATTCCGGCGTTTCCGGTGCCTATGGCTCGCCATCGGTCTGGGTGGCGGTTTCGCAGATCAGCCTGCCCGATCCCACGGCGTTAACCGTGCAGGTTGCGCGGCCGCGGACCGTGACTTCGCCGGAACCCAACATGCTCGCCTTGACTGTTCCGTCCGAAGCGAAGCGGGCATCGCCCGATCCGGCGATGTTGATATCGGCGTCGCCCACCTTGAGCGCATCCATTTCGGCCGACCCGCTGCCGGCGATGTTGAGTTCCAGCGACTTTGCCTGCCCCGCACTCCGGTAACTGCCCGAACCTGCGATGCTGACCTCGAGCGTATCGGCAGACACATCCGGGGTCTCAGCACTACCCGATCCAGCGACGGTGACCTTGGCATCGCCGGTCAGCTTGGCGGCGTAGATCGTGCCTGATCCCATGGCCGCGATTTCACGCAGTGCGGGCAGGGTGATGTTGACGGTGACGATCTTGCCGTCCTTCCAGCTGCCATCCTTGCGCAAAACGCCGAGCATGCCATCCTTCAGATTGAAGCGCATATTTTGCGCAGCTTCGGCATCGCCTTCGACTGTAATCGCCAGCTTCGCACCTTCGGTGATCCGCACCGCATCTGGGCCAAGCAGGGCTACGCTGGTCGGCGGGGCGCCGCTGATATCCAGGTCGGCAAGCTTTTTGCCCTCCTCGCCATTGAACCTGATCTTCGCTTTGTCGCAGCCTGACAGTCCTGCGGTAAGTGCGATAGCGATGATGGGGGCAAAGGATTTGGCTAATTTGCTGAATGTCATGACGAACCTCCTCACGGGATTAATGCGTATTGTTGATATAATACAGTGAGGCAGTGTTTGCAAGCCGGGTGGCGCACAAAGGAAAGGGCCGCTCCCTTGCAGAAGCGGCCCCCTCGGTGATCGAATGATCCTGTCGACGCGATATCAGGCAGTAACTGCCGCAACCTCGTAATATTTCGGCGCATGCTCATTGAGGATCTCGAGGATCTTCTTGAGTGCGGCCGGCTCGTCGGTCTTTTCCATCGCGGCCAGTTCGCGGGCGAGCCGCGATGAGGCGGCTTCGAAGATCTGCCGTTCGGAATAGCTCTGCTCGGGCTGATCATCCGCGCGGAACAGATCGCGGGTCACTTCGGCGATCGACACCAGATCGCCAGAATTGATCTTGGCTTCATATTCCTGGGCGCGGCGCGACCACATGGTGCGCTTTACCTTGGGCTTGTCGGTCAGCGTGTCGAGCGCTTCGCGCAGAGTTTTGTCCGAGGACAGCTTGCGCATGCCGATCGCCTCAACCTTGCCAACCGGAACGCGAAGAGTCATCCGCTCTTTCTCGAACCGCAGCACATAAAGCTCCAGCTGCATGCCGGCGATTTCCTGCTCTTGCAGTTCAATCACCCGGCCAACCCCGTGCTTGGGATAAACGACGTAGTCTCCAACATCGAAGGCGTGAGCCTTGACTACCATATATCGTCCTTTCAACTCGGCTTGGATACGCGCCAATTCCGCGCGACAGCGCGGGGAGGATGGAAATTCCAGGGATCCGCCACAACGTTCCCTCTCACCATCAACCAACTTGGGCGACCCTGCCTCTCAAGATGCGTAGCTGCTGGATGGGTAAAACAGCCCGGCAGTCGGCTAATTATATAGCACGCCCGCAATAAAATTACCAGCGCGGAGAATTCCGCGCTGGATCAGCTGCTTCTAGATGCAATCTGAATGGCTGAAAAGGGCTGATTCGCCGCCGATTCGCAGGAAGCTTAGTCGCCCTCACCTGGCTCGGACGAGAAGAACTTCTCGAACTTGCCGTCTTCGCCTTTGTGCTCGTCGGCATCAGCCGGCGAATCCCTTTTGGTTGTGATATTCGGCCATTCGGCGGAGAATTTGGTGTTGAGCTCAAGCCACTGCTCAAGCCCGCTCTCCGTATCAGGCAGGATTGCCTCGGCCGGACATTCGGGTTCACAAACGCCGCAATCAATGCATTCGCTGGGATTGATCACCAGCATGTTTTCGCCCTCATAGAAACAATCGACCGGACACACCTCGACGCAATCCATATATTTGCATTTGATGCAGGCGTCGGTGACGACATAGGTCATGAGAGCAGATTCCTATCGAAGGTAGAACTTTGACCTGCTGCTATGGGATTTTCGGCCACCACGTCAAGCACCCGGTAGCAAGACAGCATTTCGGCCGGCGGGCCGCGGCGATCTGGCACGATCAGAATTTCGATCACCTTCACTCCGCGAGCGAGCGGCAGAACTAGTATATCGCCCTCCCGGATGCCTTGCGCGACCCGCTCGACCCGGCGGCCATTGAGACGGGAATGCCCTTCGGCCAGCAGGGTCTGGGCTTGCCCGCGCGTTTTGGCGAGGCGCAGAAACCAAAGCAATTTGTCGATTCTCACAATTGAACGAGCTGCGCCAAATCGGCGAATGCGCCGCTGGAGGGCGCTGCGGGAGGGCGGTGGTGATTGACTGGCGGCCGCGTTGGCTGCCAGCGCCAACGCGGCGGATCGGGCGGGCCGCTAGCGCCCGCTGACAGCGCCTTGCCGGCTTGTGTCCGAAATCCACCCAAACGCAGCAGTTGGGTGAATGCCGATGCGGAAAGCCCCATCGAGACCGCCAAAGCCGGATCAATCACGAAGCTTTTGCTTCTCGCGGCCATTCGGGCTTGATGCGCGGCGCCAAGCAGCTTGTCGCCCATGTCGATCCGCAACGCCTGCGCACCGAACCGGCGATACGCCGCGCTTTCTGATCCGCTGCTGACTGCAGTTACTGGCGGCAGACCTGGAGGAAACCTGTGTCGAACAATTCCGTTGACCGCAGCCAGCGTTTGCCAAGCCTCTTGGGCGGCGGGCTTGAGCATCGCAGGAACATACAAATCAAGCGCGCCAACCCTGACGCCAAGACGGCGAAGCTGTTCGCGCTGACCAGGCTCAAGTCGCTTCAATGCTGAGCGGTCGCGCAGCAGAATTCCGCCTCCTTCCACCAACTGGATCAGCAAAGCGCGCAGCTCTGGCCCCGCCGCAAGCTCACGCGTCGCCGCTTCGAGTCGGCGCAGCGGATTCAAAACGACCAATGACCGAGCCAGCCAGCTCGACAATTCGGTCAGAAGCCGCGTTCGGTTTGCAGCGGGCAACGCGTCAAGCGATGGATCGGCGATAAGTCTGGGCAGAAGCGAACTTTGCCCGCGGACAAGGCGGGCGATTTGTTCGCCCTCCCATACGATTGTGCCGGCCGCCAGCGAAAGCCCGGAGTCACCGGTCGTATTGTCGGCTGCCATGATAGCCACAAGCTGGCCTGCGCGATCTCCCAGCAACTTTGGTAGATGGCGTTCGGCAGCTGCGAGCAGCAGCTTGCGGTCAGCCAGCCGCGCCTGCGGATCAATCTTGAAGCGAAAGCCATGCAGCTGACCGATCAGCTCATCGTCAACCAGAACTCCATGCCCTAGCAGCCTTACCGAAAGCAGCGCCGCGTCGGGGCCCAGTTTTTTCATTAATACCGCGGTCCGCCGGTTGACGAAGCGCTCGGTCAACCGGGCGTGGAGCGCGTCGGAGAGGCGCGCCTCGGCAGCACGAGCGCGGGCGGCCATCTCGTCCCGCGCCAAAACCCAATCTGGGCGCTGCGCAATATAGGCCCAGCTGCGGATCGCGGCGATCCGCATTTGCAGCGTATCGATATCGCCCGCCGGATTATCCAGATCGCTGATCGCGCGGGCGATGTAATCCGCGCCAAGGTGGCCATGACGCAGATCCTCCCACAGGCGGGCGACGAAGCGAGCATGGGTTTCTGCGCCGTGTTGGCGAAAATCTGGCAAGGAACAAGCCTCCCAGAACCGCCGCACCTGCGCCGGACCTGTGGTAGTGATGGCAATATCGGTATCATCGGCCAGCCGTTTCAGTACCGATAGATCAATCGCCTCGGGCGCTGGCGCTAGCCCGGGGCAGTCTGGCGGGGTTTCAAGATCGGAAATCAATCGCGCGACGCTGTCAAACCGCGGCTCAGCCTCGCGCCAGAACAGTTTGGTCAGCGGCGAGAAACGGTGCTCCTCGATCGCATAGACTTCCTCGGAGGTAAATTCGCTATCATGCCCGCCGCTACCAGATAATGTCCCGAATGTTCCATCGGTCTGGTGCCGTCCGGCGCGGCCTGCAATCTGCGCCATTTCTGCCGTGGTTAGCCGACGCTGGCGCTGGCCGTCGAATTTGCTGAGGCCAGCAAAGGCCACATGAGTGATGTCGAGATTGAGTCCCATCCCGATCGCATCGGTGGCGACGAGGTAATCCACCTCGCCCGACTGGTATAATGCTACCTGCTTGTTTCGCGTTTCAGGCGATAACGCGCCCATCACCACTGCCGCCCCGCCGCGAAACCGGCGCAGCATCTCGGCCACGGCGTAAACCTGCTCGGCCGAGAAGGCGACGATTGCGCTTCGGGGGGGAATGCGCGAGAGCTTGCGGGCCCCCGAATGGCTCAAGGTCGAAAAGCGAGGACGGCTGACGATCTTGGCCTCAGGCACCAGCGTGCGGACCATCGGATCAAGCGTGGCCGAACCCAGGATCATCGTTTCTTCGCGGCCCCGGGTATTTAGCAGCCGGTCGGTAAAAATATGCCCGCGTTCGCGGTCGGCAGAAAGTTGCGCCTCATCGATGCCGATAAAAGCGAGATCAGATCCGACTGGCATGGCCTCTGCCGTGCACAGCAGCCAGCGCGCGTCCTTCGGCTCGATCCGCTCCTCGCCGGTGATCAGCGCGACGCGGCTTGCGCCTTTGATCGCGCAGACCCGGTCATAGACTTCGCGCGCGAGCAGCCGCAGCGGAAAGCCGATCGCGCCCGATGAATGGGCGCAGAGCCGCTCGATCGCGAGGTGGGTCTTGCCGGTGTTGGTGGGGCCGAGCACGGCTTTGACTGTCGAATCGGTCCTGCGCCGGGAAGTGGCGGGAGCGCGCGGTGCGGCGGACTGGCGGCTAGGGTGCAGGGGAAAAGCCATCGCAAGCGATCATGTGGCATTGCGGCTGTGCAGTCGCAAGGGAGCGGCGCCAGATCTTCCCCAACCCCTTGCGCCGCGCGTTGCGGACCCGCAGAAATGCGCGTTCGTTAGGTCAAGATTAACCTTCCGGGTGCATGGATTCCCAACAAGACGCAGGCCTTCGGAGGGGAGGCCAATTGGGAGCATCCGCGTTGTTCAAGCCGCGTGAGCGAAACGAGTTTGGTCATGCTGGCTCGGCTGCAAATGCGGCGGCGCTAGCCTATGGCCAGCTGCTTGGTGAGTCGACCTGCCCGAAACTCTCGCTGACCCAAGGATTGCGCCGCTACAAGGACAAACTGACCTGGTGGATCAGCCGAACAGATTTCGCCCAAATCACCTCGGCTCCCGATCTTGCAGAGAACATCGGCAGCGCCCGCTGGTTTCGCGGGCTTGGCACGATGCTGGGACTGAGCCTGCTCGCCCTGTCATTCTGGCCTGACTATTCTTCGCTGCACGCCGCGCCAGCATTGAACTTGAACGAGGCCCAGCGCGATGAATTCCGCAGCCAAATGATCTTGCCGCTGGCGCTTGGCGGCGATAGCGGACGCCACATGGGGCCAACCGTCCGGGTCAGCCGGCTCGCCAATGCGCCTGAGCGGACGATGGTCCAAATGGTGGCCACGCTGGGCCAGGGCGACAGCTTTGGCCGGATGCTGCAACGCGCTGGCGTCTCGCCAGGCGACGCAGAGCGGGTTGTGGGGCTCGTCGCCGCCAACTTCCCATTGGGCGAAATCGCGCCAGGAACGCGGTTTGACCTGACGTTGGGCAGCCGAACAGCGTTGGACCAGCCGCGCTCGCTCGACAAGCTTGATTTCCGGGCGCGATTTGACCTTAATCTGGTCATTGGCCGCGCCGGCGGGGATCTGGTGTTGATCCGCAAGCCGATTGCGGTTGATGTCACGCCGCTCAGGATTCGTGGTGCCGTTGGCAACAGCCTTTACCGCTCGGCCAGGGCAGCCGGGGCGCCAATCGGCGCAATCCAGCAATATCTTCAGGCGATCGATGATCATCTCAGCATCGACAGCGACATTCAGCCCGGCGACACTTTTGATATCATCATCAGCTACAAGCGTTCAGCCAGCGGCGAGACGCAGCTTGGCGATCTTCTGTTTGCCGGGCTTGAGCGCGCTGGAAAGCCGCAGGCGCAATTGCTGCGCTGGGGCGGCGCCAACACATCTGAGGCCCAGTTCTTCGAGGCATCGGGTATGGGCCAGCGCCGGACCGGCCTGATCATGCCAGTGGTCGGCAGGATCACCTCGAACTATGGCGCGCGGCGGCATCCGGTGCTGGGCTATACGCGGATGCACGCCGGAGTTGATTTTGGGGCGCCTTATGGCGCGCCGATCTATGCTGTGGGCGATGCCAATGTAACATATTCAGGGCGGCATGGTGGCCACGGCAACTATGTGAAACTCGATCACGGCGGGGGCTATGCCACAGGCTATGCCCATATGAGCCGCATCGCAGTCTATTCAGGGACCAGCGTCAGGGCCGGGCAGATCATCGGCTATGTAGGCTCTACCGGGCTTTCGACCGGTCCGCATCTCCATTACGAGCTTTACCAGAATGGCCGCTCGGTCAATCCGATGTCGGTGCGTTTCACGGTCAACAATGCGGTCGATCAAAAGGAACTGGCTGCTTTCAAAGCCAGGCTGGCAGCGTTGAAGGGGGTCAAGCCTGGCGCGGCGCTGACCAGCCTTGCGCCCCGGCAGGCCGCAGTTGACGCGCCGGTGCGCGAGATAGCCAGACTCGGAGATTGAAGGCCCGCCCTGCCCGCACTAAGAGCGTGGCATGAGCATTCTTCCTAACACCGCTTTTCCCGCCACCCGCCTGCGCCGAACCCGCGCTAGCGGCTGGAGCCGGGCAATGCACCGCGAGACAACGCTGGCCCCGGCCAATCTGATCTGGCCGCTGTTTGTGACCGAAGGCAACGGCGTGGAAGAACCGATTGGTTCACTGCCCGGCGTATCGCGCTGGTCGGTTGACCTGATCGCGGCGCGGGCGCGGGAAGCGGTGGCGCTGGGCATCCCCTGTATCGCGCTGTTCCCCAATACGCAGGCCGAGCGCCGCGATGAAAACGGGCGCGAGGCGCTTAACGCGGACAACCTCATGTGCCGCGCGATCCGGGCCATCAAGGATGGCTGCGGCGATACTATCGGCGTGCTGACCGATGTTGCGCTCGATCCCTATACCAGCCACGGGCAGGACGGGCTGGTCGACAGCGCGGGTTATGTGCTGAACGATGCCACAGTCGAAATACTGGTCGGTCAGGCGCTCAACCAGGCCGCAGCCGGCGCGGATATCATCGCGCCATCGGATATGATGGACGGGCGGATCGCAGCGATACGCAGCGGCCTTGAAGGGGCGAGCTATTGCAACGTCCAGATCATGAGCTATGCCGCCAAATACGCCTCGGCCTTTTATGGCCCGTTCCGCGATGCGGTGGGATCGAGCGGTCTGCTCAAGGGCGACAAGAAAACCTATCAGATGGATCCGGCCAATGGTGAGGAGGCTCTGCGCGAAGTGGCGATGGATTTGGCCGAGGGCGCGGACAGCGTGATGGTCAAGCCCGGGCTGCCCTATCTCGACATAGTCCGGCGCGTGAAAGACCGCTTCGAAGTGCCGGTGTTCGCCTATCAGGTCAGCGGCGAATACGCGATGATCGAGGCGGCGGTGGCGGCTGGTGCTGGCGATCGTGATGCGCTGGTGCTGGAAACGCTGCTGGCCTTCCGCCGCGCAGGCTGCTGCGGCGTGCTGACCTACCATGCCGCCCACGCCGCTCGGCTGCTGGGCGCATGATCAAGACGGTACGGTTGTTGCTGCGCTCATGGAGCGAGGCCGACCTCGGCCCGTTCCAGCAAATCAGTTCCGATCCTCAGGTTATGGCCACGCTGGGCCCTCCGCTCGACATGGCAGAGACTGCAGCGCTGATCGGGCGGGTCCAGGCGATAGAAGCGGAGCACGGCCATACATTCTGGGCGCTTGAGCGTAGCGAGGATGCGCGGCTGATCGGCTGGTGCGGCGTGATTCGCGGGACTGACGGTCCGGTAGAGGGCAAAGCCGAGATCGGCTGGCGTTTGGCCTATGATTGCTGGGGTCAGGGCTATGCCACTGAAGCCGCCCGGGCGAGTGTCGACTGGGCTTTCGCCAATCTTGCCGATGACGCGGTCTGGGCGATTACGTCGGCGGGAAACCGTGCCAGTCAGGCCGTGATGGCGCGGCTCGGAATGCGTCAACATCCCGAACTCAGTTTCGATCACCCCCGGGTTCCGCCCGGCTATCCGCTGCGCCCACACATCACTTTTTCACTGGAGCGCGCTGCATGGCCGCTGAACTGAGCGCTGCGCTGCCGGTTCGTCGCGCGCTGTTCGTGGCGACGATCCTGGCGGGGAGTTTCCTGCTGTTTCTAATTCAGCCGATGGTTGCGCGGATGGCTCTGCCGCGCCTTGGCGGTGCGCCCAATGTCTGGAACAGCGCGATGCTGGTCTATCAGGCGCTGCTGCTGGGCGGCTATGGCTATGCCCACCTGCTGGGCCGGCTTGCGTTGCGGCGGCAGGCGGCGATCCATCTGGGCTTGCTGATTCTGGCCGCGCTGACCCTGCCAATCGGCCTTGCTGAATTGGCTCCGCCTGCACCGGGGAGCGAAGCGATCTGGGTGCCGTGGCTGTTTGTGCTGAGCATCGGCCCGGTGTTTTTCCTCGTTTCTGCTCAGGCCCCGCTGATGCAGCGCTGGTTTGCCGCACACCCGGGCGCAGGCGCGCCGTGGGCGCTCTACGCCGCCTCCAACCTCGGCAGTTTTGCCGGGCTGATCGCTTATCCGCTGCTGGTCGAGCCGCTTTTGCCGCTGCACTGGCAAAGCCTTGGCTGGAGCATCGGGTATGGCTTGCTGGTGTTATTGATCGCCGGAGCCGGAGCCGCGCGCTGGGCTGCGGCTCCGGCTGGCGACGCCGCAGCGTCAATCATGTCGGCAAAACCCCTGCCGCCGCGCCGGATCCTGACCTGGCTGATCCTGGCTGCGGTCCCATCAGGGTTGATGCTTTCGACGACGACCCACCTCACCACCGATCTGTTCGCCATGCCCCTGCTATGGGTTATCCCGCTGGGGCTATACCTGTTCAGCTTTGTGTTCGCCTTTGCTGATGGCCGGAGGGCAGCGCAGGCGATCGGCTTCGTCACTCCGTTGCTGATGTTGCTGGCAGGCGGAGTGGCGATGGCCTCACGCGGGGAATCGGGGCTGATTCCGGTCTTTGCCAGCATTGCGCTGCTGTTCGCGGTCTGTGTCGGGCTCCATTCAAGGCTTTACGAGCTGCGACCCGAGGCCGATCGGCTGACGCTGTTCTATCTGGTCATGTCGGCGGGCGGCGCGCTGGGCGGGCTGTTCACCGCGCTCATCGCTCCGCTGCTGTTCGACTGGGCGTGGGAGCATCCGCTGCTGGTGTTCGCCGCTGCGGCACTTCTGCCGCTGCCGCGCTGGTTTGATTGGCGGCGGCTGGCGGGCCTTGAACCGCAGATGGCCCGGATTGGGATGCTGGTGCTGATCGGCTTTGCCGAACTGCTCATCTGGCAGCTGTGGGACAACCAATGGGACAAGGACGCGGGCACCTTGCGACTGCTGCTGGCTGCGGGCATCGCTGTGATCGGGATGCTGCTGATCCCGTGGCGCTTGGCCTATCTGGCAATATTGGCGATGCTGATGCTGGCGCAGGGCGGATTTGATACCATCAAGACCTCGCTCGACGGGCAGCGCAGTCGCAGCTATTTCGGGATCTACACGATCCGCGAATATCCTGATCAGCATCTGCAGATGCTGGCACACGGCACGACGCTCCACGGGGTCCAATCGACCCTGCCCGCGCTGCGCAAAACCCCGATCAGCTATTACGGGCCGGGCACGGGGATCGCCATTGTGCTGGCCAATACGCAGAAGTTCTTCGGCAGCGCGGCCCGGATCGGGGTGGTCGGCCTTGGAACTGGAACATTGGCCTGCCACGCCAAGCCGGGCCAACAGTGGCGGTTTTATGAGATTGATCCTGCCGTGCTGGCCTTCTCGCAGCGCGGCGATTTCACCTATCTGGCGGATTGTGCGCCGGGGGCGCAAATATTGATCGGTGATGCCCGGATCGAGCTGGCCAAAGCGGCACCGGCCAGCCTCGATGTGCTGGCGATCGATGCCTTTTCGTCCGATGCAATCCCGCTCCATTTGCTGACTGATGAGGCTTTCGATGTCTATCTACGCGCACTGCAAGCTGATGGGCTGTTGGTGATCCATATCTCCAACCGCTTTATCGAGCTGGAGCCAGTGCTGGCCGCTGCGGCAAAGCGGCACGGCCTTGCCGCAGAGGTTCGCGATGACATCCCAGCTGATGGGTCGCTGTACTCCTCTTCCTCCTGGGTCGTGCTGGCTCGCAGTCCGGAGCGTTTGGCTGAGGTTAAGCGCATGGCGCCAGCCTATCGCCTCGGTCCGCTGATGCCGCCAGCACCAAAGCTATGGACTGATGACCACGCCTCGATACTGCCCTATGTTCGCTGGCAAAATTTGATGGGGAAACCATGACCATTCCGCGGCCTGACACGACAATCATTTCCATCCACGGCAAGACACCGCAGATCCATGACAGCGCCTTCATTGCTCCGGGTTGTCGGATCATCGGCGATGTAGAGATCGGGCCCGATGTCAGCATCTGGTACAATTGCGTGCTTCGCGCCGATGTCAGCCGGATCGTGATCGGCGCACGCAGCAATATTCAGGACGGCACAGTTATCCATTGCGATCCGGTGCGTCCCGGCGATCCCGATGGCTCGCCAACACTGATCGGTGAAGACGTGCTGATCGGTCACATGGCAATGTTGCATGGCTGCGTGCTGGAAGACCGGGCTTTTGTCGGGCTGGGCGCGATTGTGATGAACAAAGCCCGGATCGGCGGCGATGCAATGCTGGCGGCCGGCGCCATGCTGACCGAAGGCAAGATCATCGAACCCCGCGCATTATGGGGCGGGCGCCCCGCGCGCTTCATGCGCGAGCTGGACTATCTGGCGATCGCCGGGATGCGCGGGGGCGTGGCACATTATGTCGAGAACGGACGGCATCATGCTGCTGCGGTTGATCAGGCCGGGGCTGGCACTTTTAGATAACGCATCATGAACGGCAAATAGTCCGCCTTGCCCAATGGAATGCCCTTGCTGCGCAAGATTGCATAGGCGGCCATAAGGTGAAAATAGAACTGCGGAACCGTCCAGTCTCGGACATATTCCATAGCTGTCATCGCAAAACCCATGCCGTTGGGCAGGTCGAATGCGACTGGCGCGTCGTCCGCGCCTAGCGCCGCCGGATCGATCCCGGCAATCCATGCCCGGTTCACGACGATCCGCTGCCGGGCGGCTGCGATTGTTGCATCATCGGCTTCATCGCTGGCGAATGCCAATCCAGTAATACGCTTGAGCCCCGTCACGGCCTGATCGCAGGCAAACCGTATTTGGGTGGCGAGCGGAACCATGTCTTCTGCCAGCCGCTCTGCCAACAGACTATCCCCTCGCGGATCGGCGGCGGCCTTGGCCAGCAGCCCGTCCAGCGTTCCCAGCATCTGGTCGAATAGCGGCAGTGTTTGGTTGGCTAGTGACATCGGAGAACTCCAGTTGCAATTCGCAACTGATAGCAGGCGTCCCAGTTAAGTCAATCGTCGGTCTCGTCGTTCTGGTCTGGCTGCGCCTTTGATTTGCGTTTGGCCGGAGCCTTGGCTGCTTTCTTTCTGACCAGCTTGGGCGGGGCCGGGGTTAGTTCGAAGCCGAGCGCATCATCCTTGACGCTGACATGAACCTCGCCGCCGTTGCGCAGCTTGCCGAACAAGAGTTCTTCGGCCAGCGGCTGTTTGACCTTGTCCTGGATCAGCCGGGCCATCGGCCGCGCGCCATAAAGCTTGTCATAGCCGCGCCCACCCAGCCATTCGCGGGCATCACTATCGAACTGGATGTGCACGTTCTGCTCAGCCAGCTGGAGTTCGAGCTGGAGGATGAACTTGTCGACCACCCGGCTGATCACTTCGGTTGGCAAATAAGAGAACGGAACGATCGCATCAATCCGGTTGCGGAATTCAGGGGTGAACATCCGCTTCACCGCCTCGTCGCCCGCGTCCTCTTTCGAAACATCACCAAAGCCGATGCCCTGGCTCGCCATGTCGGACGCGCCCGCATTGGTCGTCATCACCAGCACGACATTGCGGAAATCGACTGTTTTGCCGTGGTGATCGGTGAGGCGGCCGTTGTCCATAACCTGCAGCAGGATACCGAACAGATCGGGATGGGCCTTCTCGATCTCATCAAGCAACAGCACGCAATGGGGCTGTTGGTCAATTGCATCGGTCAGCAGCCCGCCCTGATCGAACCCGACATAGCCGGGAGGCGCACCGATCAGACGGCTGACGCTGTGCCGCTCCATATATTCTGACATATCAAATCGTTGCAGCGGAATGCCCATGATGCTGGCCAGCTGGCGAGCAACCTCGGTTTTGCCAACGCCGGTCGGGCCGGAAAACAGGAAGCTACCAATCGGCTTGTCTGGATCACGCAAGCCAGCGCGGCTGAGCTTCATCGCCGAGGCCAGAACGGTGATCGCCTTGTCCTGACCGAAGACGACGCGCTTCAGATCGCGGTCGAGATGTTCGAGCGCCGCCCGATCGTCGGACGAAACCGATTTGGGCGGGATCCGCGCCATGGTGGCGATCCTGTTCGATTTCTCGTGCGGTAATGATTTTCTTGCGCTTGGAGGGCGGCACCAGCATCTGCATCGCGCCCACTTCGTCGATCACGTCGATCGCCTTGTCGGGCAGCTTGCGGTCATTGATGTAACGCGCCGACAGTTCCACCGCAGTCTTGATCGCATCGGGGGTATATTTGACTTTGTGGTGATCCTCAAAGGCAGAGCGCAGCCCTTTGAGGATCTTGATCGTATCCTCGATCGTAGGCTCGTTGACATCGATCTTCTGGAACCGCCGCAGCAGCGCGCGGTCCTTTTCGAAGTGGTTGCGGAATTCCTTGTAGGTGGTTGATCCGATGCAGCGGATTGACCCGTTGGACAGCGCTGGTTTCAGCAAATTGGAGGCATCCATCGCCCCGCCACTTGTCGCCCCCGCACCAATAACCGTATGAATTTCATCAATAAACAGGACCGCATCGGGCATTTTTTCCAGCTCGGTGACCACCTGCTTGAGCCGCTCTTCAAAATCGCCGCGATAGCGCGTACCGGCCAGCAGCGCCCCCATGTCGAGCGAATAAATTACAGCTGGCGCAAGCACTTCGGGCACTTCCCCCTCAACGATCTTGCGCGCCAACCCTTCGGCGATGGCGGTTTTGCCGACTCCGGGATCACCGACGTAAAGCGGGTTGTTCTTTGAGCGGCGGCACAGGATCTGGATCGTCCGATCAACTTCGGGGCCGCGTCCGATCAGTGGATCAATCTTACCCGCCAGCGCTCGTTCGTTGAGGTTGACGGTGAACTGATCGAGTGCGGATTCTTTTTTACCTGCCTTGTTGTCACCCTTGTCTTCAGGTGCGGGGACTTCGCTCTCCGCGCCCTTGGGGCTGCGATCTTCGATTCGCTTGCCGCCCTTGCCAATGCCGTGGCTGATAAAGCTCACCGCATCGAGCCGGCTCATATCCTGCTGCTGGAGGAAATATACCGCATAGCTGTCTCGCTCGGAAAACAGCGCAACCAGCACATTGGCACCAGTGACAGTATCCTTTCCCGATGACTGGACATGCAGGATCGCCCGTTGGATCACGCGCTGAAAGCCCGCTGTGGGGGCGGGGTCGCCTTTTTCTTCGGTTTTCAGCGACTGATATTCCTGATCGAGATACTGCCGCACAACGTCGCCCAGATCGCCCAGATCCACACCGCAGGACTGCATCACCTGCGCTGCATCTTCATCGTCGATCAGCGCCAGCAGCAAGTGCTCCAGCGTGGCATACTCATGGGCCCGCTCCGACGCGTTGGTGAGCGCAGCGTGCAATGTCTTTTCGAGGCTCTGGGCGAAACTGGGCATCTATCGGACTTTCGCTGGCAGGAATGACCCTTCGTGTAACGGAAGGTATGAACGGGCTTGGTTAACCAAGCCTAAATAGCCAAACCTAAATAGGGCCGTCGCCCTGACAATGCGAGGGGTGTGTAAAAACATCAGTCTGCGCGCGGCTTGAACAGGGCGTCGGCGGCGGTGCGATGGGCTGAAGCGCGGGCCCGGTGCGCCTTAACGCGCATAATTTCAGCTTCGAGCTGGGCGATCCGCTCGCCCAATTCATCGTGCGAATAGCGATCCAGGCTCTCGGCTACGAGCAGACTGGCCGCATCATTGCGGGAACGGGGGCGATCATCATCGTCCATGGGCCTAACTTCCGACGACCTGACCTTGCTGTCAACAGGCGCTGGCGCTAGATGGGCATCCGTGGCCTGCGGGCAACAGGGGCAGTGCAAATGACGGTAAACATTCCCGAAACGATGATCGCGGTCGGCTTTGAAGCGCCCGGAGCGCCCGAAGTTCTGCGACCGGCAGCAATCCCCGTTCCCCGTCCCGGTGCAGGTCAAGTGCTGATCAAGGTTAGCCACGCCGGGGTCAATCGCCCCGATGTGATCCAGCGACAGGGCTTTTATCCCCCGCCACCTGGCGCTTCGCCGATTCCGGGGCTGGAGATTTCGGGCGAGATCGTTGCCCTTGGCGATGGGGTTGATCGGGTCCACCTGGGCAGACAAGTATGTGCGCTGGTTTCAGGAGGAGGCTATGCGCAATATTGCCTCGCCATGGCCGATCACTGCCTGCCAGTGCCAGAAGGCCTGACCATGGCCGAAGCAGCGGCTTTGCCCGAAACGCTGTTCACGGTGTGGCACAATGTGTTTGAGCGCGGCTGGGCCAAAGAGGGTGAGACGATCCTGGTTCATGGCGGGACAAGCGGAATCGGATCGATGGCGATCATGCTGGGCAAATTGTTCGATCTGACCGTTATCGTCACTTGCGGCGGGGCAGATAAATGCGCCGCCGCGCTGAAAATCGGTGCGGATCACGCGATTGATTACAAGGCGAGCGATTTTGTCGAAGAAGTGAAGCGGATCACCGCCGGCAAGGGGGTGCAGCTGGTGCTCGATATGGTCGCGGGTGATTATGTCGCGCGCAATCTTCAGTGCCTGGCCGAGGATGGCCGCCACGTGACGATCGCGGTGCAGGGCGGGGTTCGGGCAGAGCTCAACATGGCGCAAGTAATGGTCCGGCGGCTGACGCTAACGGGATCAACACTGCGCCCGCGTTCCAACCAGTTCAAGGCGCTGCTGGCGCAGGAAATCGCCGCCAACGCCTGGCCCTTTGTCGAGCAAGGCAAGCTCCGCCCGGTGATGGACCGGACATTCCCGCTGGCCGAAGCCGCTGCCGCTCACGCCCGAATGGAATCGGGTGCGCTGATCGGGAAAATTGTGCTGGCGGTTTGAGGCGCCGTTACCTTCCCCTGACTCCTGCCTTGCCCAATCGGGAAATTCAGCCTAGACGCTCCCCGTCGACGGCCGCTCCGCAAGGGGTGGCCCTTATTATTTCCGCCGGAGAAAACCCGTGACCCAGCCCGCCCCATTGATGCCGCATGCCACTGCCAGCTGGCTGGTTGATACCACCGCGCTGTCGTTTGAACAGATCGCCGAATTTTGCGGACTGCACATTCTTGAAGTGCAGGCGATGGCCGATGATCTGGCGAGCAGCAAATATACTGGCCGTGATCCGGTGCGTTCGGGTGAGCTGACCATGGCCGAGATCGAGAAGGGTCAGGCCGATCCCGCCTATGCGCTCCAGATGCAGAAAGCTCCGGTCACGGTCAACCGCACCAAGGGCCCGCGCTATACGCCGGTGTCCAAGCGTCAGGACAAGCCCGATGGCATCGCCTGGATCCTGCGCGCCCATCCCGAAATCTCCGACGCGCAGATTGGCAAGCTGATCGGCACCACCCGCAACACCATCAGCGCGATCCGCGATCGCAGCCACTGGAACATCTCGAACATCCTGGCTAAAGACCCGGTTACGCTGGGGCTGTGTTCGCAGCGCGAACTGGATGCGATTGTTGCCAAGGCAGCGAAGAAGGCCGGGCTGGTCGATGAAGCGGGCGATGATGCGCGGCTGGGCGATGATCGCGCTTCGCTGATCGAAGAGCTGCGCGCCGAACGCGATGCCGCGCACAAGCTGGCTGGCGAAGTTGCGCAGGAAGCCGAAGCGGCGGCATGGCTGGAAGCCAAGCGTGCTGCCGAAGCTGCCGGCGCGATTGAGGAAGCCTAGGCCTTACCCCGGCTTGCTCTTTTCCGACCAGAGGAGCGCTACTGGCATGGCTGCAGACACTTCAGACAAACCCTGGCTGGCCCATTATGCGCATCCTTGCGCATGGGATCAGACCTTTGCGCCGCTCTCCATGCCCGCGATGTTCGCGGCGAGCGCTGCCACAAATGCGGACCTCCCGCTGGTCGACTTCATGGGACGAAAGTATAGCTACGGCGCGCTCCACGCTGAGGCGCAGGCTTTTGCGGCTGGCCTCCAGCGGCTGGGGATCGGCAAGGGTGACCGGGTTGGCCTCTATCTTCCCAACGTCCCGATCTATGTTTCGGCCTATTATGGCGCGATGATCGCCGGGGCCACGGTGGTCAATTTCTCGCCGCTCTACACGGTGGACGAACTTTCCGCGCAGGTTGCCGATTCGGGCACGCGGCTGCTGGTCACTGTCGATGTCGCCAGTTTGCTACCGACGGCGCTCAAGGTGCTGGACGGTTCGATGCTGGAAATGCTGGTGGTCGGTTCGCTGGCGGATATGTTGCCTTGGGTGAAGGGAGCCGCGCTTCGGCTGGTCGGGCGCAAGGCGCTGAGCCCCATTCCTGCTGCGCCTGCCTTGCTGCGCTGGCGCGATATGTTGAGCACAAGCGCGCCCAAGCCGGTGACCCTCGATCCCGAACATGATCTTGCCTTGCTGCAATACACCGGCGGCACCACCGGCACCCCCAAGGGGGCGATGCTGACCCACCAGAACCTGACCGCCAACGCCCGCCAGATTGATGCGATTGATCCCCGCAACAATGAGCGTGACATGATCATGGGAGTGCTGCCGCTGTTCCATGTTTTCGCCAATGCCACGGTCCTCAACCGGACCGTACTGGGCGGCGGCTGCATTGCTATGCTGCCCAGGTTTGATGCGGGACAGGCGCTCAAAGCGATCCAGCGGACCCGGGCCACTGCGATGCCCGGGGTGCCGACGATGTATCAGGCCCTGCTCGATCATCCGCGACTGACCAAGACCGATTTCTCCAGTCTGAGGATCTGCATTTCTGGCGGAGCCGCGCTGTCTGCGCCGGTCAAGATGCGGTTCGAAGCGGCGACCAGCGCCCGGCTGGTCGAAGGTTATGGGCTGACCGAAACTTCGGGCGTGGCAACTGCCAACCCCTATGAGGGCGATGACCGGATTGGCACGATTGGCCAGCCGATTCCAGCCACATGGCTACGCCTGCTCAACAAGGAAGACCCCACCCGCGATGCGCCGCCGGGCGAACCGGGCGAGCTTGCCATTCGCGGTCCGCAAGTGATGCAGGGCTATTGGAACCGGCCTGATGCGGCCGCAGATGCCTTTGCCATCCGCGATGGGACGCGCTGGCTGCGCACCGGCGATGTCGCTGTGTTTGATGCGCAGGGTTACGCCCGGATCGTCGACCGGATCAAAGACATGATCGCGGTCGGCGGCTTCAAGGTCTTCCCCAGCCAGCTCGAGGCCGTGCTGGTCCAGCATCCGGCGGTGAAAGAGGCCTTGGTGATCGGCGTGGCCGATGCCTATCGCGGCGAAAGCCCGCGCGCCTTCGCGGTGCTGATTGAGAATGCCGAAATCAGCGGTGAAGCGCTGAAGGATTGGCTCAATGCCAAGCTTGGCAAACACGAGCGGGTCGATGCGGTGGTGTTGCGGAAGAGTTTGCCCAAAACAATGATTGGCAAGCTTGATCGCAAGGCGCTTCGTGCGGAAGTTGCCGAAGAGACCTAACCCGCCAAAGTCAGCCTTGGCTCACCATCTTCGCCTGCGGCCAGCGGCGTTGCGCCGGGGACGCGATGCGCGAAGCGGCCTTCAACCTGCGCACCCTGCTCGATTGTCAACGCATCATAATGAACATCGCCGTGGATTCGCGCGCTCTTGAGAATCACCAGTTCGCCCACGCTGATCGATCCGCGCACCGTTCCGGAAAAGCGAGCCGAATCCGCGCTGATCGCCCCGATTACTTCGCTCGATTCGCCTTGGACCAGCGACGTACAGGTTACATCGCCTTCGATCCGGCCATCGATATGCAGATCAGCTGTGGCGTGAACGTCGCCCTTGATCGCCGTGTCCGCACCGAACACCGAAAAGGTTGAGCCCGCCACGCGATTAACCGCGGGGTGCCGCGGCGGGGCCGCTTGTTGTTTCGAGAACATGGGACGCAGACTCCAGAAAAGGACGCGGATTAAGCGGGCGGTCATTGATCCGGACCTCGAAATGGAGGTGCGGCCCGGTTGACCGACCGCTATTGCCGATCGCGCCGATCACACTGCCGGGGCCAACTTGCTCTCCCACACGGGTGCGGAAGGCGGACATATGGGCATAGCGCGTCAGCAAGCCATTGCCGTGCGAAATTTCGATGCAATTGCCATAGCCCTGCCGAACTCCGGCAAAGCTGACCGTGCCGCGCGCTGCGGCGTAAATTGGCGCGCCGATCGGGCCTTTGAAATCGAGCCCGGCGTGGAATGCTGCGCCGCCAGTGAAGGGATCGGACCGATAGCCAAATCCCGAAGAAATGAACTCAAGCCGCGCCGGCAGGTATTGCGGGATGCCAGCAAGGCCGCGCTCCAGCGCATCCATCCGCGCAAGGCTGATGCCGAGCCGTTCGAATCGGGGATCGAGGGAGCCATTGCGCGATGTCACCAAATTCAACAGCGGGCCACCTTGGGCGCCGCGATCATCAAGCGAGGCCAGCATCATTCCCGGGTTCATCCCCAGCTGACGGATGCGCGAAGCAGCGGCAACAGAGCGGCGGTCAGCAAGGCGAGTCAGCTTTTCGACAAACGCAAGCTGGCGCGCCTCCATCCGCGCAAGGCCCGCCGCTTCGGGAACAGCGGCACTAACCTTGTCGATGGTCTGGGCAGTCGCGCCAGCGGAGTTAGAAACAGTTTCGCTTGATTTGACGTCATCTGGCAGCGAGCCGACCATCTTTTCGATGAAATCCTGCCGCTTTTCGAGGTCCGAGGCAACATTGCCCAGATCATTGCGATATTTGGATACGCGGCTTTCCGAGCTGGCAACCTTTGCTTCGCGATCAAGCAGCGCCAGCCGATCGCGGGTCGAGGTATATTGGCTGATTGCCATGGCGGCCATACTGACCAGCCACGCCAGCAAAAGCGCAGCCGCAAGTGCGGCAGCAATCAGCTGCAACCGCGACGAAATCTTGATGAAACGGACCTGGCCCTGGGATCGCATGAAAAATTCGCGATCCGGGAACCAGCTCCGCAGACGATCACGAAAACCGCCATCGGCCAGATTTTGCAAGGCGACCCCTAAGTCATTTATTCTCTATTGCGGTCTCACTAGCAGGAAGCGCGGGGGCTAGCGAATCCTCGCTGCACGACTCAGGACGAAACGAAGGTGCCACGCGACGAGTCGTTTTTCTGTGCAATAACTGCGTAAGACTTGGCGAATCGCACGCTCGCTTCCTGGGCTGATTCGAATCGCAGTTTCTTGCGCTGACAAGTTCTTCGTTGGCTGCTAGGCGGCCTGAGATGGCCCAGAAAAACGATCTTTTGCCCAACGCTCCGGTGGAAAGCGCCGAAGAGCTGGTCGGACATCTCGCCCGCGCCGGACGGGCTGCCCAGCGCTCGCTTGCCCGGCTAAGCGACCAGCAGAAAGCTGACGCATTGCTTGCTGCGGCCAATGCATTGCGCGCAGCCGAACCAGAAATCCTGTCCGCCAATAATCGCGATATGGCGGCGGGTGCGGCCCGCGGCCTCAGCGATGCCTTGCTGGACCGGCTGAGACTGGATTCCGCGCGGCTGGCAGCGATGGCAGATGGCGTGGCTCAGGTGGCGGTGCTGGCCGATCCGGTGGGCCAGGTGATTGACAGCTCGGTTCGGCCCAATGGGCTTGCCTTGTCGCGGGTCCGCGTGCCGATCGGCTTGATCGGGATCATCTATGAAAGCCGCCCCAATGTGACCGCCGATGCAACTGCATTATGCGTCCGTTCGGGCAATGCTGTGCTGCTGCGCGGGGGCAGCGAAGCGGTCCATTCCAACCGGGCGATCCACGCCGCGATGATTTCTGGCCTTGCTGCCGAAGGCGTTCCTGCTGAGGCAGTGCAACTTGTCCCGACGCAGGACCGCGCTGCGGTCGGCGCAATGCTGGCTGCGGCCGGGCTGATCGATATGATCGTGCCGCGCGGGGGCAAAAGCCTGGTCGCCAGGGTTCAGGCCGATGCGCGGGTTCCGGTGCTGGCCCATCTAGATGGGATCTGTCACACTTACATCCACTCCGCCGCCGATCCGGCCAAAGCGCGAGCGATTGCGTCTAACGCCAAGCTGCGCCGCACCGGCATTTGCGGGGCGATGGAAACGCTGCTGCTTGATGCAACTTTTGCCGATTCATCCGCGGTGGTTGGCGATCTGCTTGATGCTGGTTGCGAGCTGCGCGGCGATGCCCGGGCCGGCGCGCTGGATCCCCGGGTTCTGTCCGCCAATGCCGATGACTGGGACTGTGAATATCTCGACGCGATCCTCAGCGTCGCAGTGGTTGATGGCCTCGATGACGCATTGAGCCATATTGACCGTCATTCCTCGAACCACACCGAGGCAATCGTCACCGAGGACGCTGACGTCGCCGAACGCTTCCTGGCCGAAGTCGATAGCGCTATCGTCATGGTAAACGCCTCGACCCAGTTTGCCGATGGCGGCGAGTTTGGCCTGGGCGCGGAAATCGGCATCGCCACCGGGCGGCTCCACGCGCGCGGGCCGGTAGCGCTGGAAGGCCTGACCACCTATAAATGGTTGGTGCGCGGGAGCGGCCAGATCCGTCCCTGAAGGCTCTAACTATCTCGGCAAAGGAGAGTTCAATGCGTTATAACCGTCTCGGTTCGACCGGACTGATCGTTTCTGAACTCTGCCTTGGCGCGATGACTTTCGGCAGCACATCGGGGATGTATGGCGCGATTGCCGGACTCGATCAGGCTGCCTCTACCGCGCTAGTCAAGCAAGCGATGGATGGCGGGATCAACTTCGTCGACACCGCCAATGTCTATAGTGAAGGCCAATCCGAACAAATGACCGGCGCGGCGATCAAGGCACTGGGGATCAAGCGTTCAGACGTGGTGATCGCTACCAAGGCGATGGGCTCGATGGGGCCGGGGCCCAATGATGTGGGGATCAGCCGCTATCATCTGATGGATCAGATCGACGCCAGCCTGGCCCGGCTCGGCACCGATCACGTCGATCTTTACCAGATTCACGGCTGGGACACACAGACTCCGATGGAAGAGGCGCTGCGGGCGCTGGATGATATCGTCCGCACCGGAAGAGCGCGCTATGTCGGCGTGTCGAACTGGGCTGGCTGGCAGACCATGAAGGCGCTCGGCATGTCGGAACGGCTCGGCCTGGCAAAATTCGCCTCACTCCAGGCCTATTACACCGTTGCGGGCCGCGATCTTGAGCGTGAGATTGTGCCTATGCTGAAAAGCGAAGGCGTTGGCCTGATGGTCTGGAGTCCGCTGGCGGGCGGGCTGCTGTCGGGCAAGTATCAGCGTAATACCGAGGGCAAGAGCGAGGGCGAGGGGCGTCGCGCGGCCTTCGATTTCCCTCCGGTCGATATTGCACGCGCCGATGGACTGATCGAGGCGATGGGCGTGATGGCCGCTGGCCGCAAATCCAGCATCGCGCAGATCGCGCTGGCCTGGTTGCTGCATCAGGATGTTGTTTCGACCGTGATTATCGGCGCCAAGCGGGCTGACCAACTGACCGACAATATCGCTGCCTGCGAAGTCACGCTGACCGCTGCCGAACTGGCCACGCTTGCGCGGCTTTCCGCTTTGCCAGCGGAATATCCCGGCTGGATGCTGAAGTTCCAAAGCGGCTATCGCGATTCGCAGGTCTCCCCTCGGCGGCAACCGGCGTGACGTTGGCTGCATGAGCAATTCGGGATGATTCGTGTCGGACTGCTGGGCGGCAGCTTCAATCCGGCCCACGGCGGGCATCGCCGGATCAGCCTGTTTGCACTTGAGGTGCTGGGGTTGGATGAAGTCTGGTGGTTGGTCTCGCCGGGCAATCCTCTTAAGCCCAAGGCGGGAATGGCGCCACTAGCGGCTCGGCTTGCTTCAGCGCGAAGAATGTCGCGCCGCGCGGCGATTCGCGTCACTGCGGTGGAGCGCGAGCTGGGCACACATTATACCGCCGATACGCTTCGCAGCTTAACGCGGCGCTATCCCAAATGCCGCTTTATCTGGATGATGGGGAGCGACAATCTGGCTCAGTTCCATCGCTGGCGGTCATGGCGCAAGATCGCCCGCACCATGCCGATTGCGGTTATCGCCCGTCCGGGCTATGAAGGCGCTGCTGTCGCGAGCCCCGCGATGGCCTGGCTCGCTCGCCATCGGCGATCGGCTGCCAGCCTGATTACCCGGAAAACAGGTTCCAACCGGGCAGAATGGAGCGCCCCCGCGCTGATACAGTTGCGTTTCGATCCCGATCCGCGTTCGGCGACCCAGCTTCGCCGCGCAGATCCTGACTGGGCCCTCCGCTTTGCCGGGCGAAGCCAGCGGGATGGTCTGACGCATCGCCTGATCCGGCCAGAGCCATCATGAATTACCCCCCAGGCATTCCCGGCGCTGCGCATGTGCGGCAACCGGGCCTGCCGCCAGGAGCCCAACCCACTTAACATGACCGCTACCCAAGATTTTCCGACCGCCCCGGCTGCCGCCGTCACCCCCACTCCGCTCCCTGAATCGGAACCGGGCTCGCTTCACGCGCT
>JANOKC010000103.1:0-2796 GCA_031419035.1 Novosphingobium sp. | reverse complement strand
TCATGCGGACGCCACTGGTTGCAGAACCGGCAACCGTCTTGCGCGTCGCCACCGACATCGGACTCGACGCCGATCAGCTTGCCCGCGACATGGCCTCGCCGGAAGTCCAGGCAGAGCTTGATCGGACCCGGGCTCTCGCCGATATTTTCGGGTTTATCGGTACGCCGGGGCTCGTGATCGGGCGAACGGTCCTCAACGGCGCAATTCCCTACGCACTCCTCCGGCGCATCGCAGAAGACGAGAAATCCAGACAGAAACCTGTATGTTGACGCCATGAACACGCCGTCGCACATGCTGATCGGAGCGGCTTTTTGCGCGAGGCCCCTGGCACAGGCAACACTTGTTGCAGCGATGGTCGGGGCCTTTGTCCCGGACTTGCCGATGTTCGCCCTGGTCCTGTGGTCCACCCGCGTGCTCGGTTTGCCCGAGCATGATGTCTTTGGACGGCTGTACTTCTCGGACTCGTGGCAGGCGATTTTCGCGGTGGATCACGGCTTCCTGATCTGGGGCACGCTTTTCATTGCTACCCTTTGGAGTGGCCACGTAGTGCTGCGCGCTTTCGCGGGCTCCGGCTTGCTTCACGCCGTAGCAGATTTCGCAACCCATAACCAGGACGCCCGCCGCCAGTTCTGGCCAGTGTCTGACTGGGTCTACCGCAGCCCGGTCAGCTACTGGGACCAGCGCTTCTACGGCGACGTTTTCGCGGTCTTCGAGGTCGGGTTGGTTGTCTTGCTCGCTCTATTCTTGTGTTGGCGGCTCGAGCGGGCATGGCAACGGGCGCTGATCCTCGCGCCCGCAGCCCTGATCGTAATGCCTGTCATTCTCACCGGTGGCTTCCATGGACTACACGGCATGGGGTGATGGGCAAGAATGTTGCGGGCAAGGTGATCATTGGCCACAATGGCCACACCGCAAGCCTGATCACATGCCTTTGGCGGCAAGCCAGGCGTTCATGTCGGCAATCTCGGCTTCCTGGGCCGCGATCACTTCTTCGGCCAGCTTGCGCATTTCGGGGTCCGTGCCGAATTCAAGCTGCACTTTCGCCATGTCGATGGCGGCTTGATGGTGCGGGATCATGCCTTTGACGAAATCGACGTCTGCATCGCCGGTATAGGGGGCCATATTGGTCATCATGGCGTCCATCGCGGCGGCATAGCCTTTGACGGCTGCGTTGCCGGCCAGTTCCGGCGGGATCATGGCGGCATGGCTCATCAGGGCCATACCATCTGTTCCCATCTTCATGCCCGAATGGTCCATCCCCGCCATATCGTCGGTCTGGGCGTAGACAAAGCTACCTGCGGCCAAGATGGCGGCAAACGCTGCAACGGTTGCGATCTTCTTCATGTCGTTTTCTTTCTTTTACTTGCTGAACTTTATCTTCATTGCCCTGCTGGCGCGGTCACGCAGGCGCATAGCCAACTTCGGTCAAGGCGCTGACCAATTGGTCGCGCGGAGCCGAGGATTTGACATCGACTTTGCGTGCGCCGGGATCGGCATTGACTTCGGCGTCAGGATCAACCGATTGGATTGCCTTGGTCACGCTGCGTGCGCAGCCGCCACATGTCATGTTCTCAATATGGAACTGCATGGGTACCTCCTTCAGGGTTCCGTCTCATGCAACAGCATATGGGGCTTCCCATCGTTGTAAGGTCAAGAGCACAAAACCGTGAGTGAAAAAACAAAAACAGTCCTTGACCTTACCATCATGGGAAGCCTTATCTCGAATAGCGGAAACACATGCCAAAGGAGTTCCGCCGTGAACATGCACGCGAAAACACTGCCGACCGCCGGAACAGAAACGTTTGTTCTCGACGTCGAGGGTATGACTTGCGCCTCTTGCGTTGGCCGTGTCGAGCGCGCGCTAAGATCAGTCCCAGGTGTCGAGACGGCATCTGTCAATCTCGCCACCGAACGGGCCGAGGTGAAGGGTGCTGCCGTTGATCGGGCGTTACTGGTCAAGGCCGTGGAGGATGCAGGCTACGACGTTCCATCTCGCCCCGTCGATCTAGTGATCGAGGGGATGACCTGCGCATCTTGTGTCGCCCGGGTGGAAAAGGCGTTGAAGGCGGTGCCGGGCGTTACTGTTGCGGCGGTGAACCTTGCAACCGAGCGGGCGACCGTAAAGGGCACTGCCGATATTACCGCTCTCGTCCGTGCGATAGAGGCGGCTGGCTATGAGGCGCATGCAGCAGCACCGGCCGCTGATGTCGCGGAAGAGACTGCGAGCAAGAAAGCCACTGAAGAGGCCGCGCTCAAGCGGGATGTGCTCATCGCAGCGGCTCTGACGCTGCCAGTCTTTGTGCTTGAAATGGGCGCGCATCTGTTCACCTCGGTCCACATGACCGTGATGAACAACATTGGCATGCAAAACAGCTGGTATCTTCAGTTCGCGCTGACCACCGCGGTCTTCTTCGGCCCCGGCCTGCGATTTTATCGCAAGGGCCTTCCAGCATTGGCTCGCCTAGCGCCTGACATGAACAGTCTGGTGGCTGTCGGCACGATGGCGGCCTACGGCTATTCGCTGGTTGCAACCTTTGCCCCAGGCCTGCTCCGACGCGAACTGCAGGAAGATCGCCTGCGTCGAGACCTTGAGGGAGGGAATGCCGATCCGGTCTTTGTCGGTGAAATCCTTGATCGACTTGATGTTGGCATTCTTGGTGTTCAGCCAGATGTTGTTGTTGGCGACACTGCCGAGCGCTCTGACATTGAGGCCGCCCTTGGTGCGGTCCCACAGCAAGGCCATCGACGGCGTGCCCTGCGCGGCGAAGTGCAAATGATTTACATGGATCCGCCGTA
>JANOKC010000102.1:0-9448 GCA_031419035.1 Novosphingobium sp. | reverse complement strand
TTCCGCGCGGTTCCGCGATTCTGGCGGTCAATACACGAACAGCCTGAACGGTGCGCCACTGGGCAAGGAACGCGATTTTTCGGTATCCGGTCAACTCTACTTCACGCCCGGTGATCGCGTTACCGCCAAATTGACAGGATCCTACCTCACCCAGAATGATGGTCCGCCATCGAGCTCGCTGGTCGGCCGCAAACCCGAGCACAATTTTACCCTGCCAACCGGCGCCACCCTATACAAAGGGATTGTGCCCTTCAACGGGGTGATCGCGCAAAACACGATTCCGACTAATCCGGCGCTGATTCGGGCGTTTCCTGGCTTTGCTCAGTTCGATACGACACCGAATGCAGACCGTTTCTCGTTCCGTCAGACCGGGCTAAAGCGCAATTTCCTTTTCACCTCGCTTGATCTAAACATTGATATCGCTGACGGCTATACCCTGTCCTACCTCGGCGGATACTCGGACGAGAACGCCGACCGCACGCAGGATTTCGAACTGTCGGCGACCAACAATTATTTCCTGTCGCGGCGGACTGATTCACGATCCTTTTCCAACGAGGTTCGGCTGGATTCTCCCGATAAGGCTCGATTCCGGTGGCTTATTGGCGGCTATTATCTGCATCAGACGCTGTTCGAACGCGATCCTGGCGCGATATTTGGTTCGGACATCGGCTTCTTCGGCCCCTTGGCACCCGGGACCATACTTATCGGCGCCGGGCCTCGCGTTATCCTTGATCGCAAAATCAACAATTATGCGGCTTTCGGTTCAATCGCCTTCGACGTGACGGACAAGTTTAATCTATCGGCCGAGGGCCGCTACCAAAGCGATGAGATTCAGGATACTTTGAGCCGGACGACCGGACAGACACTTTCAGGCAGCACCAAATCATTCCTGCCCCGCTTCATTGCCAAGTATGAGTCAAGCAAGGACCTGATGTTCTATGCCAGCGCCGCCAAGGGCCTGCGGCCGACGACAATCAATTCGCAGTTCGCTGCGCTGACCGATGCACAGAAAACCATCATTCGCACGACCTATCCCGAGGTGAAGATCGAAACCCTTGCGCCGCCCGAAACGATCTGGAGCTTCGAGGCCGGTTCCAAGGCGCGGCTTGCCGATGGCAAACTGCTATTCAACATCAACGCCTATTATTCATACTGGAAAGATTCGCAGGATCTGCGTTCCCTGATTGCGCCGATCGGGGTCAATGGCACCGTTGCTGGCACGCTAATTACGGTCAACGGAACCGACATCAAGGCTTACGGCATTGAAACTGATCTGGCCTGGTATCTGACCGACCAGTTCAATGTCGGTGCGTCCTTTGCCTGGAACCATTCCGGCTTGACCGACAAGCGCAGCAACGCAACCATCGCGCGCTTCCTGCTCGACACGACGCCCAATGGCGAACGGCTCGCACTCTCTCCTGAGACCAGCGGCACTTTCTACGCGCAATACCGCAACAAGATCGGCTCGGGTGGAATGTCATGGTTTGGCCGCGCAGAAGGCGTGTATGTCGGCAGTCGCTACGCAAGCGTTCTCAACCTGGCGGAAACCGGCGCGTCGTTTGACCTGAACTTGCGCTTTGGCATCGAAAACGATCGCTACAGCCTCACCGTTTTCGTTGACAACCTGTTGCAGGACAAAACCTTCGAAAGCCTGCGCCTGAATGCTGATTGTGCGACTACCGGGGCATGCACTACGCAAGGTTATGAAGCGGTTCTGCCGCACCGGCGGCAGTTTGGTGTGACCATGCGCGCCAAATTCTGAGCGTTGAAAATGACAATGCAAAACCGGAGAAATGTCTTGGCTGGCGGCGCGGCGGCTGCTGCGCTTGCCGGTCCGGTAGCCGCGTTCGCCCGGGCGCAGCGAACTGCCGCCTTGCCAAGCTTGTCCGGGCCTTTTGTCGATCTAAGCGCGGCCGAGGGCAACGTGGACGCCTGGGCACGGATCAATGGGTCGATCGATCCGGAAGTAACCAGTTTCAGCTGGTACAGCGGTCGCGTCGTAGGAAGGCGGCCGGGTGAATCCGCCCGGGACTTGATGCGGATCATCGGCATGGGGGCAGTGCGCCTGCTGCCGCTTGATGGCGCCAAGGGTTATCAGATGCTGCGCAAGGAATTGGGTTTTTTCCTCGATATTGAGTCAGGTGAAGTTCTGGACTGGTGGCAAAACCCCTACAACTACGAACGGGTTGAAGTGGTGCACATTGCCAACCCGGCAATCAATGCCCGGATAGAACCTTTTCCGCTGAAGCAGGGCCTGTATGAAGCCGTCCATGACCCCGAGGCGCGTGCGCCTTTCGTCCTGCCCTGGACCCGGATTCGTGATCGCGCCGTGACCGAACAGCACGCGCATTTATGGGTCAAAAACCCCCTAGATCCCGCGATCTGGGTGCGGGAAAGCAGTGGCCCGTTTGTCGCAATTTCCGACAGCAATGTTTACAATGTCAGCTTGGCTGATCTGCAGAACCCCAGGCTGAAGAAGATTCCATCGTTCGGAAATTGGACGCATTCGCGTCCCTGGCAGCCTTGGATGTTGATGGGCCAAGCGCCCGGGTCGATCGAATATAATTGTATCACCGCATCATCCGACCGGCTTGAGGACCTGCCGCCGCAAATTGTCGAATTGGCGCGCAAACGCTTCCCCGAATTTCTGGAGGCGCCGCGCATCGTTACGCGCGCGGAATCAAGCCTTGCCCGTTATATAAGGACCCGCAAGCCTGCGCCTCCGAAATCGGAGACGAGCAAGCAGCCATGATAATGTCTCGCCGAATCCTGTTAGCTGGCGCAGCTGGCCTTGCCAGCATTACGGCAACCGGAGTTGCGAAAACTGTGCGGCACAAGCCGGCGAGACTCTCGGATCTGGAGGTTTTTACGCGAATCCGCTGCCGGCCGTCCGGCCACCGAACTTTCTGGTGGTATTCTGGGCAGATGCTGGGTCGGCGCAGTGGGGAGGCCATTCGCCCGCTCGTCACCGTTGTTGGCGCGAGCCAAAGCGAGATTACAATCAATGCCGATGGCTCCATTGCCTATGACATGGTTGAAGCCGGCTACTATGGTGATATTGCCACGGGCAGCATTGCCGACAAGCCGATCGTAAACGCCCTCAACGGCGAGATGATGCAGCCGGAACACTATCTTTCGCCGCAAAAGCTTCGCTTCCTGCCTGATCTGACGGTGCAACCTGTGATTGCCAGCCTGCCGCCGAGGCTTGATTATCGGGGGCAGATCACGCGGCCGGACGTGAAGGGCGACGTCGTGTGGATGGCGGAGGAGCTGTTCGTCTCGCTGGCACCGACGACGACGGGGAACGCGCGAATCTCGAACTCTCTGGCCAATTTTCAGGCGCGGGCGGCCGATATCTTTTCTGACAAGGCTTTTGTGCCGGCAACCATGCAATACACCACAATCAACAGCTTGCGTCCCTGGATGAATATGGGCGACACGCAGGGCGATATCGTCATGCGGCTCAATGCCATCAAGCTGGCGCATTGGTCGGGCGTCGAGCCTGCACTGCGTGCTCGCATCCAGCGCGATCATCCGGGGGTTTTCCATGACATCTAGGTTTGGCTCCGTCCGGTTGTTCGGCGCGATAGTGATTGCTCTGGCATCGGCGCCGCTGGCAGCCCAAACGTCTCCTGCCGCACCGGCGGCGCCGGCGGCCCGGCCGATGCCGCCGGCGCATATGATCTCTCATAACCAGATGGTCGAAGGCCATGGCGGCGTGCCAATTTCGGTTCATGAATGGGGCAATCCGGATGGACCGACGGTAGTGCTCCTACACGGCTTCAATTTCGCCGCAGCCTCGTTCAAGCACCAGATCGGCGATATCTCGTCGCAATTGCGAATTATCGCACCGGATCTGCGTGGCCACGGATTTTCAGGTAAGCCCTGGCGTGCACAAGACTATGCCGGCACAAGGATTTGGGCCGATGATCTTGACCGTGTGCTGACGGCGCTGAAGGTGCGCCACCCGGTGTTGCTCGGCTGGTCATTCGGGGGCTATGTCGCGATGGATTATGCGCGGCATTGCACCAAGAATTGTCCGTCCGCACTTGTGCTGACCGGCAGCCTTGCCGGGCTGGTCCCCCAACCACCACCGTCCGATCCGAAAAAAGCCGGATTGCCGCCGCCAGCTGGCAATGCGCGGGTCGATGATTTTCACGAAGTTTTCCTGTCTGCGGGCTGGCTGGCGCGCGCAATGTCGAGTGCCGCGCCCAGCGAGCTGCAGCAACGGCAGAACGAATACATGGTGATGATGACGCCCCCTTATGCGCGCCGGGCAATGATGGGCCTGAGCCTCGACAACCGGGATATGGCCGCGCGCCTGGCATACAAGGTTTTGCTGATTTCCGGCGAAGACGATCAATCGGTTCCCCAGACATCGATTGCGGCGTTGCGCAGCGCGCTGCCCGCCGCCGATGTGCAGAGCATCAGCTACCCCGGTGTTGGCCATTCGCCGTTTTCCGAGGTGCCTGATCGGTTCAACGCTGACTTGTTGGCGTTCGTCTTGAACAATCATGCCCCAGCAAAGCACTGATCCCGGAAAGCGTTTGGGTATTGCCGCCGCGTTGTGGCTGGCAATTTCGCTGACTCCAGCATCGGCAGCAGCGCAGAGCGAAGATGCCGTGCGCGCCATGGTTGCACAGTATTTTGCCGCCCATAACGCACACCGCCTCGACGAAGTGATGGCGTTTTATGCTGACACTGCCAGCTTTACGCTCACTATGGGTCGCGGGACGGTCGTCGGCAAGCCGCAAGTCCGCAACCTTGAACTGTTCGACGCGATGGCAGGCTCCGTCCTTCATCCGTTCGGGGCCAGCTTTGAAAAGCGGGAGGATGGCTGGCACATGCATTTGGCCGGAGTGCTGGAAAGCAGCAGCGTATTTCGGGCGATGGGCCTGCACGTGGTGCGCACCCAGCCAATTCGTTCAACATTCGTCATCCGCGATGGACGGATTATTTCAGTCATCCAGCCGGAGCTCGTCACCAGTTGCACCCGCACAATGATGGCTGGCCTTGGCGAATTGACCAAGTGGCTGACGTTGAACAAGAGCCCCTTGGCGAACATCCTGCTGCTGAACGGCCGACTAAATCTGCGCGAAGCGAATGTTGTCGAGGCAGTTCTCGCAATCAACGATTGGCGCGCCCAAACCGGCTGGCAGCCGGTTCCTGCCGACGTCGCGCAATGTGCGGGCGCTGATTTTTAGGTTATGGGCCAAAGCCGTTTGCTTGAATCCTGCACGGGATCTTTCATGGTCGATGCCGGGTGGCGCCAACGCGGTACTTATCAGCAAATGTGATAACGCCTTTGACAAAAACCTTACTCCGGGGCTGAGGAAAACTCGCACATGAACCTTGAGCTGCTGCCGGTTTCATGGACACCAGGTCAAGGTTTTTTTGGAACTGGGGGACGAAGATGGAACGACGCAAGTTCAGCCGGGAGTTCAAGCTCGAGGCGGTGAAGCTGGTTCGGGCTGCCCTCAATGGTTAGGGACGAGTAGGCGACACCCCATCTCCGGCGTGAGGGTTGCGCGAGAGCTGGGCACGCTGGTGCGGCTCTGCGGCAACCTACATCCTTTGCAGTCAGAGGTCAGCTAGTCTGACGAACGGCCGGTTTCGGCGTCAACCGAGCTAAGGCTGAATGTCCGGTAGGAGGGCATGTAGCTGCGGCAGAGGCACCGTACGGCAGCTTTCTGCAATTTGACCTCCCGAAGCAGACTATCCGGACAGTCCAACTTTGCTGACGCGAAGCGGCTAAACTGAACGAAGGGCTGCTTAAGCCGACTCGCCCGCTGTAAGCGGACTTTCCGGATCGTCCAACAAGCCAGACACTTGATGAAAGGTCCGAAAAGGTCGGCTTTCGGGTCGTGTCCTGACAGGCTGGTTTTGGGGGGCGAAAGGCGGAAAGCCGCCATTGTCCGCGTCGCGCTAACGATGGCCGCTGTCGCTAACAAAGCTGACCTCCACGTCGTCAGCCCCGCTCATCGGAATCTGCCCTTCATTCAGGCGATGCCTATCGCCATTGACGGCAAGCAGGTACTTGATGCTCTTCTCCGTGACTCTTTGCCATGCATATGAAACAACGTGAGGCAGAGCTTTGTGGGGGGCACCATCATGCAAAACGTATTCGATTTTGTGATCGTCGGCGGAGGGTCAGCCGGTGCAGCCATTGCAGCGAGGTTGTCCGAAGATCCTAACGTCAATATCGCGCTGGTCGAAGCCGGTGATCGCCCGCCCGAACGGGAGCAAATGCCTGTTGCTTGCGCCAGCCTGCAGTTGGATCCCGAGACCGATTGGATGTTTACTGGCGATCCGGGTAAGGGCGGACTTGGTTTCAAGAACCGGCTTATGCCGGTTCCGCGCGGCAGGATGCTCGGCGGCTCTTCGGGGATCAACTATATGGCATATGTGCGCGGCCATCCAGGAGATTTCGATCATTGGGCAAGGCTAGGTGCCGACGGCTGGAGCTATAGCGAGGTCCTGCCCTACTTCAAACGAATGGAAGAAGTGTTCGAAACCAACGAGGCGGTGATCAACCGGGAATTGCGGGGTGATGCAGGGCCGGTTGGCGTAAGCATCCGCTCACCGGTCATTCCCGCTTCGCGGGACTTCGTAAAGGCTGCCGGTGCGGTCGGTATTCCCGAAGGAGATTATAACGGTTCCGATCGGCATAAACCTGGCGGTGTTGCCTCGCTGATGCAAACAAACACCCGGCGAGGCAAGCGGTCGAGCACCTTTCATGCCTACCTGGAGGAAGATGCCGAACTGAGGCCGAACCTGACAATCATCACCCACGCACAGGTACAAAGGCTGATCCTGGATGGCGAAGGCGATGGCCTGAGAGCGAGCGGGGTTGAATATCGCTCCGAAGACGGGAGCATCAGATCGATTGAGGCCCGCAAAGAGGTCATCCTCAGCGCCGGCGCGGTTGGTTCCCCGCACATATTGATGCTGTCGGGTATTGGTCCGCGCCGCGAACTCGAGACCGTCGGTCTGAAATGCCACCTCGATCTCCCCGATGTCGGCAAGCACCTGAAGGACCATTTGCAATCTCCGATGCTGTTTCCCGCTCCGGGCATTGCCATCACCGGGCTGGAAGTTGGCATCTCAGTTGGTCCAGACGCGCTGCGTGCGCCTGCTGGCCCGTTGCCTGCGGACCCGGCCGATGATGTCCATCTGACGGGCGAACTTGCCGAGTTGAAAGCCGAAGCGGAAAGGCGGTTGGCCGATTGGCACGAAACCGGAAGCAGCCTTGTTTCATCTTCGCTTTACGACGGCGTTTGTTTCTTCTCGACCGGACTAGGCGATGATTTTACCCATGACGCCCAGATCGGTTTTATTCCCAACGGATTTAACGAAGATGTCATCGGGACACGGATCAACATCGATCTCGACGTGCTGTTGGCCGACGCGCCAAAGACGCTTGCGGCCGAAGCTGAGAATGTCCTGTTTGTCGCTTCCAATTGCGTGCCCCGCAGCGAAGGCGAATTGGTAATCGCCAGCGCGGATCCTTCTGTGCCGCCGACCATCAAATTCAACTACTTCAGCGACCCGCACGATCTGAAAGTGATCGTCAGGATAATGCGCCGGGTTCTTGAGATTGCCAAGGCCTGGCCGGGCGAAAAGAAGCTGGGATCATGGTTGATCCCGCCAGTCCTTGCCAAGATACATGGCTATGATGAGGGTGAAGAGCCCAGCGATGCGCTGCTGGAAAACTTCGCGCTGCATTTCGCGGTGACTGTCTATCATCTGTCGTGCACCTGCCGGATCGGCAGTGTCGTCGATTCAAGGCTGCGTGTTTTTGGAGTGAAGAACCTGCGCGTAGCCGATGCCAGCATCATGCCCGAGATCCCGAGCGGCAATATCAATGCTCCTTCGATCATGATTGGCGAACGAGCGGCTGATCTGATCGCAGCGGATCACGACGTAAGAATGGTTTGCTAAAGCAATCGGCGCGCGCCCTCTAGCTCCGGCCGGCTCAGCAAGGGAGATGCGGCTTCCGGGTCGGAAGCGGACAGGCCGCATTGCTGCAATCGAACAACGTCTGAGGTGCCAGAAGTGCGGGAGGCGCAATGTCCGGACACGCTAACATAGCAGCCATTCGTAGTGCCAGAACCGCCCGCCAAAACTGGCCATACTCCCGCGCCACATCCAAAAATATGATGGCTGTCGAAAAAACGGCTAAGGCTATAGTCTTTGCCAAAAAAGCACAGCCCAAAAAAATCGAACGGACTCGGCTGTATTATAGATAGCCGCAATGGGTATCACACACGTGATAACCTTGCAATTTTCTGCGACCAGTCGCAACCCTATGCCTTGATGATCGATGCTATTATCTTGGCTTCTTCTGCGCCGGAACTGGCAGCGCAATCGGAGGTCAGTGGGCGACGTGAAATTGTCTTCACGTGGGAGCGCATCTCGCGCAGCCAGCACGAAACTGCTTCCAGTGTGGCGGTTGTCGATGCGAGTTTGATCGCGCAAGCGCTAATTGGAACGGCTGGATTGTAGGACAGGCCTGACAGTCCGGTATTAGGTCGGCGATCGCGCTAAGCGGTCGTTCGTTCGCAGGTGCCATGGCAGCTTTGCGCCACATATCAGTCACGCGGATGCGCGTGGAATGATTTCAAAACCCTCCTCTGCTCAATACCGCATTCCTTTGTTATAGGTGCTGGCGGGGAACAGTGATCGACAATATTCACCCGGCGCTTGCCGTCTCGAAATTAGAATTCTTCCGTTTTATATCGAGCCGCTAGCCCATCTCCCTGGAGGGGAGAGGTTGGGTGGGGGTGTACTGCCGCCAACGTGGACATGAACATTGGCATGATGATGCCTGTTTCGGCCATCACCGGCGTTGAAATGAGGGCAAGACACAAAATCAGCGCCTTGATATTGGGTCACCATTCGCAATCGGCGATTTGGCGTTGGCCTCGCAGAAGATGGAAATCGTGCCGGTGGGGGTATTGATGGCATAGGCCGGCGCAACGGTCTTGCCCAAAATATCGCTCAGTTCGGCTTCGATGAATCCATCCGCATTATGCTGCGTATTCTCACGTCCGTCGATCATCTGAATAAATCGAAACGCTTGGCGCATGTGCCATTGCCGCTGTTCTGCATAGTCGGCAATGCAGATAAGCCCGCCCGGTTTGGCGGCCCTAAACATCGCGGCAATGCCTGACTTTTTCCCCGCAAGCGGCACCTGATGGAACACCAGACTCGAGGCCACCTTGTCGAAAACTCCGAAACCGGCAGCGTCATGGGCAAAGCCCTCCCGCCACTCAATCTCAATTCCAGCCTTTGCGGCTTTGGCCTTGGCGATGGAGAGCGCCGCGACGTCTGGGTCCAATCCCGTGATGCGTGCTTCGGGCTGAGCTTGTTTCAGCAGGATCGCCAGCGTGCCGGTTCCGCAACCGACATCAAGGATTGTCTCACCCGGCGCGGGCAACAATCGCCG
>JANOKC010000101.1:0-8158 GCA_031419035.1 Novosphingobium sp. | reverse complement strand
ACCTTGATCCGCTGCGCGATATTCTGGGACCGGAGCTGGTCTCAACCTAAAGGGGAATGATGATGGCGAGTGCAGCACCGATAACTGCGGACAGCGCATCGACCATGCGGCAGCGCTGGTATGTGCTGTTCATCATGATGCTCGCCTATACGATCAACATCGCTGACCGTTATGTAATGTCTACAGTGCTGGAGCCAATCCGGCTTGAGCTGGGGCTCACCGATAGCGGGGTGGCGTTCCTCACTGGCGTCTCGCTGGCGCTGTTCTATGTCACGATGGGCCTGCCGCTGTCATGGATCGCGGACCGGTATAACCGCCGCAATTTGCTGGCGATTTCGATGACTGTATGGTCCGGGATGACCGCCCTGTGCGGTATGTCACAAGGCTATATGCAGCTGCTGCTGGCCCGGATCGGGGTCGGCATCGGCGAGGCGGGCGGAACACCCTCGTGCAATTCGATTGTCGGTGATTACTTCCCCGCTGATCGCCGCGCCATGGCGATGACGGTGTTTGCCCTTGGCGCGCCGATCGGGGCATGGCTGGGCGCCGATATGGCGGGCGCAGTGGCGGCGGAATATGGCTGGCGCGCTGCCTTTTTTGTGCTGGGTATTCCCGGCATTTTCCTTGCGCTGATCATTTTCCTGACGATCAAGGAACCGGCCCGCGGACGGCTTGATACCGTTAGCAAAAGCGATGCACCCTCGTTCAAGGAAACGATGCGGTTCCTGTGGTCACAGAAGGCTGCGGTTCACGGCATGATGGGCAGCGGACTTTCGGCTTTGTGGGGTTGGGGTCTGATGTGGTTCACGCCAACGTTTATCCAGCGGACCTATGGCCTCGATGTGGGCGAAGCAGGCGCCGTGGTTGGCCCGATCCATCTGGTAATGGGCATCGGCGCTTCGCTGCTGACCGCCTGGGTGGTGTCCAAGCCAGCCTATACCGATCCGCGCAAGATCGTGCGGCTGCTGGCAGTTGTGACGGCCCTTGCCACGATTCCCTCGATCATCGCCTATTGGACAGACTCGTTGCAGCTGGCGACCTTGATGTGGTGGATATTTATTCCGGCGATCTATTTTTACATCGGCCCGGCCTTCGCATTGGTACAGAACCTCTCACCGCCCAACATGCGGGCGATGGCTGTTGCAGTGTCGCTGCTGATCGCCAATGTTTTCAATCTGATCATAGCGCCGCAGGGCGTGGGCTTGCTCAGCGATTACTTTGCCGGACCGGGCGGAGCCGATGCGGCCTCGCTGCGATTGGCGCTGCTGGTGCTGGCCCCGACCGGGTTCTGGGCAGCGTGGCATTACTGGCGGGCCGAGAAGTATATTGTCGAAGATCAGAAGCGGGCGGTGGAATATGTCTGAGGGGCCGCTCAAGTCCTACATCGCCGGAAAATGGACTGCCCCCAAAACTTCAGTCCAGACCTTCGAGGCGATCAATCCTGCTACCGAAGAACGCGCCGCGCTGGTTGCGCTGTGCGGGCCTGACGATGTCGATGCGGCAGTGGCCGCGGCCCGCGCGGCCTTCCCGGCCTATTCCGCCATGCCGCGCGAGGCGCGGATCGCGCTGGTCGAAAAGCTGATCGTGATCTTCGAGCGCCGTTATGATGAAATGGTCCGCGCGATCTCGACCGAGATGGGCGCGCCCTATGATCTGTCGTTCGATGCCCAGGCCGAATGCGGCCCAGGCCATCTGAAAGAAACCGTCAAGGCCGCCCGCGCGATGGAGTGGGAGCGCCCTATCGGCGCCACTGGCCGGCTGTTCCACGAACCAATCGGCGTTGCAGTGCTGATCACCCCGTGGAACTGGCCGATCAACCAGTTGGCGGCAAAGATCGGCCCGGCGCTGGTGGTGGGCTGCACGATGGTGCTGAAGCCTAGCGAAGTCGCGCCGCTATCCGCGCAATTGTTCGCTGAGTTTATCGACGAGGCAGGCTTCCCGGCAGGCGTGTTCAACATGCTCCACGGCACCGGCGCAGCAATTGGCGATGCACTGACCAGCCATCCCCAGGTGGATATGGTATCCTTCACCGGATCGACCCGCGCCGGGATACAGGTGGCAAAGTCTGCCGCCGACACGGTCAAGCGGGTGTCGCAGGAACTGGGCGGGAAATCGGCCAATATCGTGTTTGCCGATGCCGATCTTGAAGCGGCAGTGAAACGCGGCGTGCTGCACTGCTTTGAAAACACCGGCCAATCCTGCAACGCGCCGACCCGGATGCTGGTGGAGGCTTCTGCCTATGATGCGGCGGTGGTGATTGCGGCCAAGTTTGCAGCGGGCATCACGCTGGGCGATCCCTTGGACAAGGGGCCGCACCTTGGTCCGGTGGTCAGCAAGGTCCAGTATGACAAGATCCAGGCGCTGATCCAGATCGGGATTGATGAAGGGGCAACTCTGGTTGCGGGCGGCACCGGGCGGGCCGACGGGTTTTCGCGCGGCTACTATGTCAAACCAACGATCTTTGCCGGGGTGAACAACCAGATGGCGATTGCCCGCGAAGAGATTTTCGGCCCCGTGCTGGTGATGATCCCCTTTGTGGATGAGGCCGATGCCATAACCATCGCCAATGATACCCCCTATGGGCTGGCGGCCTATGTCCAGAGCGGCGATCTTGATCGAGCAAAGCGGGTGGCGGGCCTGCTGCGCGCGGGCAGCGTCTCTATCAATGGTGCAGGGCAGGATTACTGCTCACCCTTTGGCGGCTACAAGCAGTCGGGCAATGGCCGCGAATGGGGCGAGTTTGGCCTGCATGATTTTCTGGAAATCAAGGTCATGAACGGGTTCCACGCGCCGTGAAACTGGCTGACATCAAGACCTTTGTGGTCGGCAATCCTCCGCCCCATTTTGGCGGGCGCTATTTCGTATTCGTCAAGCTGACCACGGCCTGCGGGATTTCCGGCGTGGGCGAGGCCTATTGCGTGCCATTCGAGCCGCATCTGGTGGCAAAGATGATCGAAGATGTGTTTGCGCGTTATGCGCAAGGCCGCGATCCGCATGACATCGAGGCGCTGTGGCGCAGGGTCTATTCCAGCGGCTTTACCCAGCATCCTGATCTGACGGTGATGGGCGTGCTGAGCGCGCTGGAGATGGCCTGCTGGGACATCATCGGCAAGGCGGCGGGTCAGCCGGTTTACAAGTTGCTGGGCGGACAAGTGCATGAGCGGCTCCGTGCTTATACCTATATCTATCCGCGCGACGGTGATCAAAGCGACGTCTATCACGATCCAGACCTCGCCGCAGAGCGTGCGGGCGAATATCTGGCGCAGGGCTTTACCGCGCTGAAGTTCGATCCGGCGGGGGCTTATTCTGCGTTCGACGGGCGGCAGCTGTCGCTGGAAGCGCTGGAGCTGTCAGAGCGGTTTGCCCGGACCCTGCGTGAAGCGGTCGGCACCCGCGCCGATCTGCTGTTCGGCACCCACGGCCAGATGACGGCGGCGGGCGCGATCCGGTTGGCGCGGCGGCTTGAACCCTATGATCCGCTGTGGCTGGAAGAGCCTGTGCCCCCTGATGCGCCCGAAGAGATGGCCAAGGTTGCCCGCGCCACCAGCATCCCGATTGCGACCGGTGAGCGGCTGGCGACCAAATATGATTTCGCCCGGCTGCTGGCCGCTGGCAGCGCGGCGATCTTCCAGATGAATCTGGGCCGGGTCGGCGGATTGCTGGAAGCCAAGAAGATTGCAGGAATGGCCGAAGTGCATCACGTGCAGATCGCGCCGCACCTCTATTGCGGGCCGATTGTCGGCGCGGCCAATATCCAGCTCGCCACCTGCTCGCCCAACTTCCTGATCCTGGAGAGCATCGAGACATGGGGCGGGTTTCATTCCGAAATCCTCAAGGCCCCGATCCCGTTCGAGGACGGCCATGTCATCCCGCCAACCGCGCCCGGACTTGGGGTCGAACTCAACGAGGAAGTGGCACTGGCCAATCCCTATACCGGGGCGATGTTGCATCTCGAGATGACCCAGCACCCGGTCCGCTGAGATGCCAGTTGAGATTGAAGCGTTTGACTATGTAATCGTGGGAGCCGGAACTGCGGGCTGCGTGCTAGCCAACCGGCTGACTGCAGATGGCATTACCACGGTGCTGTTGCTGGAAGCGGGTGGCAGCGATCTTTCGATCTGGATCCAGATGCCGATCGGCTATGGCCGCAGCTTCTTCAACCGGCGGATCAACTGGATGTACGATACCGCGCCGGTACCGGGTCTGGGCGGGCGGAGCAGCTATTGGCCTCGCGGCAAGGTGGTGGGCGGTTCGGGCTCGATCAACGCGATGGTCTATGTTCGCGGCCAGCCGCATGATTTTGATGGCTGGGAAGCGCGTGGCAACCCCGGCTGGGGCTGGAACGATGTGCTGCCATTTTTCAAGAAGTCTGAGGATTTTGATTGGGACAGCGCCCATCACGGCAAGGGCGGCCTCCAGCATGTCACTGACATATCGCCGCATGTTCATCCGATTTGCCACAGTTTCATCGAATCCGCACAGGCGCTGGGCTTTGCCCCGACCAGCGATTTCAACGGAACTAGCCCCGAAGGCGTCGGCATCTATCAGATAAACACAAAGGGCGGCTGGCGGGCGTCGACTGCCAATGCCTTTCTGCACCCGGCGCTGGGGCGCAAGAATCTGAAATTGCAGACCAAGGCGCTGGCGACGCGGATATTGCTTGAGGGCAAGCGCGCTGTCGGGGTGGAATATGTCCTGCGCGGCAAGACCATGCAGGTGCGTGCCCGGCGCGAAATTATCCTGAGCGGCGGAGCGATCAATTCGCCGCAGCTGCTGATGTTGTCGGGGATTGGTGATCCGCAGCAATTGAAGCGTGTGGGGATCCAGCCGCTGGTGGCCGCCGAGGCAGTGGGCCGCAATCTGCAGGATCATCTGGCGGTATCCTATTTCTACAAGACCCGCACCGCGACGCTGAACGATGTGCTGCATCCCGCAATCGGCAAGGCGCTGGCTGGCTTGCGCTATATGTTCGACCGGGCCGGTCCGCTCTCGCTCAGTGTCAACCAGAGCGGCGGGTTTGTGCGCAGCGATCCGGCGCAGGCTCAGGTCAATCTGCAGCTCTATTTCAGCCCGGTCAGCTATACCAAAACGCCGCTGTCCGAACGCAAGCTGCTGAATCCCGATCCGTTCTCGGCGTTCCTGCTCTCGCACAACCCCTGCCGCCCGACCAGCCGGGGGCATCTGGAACTGGCCTCAGCCAATGCGCGTGAGCATCCGCTGATCCAGCCCAACTATCTGTCGACCCAGCAGGACATTGATGATGTGCTGGCGGGCAACCGCCTGCTGCGCCAGATCGCCGCGACCCGGCCACTGGCGGATATCATCACCGAGGAAATCATCCCGGGCATTGCTATCGATGGTGACGAAGCGCTGCTCGAGGATTTCCGCGCCCGGGCCGATACGGTCTATCACCCGACCAGCACCTGCATCATGGGGCCAGATGCGGCGAAATCGGTGGTCGATGCACGGCTTCGGGTTCACGGGGTGCAAGGCTTGCGGGTAATCGACGCCTCGATCTTCCCAACGATTACCTCGGGCAACACCAATGCGCCGACCGTGATGGTCGCCGAAAAAGGCGCGGCGATGGTGATCGAGGATGCAAGATCCAACGTGTCAAAATAATTTACCGGTTTGGGCCGACGCTGGTATGAGTACTTGTGACGACTCCAGCGGGGCGGGCTGATGCACAACAAGATCGAACTTCGGCGTTTGCCGCCACTCAAAGCCCTCAAAGGCTTCGAGGCCGCGACCCGGCATCAGAGCATCCGCGATGCGGCGGCAGAATTGTGCCTGACCCATCCGGCGATCAGCCATCAGGTGCAGCTGATCGAAGAGGCGCTGGGCGTCACCCTGTTTGCACAGGAAGGCCGCCATATCGTTTCAACCGAAGAGGGCCGCGTGCTCTATCCCTATGTCCGATCGGCGTTTGAATCGCTGCTTGAGGGGGTGGAGGCGGTGCACCGTCATGCGCTGGACAAGCCGCTGCGGGTGCAAACCTATGTCACCGCCTCAATCCGCTGGCTGGCCAAACGGGTGCCGCAGTTTTTGCACAACCATCCCGAGATCAAGCTGACGCTCAGCACCTGCGCGGTCGAGTGGGAGTTTGACGATGTCCATGCCGATGTCGGGCTGGTTTATTGCGAGGAAGTTCCCGATCCGGCCAAATTCCATTGGGTGCCGCTGTTCGATTATGCACTGTTTCCGGTATGCAGCCCCGAGTTTCTCGAGCGGATCGGCCCAGATGCAACCGCTGTCGATCTGATGCAGCAGCCACTGGTTGCGATCTATACCGAGGTGCAGAACTGGGAGAGCTGGTTCACTTCGGCAGGCGTCAGTTTTGAACCCAAGGTGCCCTATCTGATGGTCGATACGCTGGCCGTCGCGCTGGAAATGGCGCTCAATGGCGAGGGTGTGGCGCTGGTCAACGGGCCATTCGTGGATCAGGATCTGGCTGCTGGCCGGCTGGTACGGCCTTCAGATCATGTCGGGATATGCCCCGGATCATGGGGGCTGATCTGCCGCAAGGACATGAAAGAGAACCTGCGGATACGCACTTTCATGGACTGGATGGCAGCCCATGTGACCGAGACTGCGGGCTGAAATCAGCGTTTGGGGACTACTTCATAGCCCGGCTCTTCAGGCTCATCATCGGTCATTTCCGCGGGGAAACCGGTGCCTAGCACCTTGATACCCAACGGTTCTTCATAGCGGCGGATGATGTTGGGTGAAAATTCGCGGGAACCAAAGCTCGCCTCGCCCTCTTTGAACAGCCGCACGATCAGCGGTGAAAGCTCCACCGGCACCCCTGCTTCATGGGCGATCTTGTCAAACAGGCCGATGTCCTTGCTGACCAGATCCATGGTGAAATTAATGTCGCGGCTGCCATTGAGGATCACCTGGCTTTCGGTCTCATGGACAAAGCTGTTGCCCGATGAAATGCGGATCGCTTCATAGGTGGTGTTCATGTCCAGCCCGATCGCCTTGCAGGTGGTCAAGGCTTCAGCCAGCGCCACCAGATGCACCGTGCAAAGGTAGTTGGTCATCACCTTCAATTGCGAGGCAGTCCCAAGCTCTCCGGTGTGCAGGATGCGCCGGCCGAGCGTAGTCAGCACCGGCAATACCGTTTCGAAAGCCGCACGCGGTCCGCCTGCGAAAATCGCGATATTGCCAGTATCGGCCCGGTGGCAGCCGCCCGAAACCGGGCATTCCATGAACATCGCCCCGCGCGCTTCGACCAGCGCGCCCAGGCGGATAATCTCGGAATGATCGGTCGTGCTCATCTCCAGCCAGACCTGTCCGGGGTGCATCACCTGCAAAAAGCCGTCTTCGCCCTCTGCTACAGCCGAACTGGCGGCGGGTGACGGCAGGCAGGTGACGATCAGATCAACCGCTTCGCCCAGAGCGCGTGGCGAAGGAGCCGACTTTGCTCCCAGTGCGACAAATTCCCCAACCAGCGCATCATCAAGATCGCGCACGGTCACATCATGACCGTTGCGGATGAGGCTGCCCGCCAGCTTGCCGCCGACATTGCCCAGCCCGATAAAACCGATTCTCATAGCTATTTTCTGTGCCCGAACGCCATTGTTTTCGGCGTTGATTAGACCGCTGCGCCTTTGCTGCCACAAATGAAAAATTTGACCGCAGGGGTGAATTTTTTTGCGTCCGATGACCGCACCTTGCGAGGCTCGATCTATGCCGTGATGGATAAATTTTTTGAACCAATCCCGCTGAATTGGACATTTGTCTTGGTCGCCCTTCAACCTCTAAGGTCATGACAAAATATTCTCCCGGTGAGAGACAGATTTCGATGAACACACAAGCGCGGGTAGTCATCATTGGCGGCGGGATCATGGGGGCATCGCTGCTTTACCATCTGGCAGAGCTTGGCTGGACCGATTGCATGCTGATCGAAAAGGACGAGCTGACCTCTGGCTCAACCTGGCACGCGGCGGGCCAGTGCCCCAGCATCACCGGCAGCTTCAACCTCGCCAAAATCCATGCCTACAGCAACGATCTCTATCCCCGGCTCGAAGGGCTGACCGGGCAATATGTCAGCTGGCACAAGTCGGGCGGGATCCGCTTTGCGACCAACCAGCGCGAACTCGACTGGTTCAAATATATCCACGGCTTCTCCAAGATCATCGGTTTCGAGATGGAG
>JANOKC010000100.1:0-17240 GCA_031419035.1 Novosphingobium sp. | reverse complement strand
TCAGTGGCGGTCAGGAATTTCACGGGTGACTAAAGGTACCAAACTGGGGCGGCTATCGCTCGCAGCCCTAGGCGGTTAGCTGCCTGCCAGCAAGGAAGGTTACGCCTTCTCAAGCGTGCATTGCAGTGGATGCTGGTTCTGCTTGGCGAAATCCATCACCTGATTCACCTTGGTTTCGGCGATTTCATAGGGAAAGACGCCGCAAACTCCGACGCCTTTTTGATGGACGTGGAGCATCACCCGCGTCGCCTGCTCAAGGTTCATATTGAAGAACCGCTTGAGCACCAGCACCACAAATTCCATCGGAGTGTAATCATCGTTCAGAAGCAGAACTTTGAACTGACTGGGTTTTTTAGGTTTGGTGCGAGTCTTGGTGGCAACGCCAAGCTGGTCCTGGCCACCCCCGGCGGGCATGCCATCCTCATTCTCATCGCCGCATATCGGAGTGAAATTGGCTTGGTCGGTCAAGGTAAATTGGGACAACATTGGATCAAATTATCGCATAGCAGGGGGTCAGGACAAGCCTTCCTGACCTGTTAATCCTTAACAGATGCAAAAATGGGCCGGTCAGCAATTGCTGACCGGCCCTTCTTTGGGTTCACGCGCTGACCGGGAGGGGGCGTCAGCGCGTGAGAAGCGGCAGCGTTCAGGCTGCCTGCTTGACCTTTTCGATCGCCAGGCTGGCGCGGGTCGAGATTGGCGCGAAAGCGTCGCCAGCGAGCTTGACCAGAGTTTCCGAGTTCTTCGAACCGGTGGCAACCGCAACGTCGAAGTTCCGGCGCAGGATTTCGCCCTGGAGCTTGAAGAAGTCAGTCGGCGACTTGACAGCGGCGAGTTCCTTGACGTCGGCGGTCAGGGTTTCGATCGCGCTCTTGCCTTCTGCGACATAGGCCTTGCCCATGTCCTGCAGGCCAGCGGCGAGGATCTTGCCCGATTCGACCAGAGCTTCGACGTTGCCCTTGCTGAATTCGGTTACATCGCCAAACACAACGGTGCTCTTCTCGTAAGCAATTTTTGCGCGGTCCTGTGCGTCAGCAACGCTGTCCTTGATGCGGGCAGCGAAATCTTCGGTCTGGGTCTTGGTGGTAGCCATGAACTTGTCCTTGATTTTAGAAATTGTGGGGAACTTGATAACTGAAGCGATCTTCTTGCCTGCGGGTTTGGCAGGCGCCTTCGCCTTGACGATCTTCTTGGCAGTAATTTTCTTGGGAGCCTTCTTGGCGGCAACCTTCACGGCGGCGACCTTCTTGGCAATTGGCGCCTTCTTGACGGCCGGAGCCTTCTTGATCGCTGGAGCTTTGGCGACGGCAGGTGCGGCGTCAGGAGAAATTTTTACGGTTTCAATCTTTTCGGCGGCAGCGGCATAGGCTTTCTCAGCCACGGCATCAGCCTTTACTTCGGGCAGTCTGGTTTCGGTGGCAGTGGCCATCGGGAGTATCCTTCGCTAATGGGTCCGACCTTCGGAGCCACTTATGTTGCACTGCACAAAATAGATATTGCAGCTGCGAAGTCAACATGTTTTTGTGCAGTGCAGCATAAATTAGCCAAGTGACTAATCTAGCGCGCTTTTACATAGCTCCCCGGGGCATCTTCCAGCACCTTGTCGCCCTTGGATCCGGGCACACGCTTGCCTTTTGCGAGCACTTCCGCGCTGTCCAGCTGGCGCAACCACGCAATCCAGTGTGGCCACCAGCTGCCGCGCGTCTCTTCTGCGCCAGTGACAAAGTCCGCAAAGCTGTCGACCTGCGCCGGGTTGGTCCAGTATTGGTACTTATTAGCGGAAGGCGGATTGACTACTCCGGCAATATGCCCCGATCCGGCCAGTACGAACGTCCAGGGCCCGCGCAGATGGCGGGTCAGCCGCCACACGCTTTCCGCCGGCGCGATGTGGTCCTCGCGGCCCGCCTGGATGTAGCTGGGGGTTTCGATCCGCGTCAGATCAATCGGTGTTCCATCGGCGCTGAGTGCATCGGGCACAACCAGACGGTTGTCGCGGTAAAGGTCTTTGAGGTAGGATTGGTGCCACTTGGCAGGCAGATTGGTGGCGTCGCCATTCCAGTGGAGGAGATCAAACGCCGGATAATCCTCACCCAGCAGATAATTGTTGACGACATAACTCCAGATCAGATCGTTGCCGCGCAGCAGGTTGAAGGCTGCCGATAGATAGCGGCCGTCGATGTAGCCTTTTTCGCCCGAAAGCTTGGACAGGCTAGCAAGCTGCTTGTCATCGATGAAGACCTTGAGCTCGCCGCTCTTTTCGAAGTCAACCTGCGCTGTGAAATAGGTTGCGCTTTTTACCTTGTCCGCCTCGCCCCGCCGGGCCAGAATCGCGAGCGTTGCCGCCAGTGTCGTGCCCGCGACGCAATAGCCGATCGCATGGACCGCCTTTACCCCAAGCCGGGCGCGGATTGTGTCGATCGCATCGATCTGGGCGCGGATGTAATCATCCCACACCACATCGGCCATGCTGGCATCGGCAGATTTCCATGAGACCACGAACACGCTTAAGCCCTGTTCGACAGCCCAGCGGATCAGGCTTTTTTGCGGGGCAAGGTCAAGGATGTAGAACCGGTTGATCCATGGTGGGAAGATAACCAGCGGCACCTCCAGCACGTTGTCCGTGGTCGGACTGTACTGGATCAGCTGATAGAGCCGCGTTTCATGGACGACCTTGCCCGGCGTGGCAGCGATATTCTCGCCCAGCCGGAAAGCATCGGGATCGACATGGGTCAACTGGCCGCGTTTTACGTCAGCCAGCAAATGCGCCATGCCCTTGACCAGATTCTCGCCGCGGGTCTCGATTGTGCGCTGCAGCACCACTGGGTTGGTCAGCGGCATATTGGCCGGGCTGAGCGCCTCAACCAGGGTGCGGGTGGCAAAGCGCAGTTGGTCGTGCTTTTCGGGGTCAACGCCTTCGACATCATCGGCCATAGCCATGATCTGCTCGGCCAGCAGCAGATAGGTCTGATGGACCAGCGCAAAAAACGGCTGCTCGCGCCATTTGGGATCGGCAAAACGGCGATCCTTCCGGGGCAAGGCAGCCGGATCGCCCTTGGCTCCATCTGCCTTGGGGCCAAGTCCGTATTGGCCCAGCACGCCTTCCCACAGGCTCAGGCTATCTTCCCACAGCCGTTTCTGGTTGTCGGGATCGGCCAGCGGCATCTGTTTGAGCCAGCTTTGGGCAAGTCCTAACCAATTGCCAGGATCGCTGAACATCGCCGGAGCTTTGTCGACGAGTTTGGCGGCAGAATCGCGCTGAAATTCTACCCACATCGCCTGGAGCCGCTGAGCGACACTACTCCACTGCGCCATATCGGCGCTTGCTCCGTCACCCCCGACAGCCCCGCCCGGCATCAGCCTATCCAGCAGCTTTTGCGCAGCATCTGCCGGGGCCTTGAGCAGGTTGGTCAGGAAATCAGGATCTATGGAATCGGCCATCGTTGGTTTCCTTTGGGCGAGCCCATAATACCCGTCCATCCGTCATTTGCCAGCGGAGCTTATCCGACTTACAGATGGTTTCACGGCAATTGTGCCGCCAAAACTGGATTTAACAGTATCATGGACGACGAGTTCTACCGCATCAAGCGCCTGCCGCCCTATGTCATCGCCGAAGTCAACGGCATGCGGGCAGCTGCGCGCGCCGCGGGCAAGGACATCATCGATCTGGGGATGGGCAACCCTGATCTGCCCCCGCCTGCCCATGTGATCGAAAAGCTGTGCGAAGTGGCAATGAAGCCCGATGCCCATGGTTATTCGGCGTCAAAAGGCATCCCCGGCATTCGCAAGGCGCAAGCAAATTACTATGGCCGTCGCTTCGGAGTGGAACTTGATCCCGAAACCGAAGTGGTGATGACCATGGGCTCGAAGGAAGGGCTCGCCAGCATGGCAACCGCGATGACCGCGCCGGGCGATGTGGTGCTCGCGCCCAACCCCAGTTATCCGATCCATACATTTGGCTTCATCATCGCTGGTGCGACAATCCGATCGGTTCCGGCCACGCCGGACGAGAACTATTGGCGGGCACTGGAACGCGCGATGGCCTTTACCGTGCCAAGGCCCTCGATCCTGATCGTCAACTATCCCTCAAACCCGACCGCTGAAACGGTGGACCTTGCCTTTTATGAACGGCTTGTCGCTTGGGCGAAGGAGAACAAGGTCTGGATCCTTTCGGATCTTGCCTATTCCGAGCTTTACTACGATGGCAACCCGACCCCCTCGATCCTGCAAGTACCCGGTGCCAAAGATGTCGCAGTAGAGTTTACTTCGATGTCCAAGACCTTTTCGATGGCGGGTTGGCGGGTCGGCTTTGCAGTGGGCAACAAGCGGTTGATTGCGGCACTGACCCGGGTCAAAAGCTATCTTGATTACGGTGCGTTTACCCCGATTCAGGCGGCGGCTTGCGCCGCGCTCAATGGCCCGCAGGACATCGTCGAGACGAACCGCGAGCTCTATCAAAAGCGCCGCGATGTGCTGGTTGAAGCCTTTGGCCGCGCCGGATGGGAGATTCCTGCGCCGCGCGCATCGATGTTTGCCTGGGCTCCTTTGCCGCCCGCACTCAAGGAGATGGGCAGTCTCGAATTTTCCAAGCAACTCCTGATCCACGCTGAAGTCGCGGTTGCGCCCGGCGTTGGTTATGGCGAAGACGGCGAAGGATATGTCCGGATTGCGCTGGTTGAGAATGAGCAGCGGCTGCGTCAGGCGGCGCGCAATGTTCGGCGCTATCTGGCCAGCATGGGAATCAACAGTTCGGCAGCATAGGGGCGCTGAATACGACTGGTCCTGCTCGTCGTTTGAAAGTCGCCCGGAAGGTTGCCGATCGTTGACGGGTATAAGAGATCCGCGTCTTGTTGCGGGATCGTCGACGTAGGGGGGAACCTTGCGACAGTTTCGTTGGCTTGCGACAGGACCGGTTCCAGCCGGAATGGATTTACGCCGGCTGGGCTGGCAGGCGCTGGGTGACGCCGTTCAGTCCGGGGAGGGTTCGTTGTGCCCGTTGCTGGCCAGCCCGGCCGGCCTTCCGATAACGGACTGGTTCGCACTGGTGGGGTCCGCCAGCCGTATCGTTGCCGGGTGTTGCTGTTCGACGTCGCCGATCCGGCAGAGCGCGCACGGCTGTTGCGGTTGGGCTTTGGCGATGCGCTGGGACCGGACACTTCGCTTGCCGAGGTAGAGGCCCGCGCGCTCAGGGTGATTGACCTTGCCCAATCGCTGCCGCGCTATCGCCAGATCGGGCTGTTGCGGCTTGATCTGCTTGCCCGCGATGCATTTGTCGCGCGCCGCGCTGTAGGGCTTCATCCGCGCGAGTTTTGGCTGCTGTGGCGTCTTTCCGACCAGCCGGGCCGCGCGGTTTCTGCTGGCGATTTGCTTGGCGATGTCTGGCGGCTGAGTTTCCGGCCCGAAACGAATAGTCTGGCTGTCCATGTCAGCCGGTTGCGCGCCAAGCTGCGGGTTGCAGGACTTGACGGGCTGATCGAAACTTTCCCCGCCGGAGCCTATCGACTGGCCCTTGACGCAGACCCGCCAGCGCTGCCAGCATTGGTTCCGCCGCATGATTTGGCGCTGGACGCCTACCTGCTATTGAGCGAGGACCAGCTGAACGAAGAAGCATAGGAACCCCGCCATGAGGCATGAGCTAAAACCAAATGACCGTGTCCGCATCACCATGGAAGGCAATGGCGTCGCCCAGGTCCGGATGATCCGCAGCGACAAGATGAATGCGCTCGACCAGGCGATGTTTGAGGCGTTGATCGACGCGGGGCAGGCGCTGTTTGATATGCCGGGGCTGCGTGCTGTGGTGTTGGCGGGCGAGGGTCGCTCGTTTTGTGCAGGCCTTGATATGGGCAGCATGGCCGATACCACCCGGCATGATCGCGCGCCCTTGACCGAACGCAGCCATGGCAATTCCAACCGTCCGCAACAGGCGGCTATGCAGTGGCGCAAGCTGCCGGTCCCGGTAATCGCGGCGGTCCACGGCGTGTGCTTTGGCGGCGGCTTGCAGATTGCCAGCGGCGCTGATTTTCGGGTGGTAGCGCCCGAGGCGCGGCTGGCCGTGATGGAAATGAAGTGGGGCCTGGTGCCGGACATGGGCGGTTACGCGCTGTGGCGCGGCACCGTGCGCGACGATATTCTGCGCGAGCTGACCTATACCAATCGTGAGTTCACTGGTGAGCAGGCGCTGCAATATGGCTTTGCCACCATCGTTGACGCCAACCCGGTCGCCCGCGCTACTGCGATTGCCCATGAAATTGCGAATCGCAACCCTCATGCCCAGCGCGCTGCCAAGGTGCTGTTCAATCGCTATCTCGAAATGGATACTGACGACATTCTGATGGCAGAAAGCATTGAGCAACAGCGGCTGATCGGCGGTAAGAACCAGATCGAAGCGGTGATGAGCCAGATGGAAAAGCGGGCCGCGAGTTTTACTGATCCTTGAGGCTGAGCCTATCGAAGGATACACGCTAACCCAGCCGCTTCACCGCCGCTCGCGCAATCGGGGTGAGCGTGGACAGATCATCCGCCAGAATTGCGGACTTCATCCGTGGGTCCCAGAACAGCCGGAGATGCTCGGCAGTGGCTGCAATTGCTGCTTCATCGCCTTGAATAGCGAAATTGCGGGCGATCTGGTCGACCATGTGACGAAGCGGCTTGACGTCCATTATTCGGCTGGCTCGGCCGCTTCGATCCGGCGCGACCGCTCGGACAGCTCGGCATAGTCTTCCTGCCAGTCGCTCGGGCCATTGGAAGGCATCACCTGCACCGCCGTCACCTTGTATTCGGGGCAGTTGGTGGCCCAATCGGAAAATTCGGTGGTCACCACATTGGCCTGCGTCGCGGGGTGGTGGAAGGTGGTATAAACCACGCCGGGGGCGACCTTGTCGGTCACCAGCACGCGCAAAGTCGTCTCGCCGGTGCGGCTCGCCAGCCGGGTCCAGTCGCCATCTTTCAGCCCGCGATTTTCAGCATCGTCCGGGTGCATTTCAAGCAGATCTTCTGGGTGCCAGATGGTGTTGGCGGTGCGCCGGGTTTGCGCCCCGACGTTGTAGTGGCTGAGAATGCGCCCGGTAGTCAGCAGCAGCGGGAAGCGTGGCCCGGTCTTCTCGTCAGTCGGCACATAATCGGTGACCACGAACTTGCCCTTGCCACTTGGACCGCGCGCGAATCCATCAACGTGCATGATCGGGCTGCCATCGGGTGCGGCGTCGTTGACCGGCCATTGCAGCGATCCGGCCTCGTCCAGCCGGGCATGGGAGACGCCTGCAAAACTGGGTGTCAGTCGGGCGACCTCGTCCATGATTTCGCTGGCGTGGGTGTAATTCCACTCCAGCCCCATCGCGTTGGCAAGGGCTTGCGTGACTTGCCAATCCTCAAGTCCGTTGGCGGGTTCCATCACTTTGCGGACCATCTGGATGCGGCGTTCGGCATTGGTGAAGGTGCCGGTTTTCTCGAGGAAGGTCGAACCGGGCAGGAAGACATGCGCATAATTGGCGGTTTCATTGAGAAACAGATCGTGGACGATCACGCAGTCCATCGCCTTCAATCCGGCCGCCACATGGTGGGTATTGGGATCGGACTGGAGAATATCCTCGCCCTGAATATAGATCGCCCGGAAGCTGCCATCGAGCGCGGCGTCGAGCATATTGGGAATCCGCAGGCCTGGTTCGGGATCGAGGGTAACGCCCCAATCCGCCTCGAATAGCGCGCGGGCGCCGGCATCTGAAATATGGCGATAGCCTGAAAGCTCGTGCGGGAAGCTGCCCATATCGCAGGCACCCTGAACATTGTTCTGGCCGCGCAGCGGGTTCACTCCGACACCCTTGCGGCCGATATTGCCGGTCGCCATGGCGAGGTTGGCGATTGCCATGACGGTCGAGGAACCTTGGCTATGCTCGGTCACACCAAGGCCGTAATAGATCGCAGAGTTTGGCTTTCTGCCCTGTGCTGAAGCACAACCACTATGGCCGCCGGTGGCGAACAGCCGTGCAGCGGAACGCAATTCAGCGGCTGGAACCCGGGTAACGGCCTCCAGCACTTCGGGACTGTGCTTTGCGTCTGACACAAACCGCGCCCAGTCCTGATATTCGTCCCAGTCACACCGCTGCCGGATAAAGGCCTCATCGGCCAGCTGCTCGGTAACGATGACATGCGCCATGGCAGTCAGCACCGCCACGTTGGTGCCGGGCTGAAGCGGCAGATGATGGGCTGCCTCAACATGGGGGCTGCGCACCAGATCGATCCGGCGCGGGTCGATGATGATGAGTTTTGCACCCTGGCGCAGACGCCGTTTCATGCGGCTGGCAAACACCGGATGGGCGTCGGTCGGGTTGGCCCCGATTACCAAAATGACGTCTGAATCCATCACGCTATCAAAGTCTTGCGTGCCCGCTGAAGTTCCAAAAGTTGTCTTCAATCCATAGCCTGTGGGCGAGTGGCAGACGCGGGCGCAGGTATCGACATTGTTGGTGCCAAACCCGGCGCGGACCAGTTTCTGGACGAGGAATGTTTCCTCATTGGTGCAGCGGCTAGAGGTAATCCCGCCCAGCGCTCGGGCGCCATATTGCGCCTTGATCGATTGCAGGCGCGCGGCGGCAAAGCCTAACGCCTCGTCCCAGCCGACCTCGCGCCAGGGATCATCAATGCTAGTCCGGATCATCGGCGAAGTGATCCGGTCCTGATGGTTGGCATAGCCCCAGGCGAACCGGCCTTTGACGCAGGAATGCCCGCGATTGGCCTTGCCATCTTTCCACGGGACCATGCGGACCAGCTGTTCCCCGCGCATTTCCGCGCGAAACGTGCAGCCGACCCCGCAATAGGCGCAAGTGGTGATGACCGAGCGCTCGGGCTTGCCGATTTCGACAATTGCCTTTTCCTGCAAGGTCGCGGTCGGGCAGGCCTGAACGCAGGCGCCGCAGGATACGCAGTCTGATGACATGAAGTCATCACCCGCCTGTCCTGCGCTGACTTTCGACGCAAAACCGCGCCCGTCGATGGTCAGCGCGAAAGTTCCCTGCACCTCATCGCAGGCCCGCACGCAGCGCGAGCAGGCGATGCATTTGGATGGGTCGAAGTCGAAATAGGGGTTAGATACATCCGAGACGAGCCCCAGATGGTTCTCCCCGGCATAGCCATAACGCACATCGCGCAGACCCACCGCAGCAGCCTGATCCTGCAACTCGCAATCATTGTTGGCCGAGCATGTTAAACAGTCGAGCGGGTGATCGGAAATGTAGAGTTCCATCACCCCCTTGCGCAATTTCTGCAGGCGCGGCGTCTGGGTGTGGACCACCATGCCGTGTGCCGCTGGCGTGGTGCAGCTGGCAGGGGTGCCCTTCATGCCATCGACCTCGATCAGGCAGAGGCGGCACGATCCGAATGCAGCCATATTGTCGCTTGCACACAGCTTGGGGATCGATCCGCCGCATTCCGCCGCCGCGCGCATAACCGAAGTGCCGGCCGGTACCGTGACGTCGCGGCCATCGATGGTCAGCGTGACCGAGCTGTCCGAGGTGACTTCGGGTGTGCCGAAGTCCGCTTGCCGTTCATAGCCCATCGCGTTGCTCCGCAGCGGAAAGATCCGCCGGTGTGTTGATATTAGCAGGTTTGGCCGCAGATTTCACCGGCTTTGCGCTGATCGCTTCGGCGAAGGCCCGCATCGAGTGCCGGGCATCGCTTTCCAGCAGCGCGTCAAGCACAGTTGAGGCGCTGGCGGGCCACAGGCCAATCACCGGCTGATCGGCCAGATAGGCAGGCGCAGGCAAAAGCAGGCTGAGCAGATCATCAGGTAAATCGGCCGACTCCACGCCGCAAGACAGCACCGCTTCATAGCCTTCATCGCGGGCAAGGTGCAGCGCAGCGGCAAGGCCCGCCAGAGGCCCCATGTTGGCGCGCGGCCAATCGGGCAGGGTCGGGGCGGGCGCGGTTTCGCGGCCAACCACCACGACATATTCGCACAGGCCCGACAGCGCATCGACTGCACGAGCGATCAGCGTGCGCCCGCCCAGCTCCGCCAGCGCCTTGTCGCTGCCGAAACGGGTGGACTTGCCGCCTGCGAGGACCACGCCGAGGATCATTTGAAATCCTCCGGCCAATGCTTCAGCGCAGACAGTACCGGAAAAGGTGTGAACCCGCCCAATGCGCAGAGCGAGCCGAACTTCATCGTCTCGCACAGATCTTTGAGCAGCACGATGTCGTCCTCCCGGTTGCGTCCTGCCTTGCCGGCATTGTGCATCTGGGGGAGCACTTCTACGCTATCGGCCTTGCGGCCACCCTCGCGAATCCGGTCGATCAGCTCCACCCCCCGGGTCGATCCGATCCGGCAAGGCGTGCATTTTCCGCAGCTTTCAACCGCGCAAAACTCCATCGCAAACCGCGCCATTTGCCCCATGTCGGCGCTGTCATCGAACACGGTGATTCCGCCGTGGCCGATCAGCGCATCGGCGGCGGACTAGGCTTCGTATTCGAATGCGATGTCGAACTGGTGCGGGGCGAGATAGGCGCCCAGCGGCCCGCCAACCTGCACCGCCTTGACCGGCCGGCCCGAGGCAGTTCCGCCGCCGATGTCCTCGATCAATTCCTTGAGTGAAATTCCAAATGCCGTCTCGAACAGCCCGCCATGCTTGATGTTCCCGGCCAGCTGGATCGGCATGGTTCCCTTGGACCGGGCGATGCCGTGGCTGTCATAATGGGCCGCCCCGCCCTCTATCAGGATGTGCGGCACTGCGGCCAGCGTCAGCACATTGTTGACCACTGTCGGCTTGCCAAACAGCCCTTCGATGGCGGGCAACGGCGGCTTGGCACGGACTTCGCCGCGCTTGCCTTCGAGGCTGTTGAGCAATGAAGTTTCCTCTCCGCAAACGTAAGCGCCTGCGCCGACGCGAACTTCGATCCTGAACGGCGCGATCCGTGATTCCGCCAGAGCCAAAGCGGCATTAAGCTTCGCAATCGCATGCGGATATTCACTGCGGATGTAAATGTAACCCTGCTGGGCACCGACCGCATGGGCAGCAATCGCCATTCCCTCGATCAGCTGGAAGGGATCGCCTTCCATCAACATCCGGTCGGCGAATGTGGCGCTGTCGCCTTCATCAGCGTTGCAGACGATATATTTGGTGGGGCCAGAGGCCTTGCGGACAGTTTCCCACTTGATCCCTGCCGGGAAACCCGCCCCGCCGCGGCCGCGCAGGCCCGATTGTGTGACCTCAGCGATGACCCCTTCTGGTTCGAGCGAGCGGGCGCGATTGAGGCCAGCCCAGCCGCCAGTCGCGGCGTAATCGTCCAGGCTGAGTGGCCGCGTCCGCCCGGCGCGGGCAAAGGTTAGTCGCTGCTGGCGGGCGATGAAGGGGTGATCGGTGATGGGGCCAATGCACTTCCCCCCCTCCACTTCAGGGGAGGGGGTAAGGGGGTGGGGGTTATCGGATGGGTGCTGCGCCTGATCGCTAGCCCCCACCCCAACCCCTCCCCCGAAGGGGAGGGGCTTTAGAATAGCGGCGACATCTGCCACAGTCACTGGGCCCCAACCGATCCCGTCAATCTCAACCAGCGGCTCCAGCCATTGCATCCCCCAGCTGGAAGTGCGTTCAACCGTGCAGCCCGCTGCTGTAAACTCCGCAGCGACCGCATCTGCCCCGCAAGCCAGCGCCAGCGCATCGTCAGAGATACGCACAACACTCATATCGATTTCACCAGCGCGACCAGTGCCGCCTCATCGAGCCGGGCGTGGAGAGTATCGCCAATCCGTGCCGCTGGCCCGGCGCTGCACAGGCCAAGGCAGTAAACCGCTGAAATCCTTACCCGTTCGCCTGCCGCCGCGTCACCTGCATCAACCAAAGCCTCAACCCCGCGCGCTTTGCAGGCTTCGGCCCGGCACAGCTGGACCACCGGGCGGGGATCAGCCTCAGGTGTGAAATCGGGATAAAAGCTGACCACGCCGTGCACTTCGGCGCGGCTGAGGTTCAGCGCCCCCGCAATCTGCGCCTCGGCTTCTGCATCTACGCAGCCGAATGCGTGCTGAACATCATGGAGGATCGGCAGCAGCGGTCCTTCGCGGCCTGCATGCGCGGCGCAGATTTCAGCAAGGCGTTGTTGCTGGTTCATGCCTTAAGCCGCTCCGCATGCCAGGCGACATGGTCAGCCATGAAGCTGGAGATGAAGTAATAGCTATGGTCATAACCCGGTTGCATGCGGATCGTGGCCGGGATGCCAGCTTTCTTGCAAGCCATTACCAGCAGTCCGGTCTTGAGCTGCTCATGCAGGAAGTTGTCTCCCTCACCTTGATCGACCAGCAGATCGGGCAGCCGAGCGCCATCCTCAATCAGGGCGCAGGCATCATATTGACGCCAGTCATTGCGGTTGGCGCCGATATAGCCGGTCAGCGCCTTGTCACCCCACGGGCAATTGAGCGGACTGACAATCGGCGCGAAGGCACTGACCGAGCGGAACCTTGCGGGATTGCGCAAGGCGACCGTCAGTGCACCGTGGCCGCCCATGGAGTGTCCAGTGATCCCCTGGCGGCCCATGTCGACCGGAAAATTGGCCGCGATCAGTGCGGGCAATTCCTGCTCGATGTAGCTGCGCATCCGGAAATTCGCGGCCCAAGGTTGCTGGGTAGCATCAACGTAAAAGCCCGCACCCTTGCCGAAATCATAGCCCTCATCATCGGGAATATTCTCGCCGCGCGGGCTTGTGTCAGAGGCGATGAAGATCACGCCAGCCACAGCACAGGCCGCGCGAAACTCGCCCTTTTCGGTGACATTGGCATGGGTGCAGGTCAGCCCCGAAAGATACCACAGCACCGGCAGCTTCGCGCCTTCGGGATGATCCGGAACGAACACCGAGAAAGTCATCGGTGTGCCGGTCTCCGATGACTGATGCGTATAGACGCCTTGTATGCCGCTGTGGCAGCGATTGGCGCTGAGTTGTTCCATCAGAAGACCACGACGCTGCGGATTGATTCCCCGGCATGCATCAGATCGAAGCCCTTGTTGATTTCCTCAAGGGTCAGAACATGCGTGATCATCGGGTCGATTTCGATCTTGCCCTGCATGTACCAATCGACGATCTTGGGCACGTCGGTGCGGCCTTTTGCACCGCCAAATGCCGTTCCGCGCCAGTTGCGGCCCGTCACCAGCTGGAACGGGCGGGTGGAAATTTCCTTGCCCGCTTCGGCAACGCCAATGATGATCGAGGTGCCCCAGCCGCGGTGGCAGGCTTCCAGTGCCTGACGCATGACCGTGGTGTTGCCGGTGCAGTCGAAGGTGTAATCTGCCCCGCCATCGGTCAGCGCGACCAGATGCGCGACAATATCGCCCTCAATGTCTTTCGGATTGACGAAGTGCGTCATCCCGAACCTCTTGCCCCATTCCTCGCGCGCTGGATTGATATCGACGCCGACGATCATTCCTGCGCCCGCCATCCGCGCGCCTTGCAGCACGTTGAGGCCGATCCCGCCAAGGCCAAACACGATGACATTGTCACCGGGGCGGACTTTGGCGGTGTTGACCACTGCGCCAACGCCGGTCGTCACGCCGCAGCCGATATAGCAGCTGGTGTTGAACGGTGCATCCTCCCGGATCTTGGCGACCGCGATCTCGGGCAAAACGGTGAAGTTCGAAAAGGTGCTGCAGCCCATGTAATGAAAGATCGTCTCGCCCTTGTAGGAAAAGCGTGACGTGCCATCTGGCATAACGCCTTTGCCCTGCGTGGCGCGGATCGCGGTGCAGAGGTTGGTCTTGCCAGAAAGGCATGACTTACACTGGCGGCATTCGGGCGTGTAGAGCGGGATCACATGATCGCCGGGTTTTACGCTAGTCACGCCCGGGCCGACTTCCCTTACGATTCCGGCACCTTCATGGCCCAGAACCGAGGGAAAAATTCCTTCTGAATCAAACCCATCGAGTGTATAGGCATCGGTATGGCAGATCCCGGTCGCCATGATCTCGACCAGCACTTCACCGGCCTTGGGCCCTTCGAGATCAAGCTCGACAATCTCCAGCGGGGTTTTGGGGGCAAAGGCAACAGCGGCGCGGGTTTTCATCGGTCGGCTCTCCAGAAATTCAACATTCTACGACATTGACGGCAAGGCCGCCCAGCGAGGTTTCCTTGTATTTGGCCCGCATATCAAGCCCGGTCTGGCGCATCGTTTCGATTACCTTGTCAAGGCTGACCATATGCGATCCGTCTCCCATCATCGCCAGCCGCGAAGCGTCGATTGCCTTTACCGCACCCATCGCATTGCGTTCAATACAAGGGATCTGCACCAGCCCTGCAACCGGATCGCAAGTCAGCCCAAGATTATGTTCCATCCCGATCTCGGCAGCATTCTCGATTTGCGCATTGGTCCCGCCGAGCACCGCCGTTAACCCGGCAGCAGCCATCGAGCAAGCCACCCCGACTTCGCCCTGGCAACCAACTTCCGCACCCGAGATGGAGGCGTTCTTTTTGTAGAGTGCACCAATTGCGGCGGCGGTCAGCAGGAAGGTGCGTCGGGTCTCTGCTGTGCCGCGATAGCAGCGATCGTGAAAACGCATGACCGCCGGGATGATCCCCGCCGCGCCATTGGTCGGCGCGGTTACTACCCGGCCGCCGGCGGCGTTTTCTTCATTCACCGCCATGGCCCATAAGTTGATCCAGTCGAGCACCGCGAGCGGATCGCTGAGGTTGGCCTCCTGGCGGGCGGCCAGTTCGCAAGCGAGCTTTGCAGCGCGCCGATTGACCTTGAGGCCGCCTAGGAGGATGCCAGTCTGGCGGCAACCGCGATCAATGCTATCCGACATGGCCTGCGCCAGCCCGTCCAGTTTGGCCTCGGCTTCTGCAGCAGGCATCCGGGCGCATTCGTTGGCAAAGACCAGCTCGGCAAAGCTCAGGCCGCTGCTCACCCCCAGTTCGAGCAATTCATCGCCCGAGGCAAAGTCGTAGGGCAGAATGGCATGGTCCGATGCCGTGCGGCTGTTGCTGCCGGCCTCATCCTCGTCGACCACAAAGCCGCCGCCGACCGAATAATACATCCGCCGGTCCAGCAATTCGCCCGCTTCATCGTGAACCTCGAATGCAATGGCGTTGGTGTGGAACGGCTGACGGATGCGCTGGTGGAATAGCAGATCTGCGGCCGGATCGAAGGCCACTTCCTGCTGTCCGTGAAGCAGCAGCGTTTTGCGGTGGGTGACCGCCTCGACCAGCCCCGCCACCGCATCAATATTGACCGTGGCGGGCGCTTCTCCCAGCAGTCCGAGGATCACGGCGGTATCAGTGGCGTGACCGCGTCCGGTCAGCGCCAGCGAGCCATAAAGCTCAACCTTGATGTGTCGCGCCCGCCCCAACACGCTGGATTTCTCCAGCCACTCGCCAAACCGCCGCGCGGCCACCATCGGCCCGACGGTATGCGAGCTCGACGGGCCAACCCCGATCTTGAACAACTCGAAAGTGCTAATGCTCATTGCGGCGTCGGGAGCGCGGCGATAATCGGTGCATGGCCGATCCCGGCGAGAAAGCTGAGCAATCCGGCGCCGGACAAGCTGATTGTTGCGCTGTTGCGCAGCGGGTGGACGTTGACGCACTCGGCCCCCGCCAGCCGTGCGTCGATCACCACTTTCACCGCGCCATCGCTGTCATTAAACGCCGCCAAAGGCGTGACCGATCCGGGGCTGATCCCCAGTAGGCGCTCCATATCCTCAGCCTTGCCGAAGCTGACCTTCTTCGAGCCGATCGCTGCTGGCAGCGCCTTCAGGTCAACTCTGGCATCATGCGGCGCGGTGACGATCCAGAATTGGCCGCTACCATCTTTCAGGAACAGGTTTTTGGTGTGCAAACCGGCAATCGTCCGATGGAGATGTTCGCTTGCCTCCACCGTAAACACCGCCTCATGTTCATGCAGCGACCACGCTATGCCTGCCGCATCAAGTGTATCAAGCAGAGGTTGTTGGCTGGTCACTTCGGGATTGCGGCTATTTGAAGATGATCGTGCGGGCACCGTTGAGCATTACCCGGTGCTCAAGATGCAGCTTCACGGCGCGGGCCAGCACCCGGCTTTCGGTATCCTGGCCCTGCGAGATCAGATCCTCGACCGTATCGGCATGATCGACGATCGAAACATCCTGCGTGATAATCGGCCCTTCATCAAGGTCGGGCGTCACATAATGCGCAGTGGCGCCTACCATCTTCACGCCGCGCTCATAGGCGCGGTGATAGGGCTTGGCACCCTTGAAGCCGGGCAGGAAGCTGTGGTGGATATTGATCACGCGGCCATCCAGTTTGCGGCAAAGCTGATCCGACAGGACTTGCATGTAGCGGGCGAGGATGATCACATCGACCTGCTGCTGCTCCACCAGTTCGATCAGCCGCGCCTCCTGTTCCAGCTTGTTTTCGGGCGTGATAGGCAGGTGGTGAAAGGCAATCCCCTCATGCTCGGCACGGCGCTGCCAGGTTGTGTGGTTGGAGACGATGCTGGTCACCTCCATCGGCAATCGCTTGGTCGAGGTGCGGTAGAGCAGGTCATTCAGGCAATGGCCGCCCTGGCTGACCATGATCATGGCGCGCAATTTTTGCGTGAGATCATGGATCCGCCATTCCAGCCGATATGCCGTGGCGACCGGGCTGAAAGCCTCGGTAAACCGCTCGATCGACATGTCCATCGGTCCCGAAAATGCCACCCGCATGAAGAAGCGCCCGGTATGCGCATCGCCATACTGCGAGCTTTCAACGATGTTGCAGTCCTGGCTGGCAATCGAATTGGCCACCGCCGCGACGATACCTTTTCGGTCTTCGCTGGCGATCAAAAGGACGAAATCGGCGGCTTTTTGCATCTCAAATCCTGATACTGGTCTGGTGGCGAACCCGGCTAGCTGCGAGCAGCTGGCCGGTCCATCAGTGGGCGATTACATTAGACGTTCTGATTGCGACATGTAGATGTTGTGATCAATGCGGGAATAAATTTTACCAGTCGGGAAAAATTGGTCAATTGCCGCTTGATCGGGTGAGCGGCAGCTTTCATACTGCGTTTAATCAATCAAAATCCTCGAACACGAGGGAACTCAGGGGAGTAAAGACTTTGAAATCCAGCTGGAAATTGTCCACGGCAATCGTCGCAGTAACGATTCTTGGTGCAGGCGCGGCTCCGGCCTTTGCCCAGGACGCTGCCCCGCAGGCAGATGACGGCAGCATCGCCGATATTGTGGTTACCGCCACACGGCGCGAGGAATCGCAGAACAAGATCCCGCTCGCCATTCAGGCGCTGAGCGGCGATGCGCTGG
>JANOKC010000099.1:0-7442 GCA_031419035.1 Novosphingobium sp. | reverse complement strand
CTGCACCAGGATCGGGGCGATCCATTCCATTGTATTTGGAGGATTTTCTCCCGATGCTTTGGCTGGCCGGATTCAGGATTGTGACAGCAACATCGTGATCACCGCCGATGCCGGAATGCGCGGGGGCAAGCTGGTTCCGCTGAAGGCCAACGTCGATGCGGCGCTGGAGCAATGCCCATCGGTTGCGGCTGTGCTGGTGGTGAGACACGCCCGCAATAGCACTACAATGACCCCCGGACGTGACCATTGGTGGGACGAGATGCGCGATGCCGTCACCGCCGATTGCCCGCCAGAGGAAATGGGCGCGGAAGATCCGCTGTTCATCCTCTATACCTCCGGCTCCACCGGCAAGCCCAAAGGGGTGCTCCACACCACCGGCGGCTACCTCACCTGGGCCGTTATGACTCATCATTATGTGTTCGATTACCGCCCCGGTGAGATTTACTGGTGCGCCGCCGATGTTGGCTGGGTCACCGGGCACAGCTATGTTGTCTATGGCCCGCTGGCCAATGGCGCGACCACGGTGATGTTTGAGGGCGTACCGAACTATCCGACCCACAGCCGGTTCTGGGAAATTGTTGATCGGCACCAGGTCAACATCTTCTACGGCGCACCCACCGCGCTGCGATCATTGATGCGCGAGGGCGATGGCCCGGTGAAGGCCACCAGTCGCGCCTCGCTGCGTCTGCTCGGCAGCGTGGGCGAGCCGATCAATCCCGAGGCATGGGAATGGTACTGGCGCGTAGTGGGCGACGGGCGTTGCCCGATTGTCGATACCTGGTGGCAGACCGAAACCGGCGCGGCGATGATCACCGGATTGCCCGGCGCGATCGACATGAAGCCGGGCTCTGCCTCGCGTCCGATGTTCGGGGTGATGCCGCAATTGGTCGATGCCGAAGGCGCGGTGATTGATGGCGCAGCCGAAGGAAATTTGTGCATCACTCAAAGCTGGCCGGGCCAGATGCGCAGCGTCTGGGGCGATCACGCGCGCTTTTTCCAGACCTATTTCACCACCTATCCCGGCAAATATTTCACCGGCGATGGCTGCCGCCGCGATGCGGACGATTATTACTGGATCACCGGGCGGGTGGACGATGTGATCAATGTCTCAGGTCACCGGATGGGCACTGCCGAGGTTGAAAGCGCGCTGGTCGCTCATGCCAAAGTGGCCGAGGCGGCGGTGGTTGGCTTTCCGCACGAGATCAAGGGGCAGGGCATCTATGCCTATGTCACGCTCAACGCCGGCGAAGCAGAAACCGAGGCGATGCGCGCCGAACTGGTCAAATGGGTCCGCCGCGAGATCGGACCGATCGCGACCCCCGACGTGATCCACTTCGCCCCCGCGCTGCCCAAGACGCGCAGCGGCAAAATCATGCGGCGGATCCTGCGCAAGATTGCGGAAGGCGATGTCTCCAATCTTGGTGATACTTCGACGCTGGCAGATCCGGGCGTGGTGGATAGTTTGCTGACCAGTGGGCGGTAGCGTCGTCCCCGATCAAGCCCAAGACGACGGATTACTTCAGCAACTTCTGCCCCTTGGCTGTGATTGCGGTCCTGACCATCGGTTCGACGAAGGACAGCATTCCGGGCAGGTCGATGGTGAACACCACCTGATCCGCTTCGATGGCAATGTCGCCAGTGATTGATTGGCCCATCGCGCCGACATTAAGCGTCATCTGGTCGTCACTTGGCCAATCGGTGGAGACATCGGCGCGGTCGGGCAGGAAGTCTACAATCTCATGGGCACTGCCCTTGATCCGGCGGCGGACTTCTTCCCTGCCCAGGCTATGCGGAATGGCGACACGCATCAGCTTGTTTCCCCTTCTGGCCCGGCACCGTATTTGTAATCGAGATAGCGCGTCTTGATCGCCAGATTATCAATCGCGCCGCTGGCAAGCTGACGGGTCACGCTGTCGATCTCGGTGCTGATCTTGCCCAGGCTTTCGGCCAGCTGCTGATCGGGGGTACGGCCGCTGCTGGCCTCACCGCGCAAATGGCGCGGGATGCTGGTATAGGTAGAGACCAGCTCGGGCAGATGTTCACCCACCAGCTTGCGCACTTCCAGCGCGGCGGGGGCGTTCTCGGTCAGTCCGTCAAGTTGCAGCCCCAGCGCATCGAGTTGCAACCCGATCTGATCGACCAGTTGAACCGCAGGGGCGGGCAGCGCGGGGCGCTGGCTTTCCAGCCACAGCTCGGTCCGCCCGACCAATGATTTCACATCGCTGCCAGTCAGTGCGGCGCGGGTCGGCACTTTCATTCGGGGATAGCGGCCAAATATAGTTACTGCGGCGAAGATCGCCAGCGCTGAAACCATGATCCCGGTAAAGCCGATCCCGTCGATGATGATGCCAACCCCCATCGCCGCAACCAGGATCGCGACCACCGCCATGAAGATCCGCAAGATCTTGCGGAAGCGATGCTCACGCTTGAGCGCGGCAGAGCGCCGGCCGATCGAATTGCGGCGTCCGCCGAAATCGCGGTTGTTGATCAGCGAGTTACGCGCTTCGGACAAAGTGCGGTCACTACTTTGGGCGGGGGTCTGCGCCATTACCCCTCCAGGCTCAACAAACTTGGCGAATCCGCAGTCAGCTTGGCCTGCGCGGCGCCTTCAGCCCGGGCGATATAGCCCTTGGACTTTTCAACTTCGCTGGTCAGCGTGGTCACGGTCTGCTTCATCGATTCCAGCGCCTTCACCTTGAAGGTGTCGATATTGTCCATCGTGTCATAGATGTTCTGGAAGGCGCGTTGCAGCGTTTCCAGTGGGATTGTGCTGGCGGCGGCCTGTTCGTGGATCTTGCCGGTCTGCTCGCGCAGCAAGGTTCCGGTTGAATCGATGATATTGGCGGTGGTCTGGTTCAGCGCGGTGATCTGTTGCAGCACCAGCCGCTGGTTGGTCATCGCCTGCGCCACTGTTACTGCCGTGCGCAGTGCGCCCACCGTGGTGGTGCTGGCGCGGTCCACGCCTTTGACCAGTTCAACATTGTTCTTCTTGACCAGATCGAGCGCGAGATAACCCTGCACCGTCACCGCCATTTGCGTGAGCAGATCCTGGGTGCGCTGGCGGACATAAAACAGCGCGCTTTCGCGCAGCGCCTTGGCCTTGGCAGGTTCGCTGTGATCGAGATCGGCGGCTTTTTCTTCCAGCTTGTTGTCGAGCGTGCGGGAGATATGGATCATCTGCTCCAGATTGCCCATCGCTTCCCACAGCTTGCTGCGCTCTACATCGATCGCGGCATTGTCCATCAGCAGCTCGTCCTTGCCCGAACCCAGCCGCGCGAGGATCGCCTGAATATGGCCTTGGCTGGAGGTGTAGCTGTCAAAATACTTTTTCAGGCTGTTGCCCATCGGAATGATACCCAGGATCTTTCGCCCGGTGGAAAGCTTGCCCTTTTTGCCGGGATCAAGCTCCTCAACCGTGCGGCGCAGCGCGGCAAGATCGGCGCCCACGCCTGAATCCTTATCCATTGCCCGGATCGGTCGATCGAGAAACCGGTTGGACATGCCCGATGCGGTAGCAATTTCCTTGCGGCCCATGTTGGTAAGCTGATCAACGCGTTGGCCAAACTCCGGCGAATTGGCATCCTGCGCCACCAGATCGGCGATGAAGGCATCAACCTTGCTGTCCAGCTTCGATTTGTCACCCGCCGAGACCGGAACCAGCCCGATCGCCTGCTCGGGCGCGATCACCGGCACCGGATCGGGGGCGATCAGTGTGATGGTGGGGGCGGCGGTTTCAGTCGGAGTTGAGGCCATGATGTCTTCCAGATCGTGCAAGTCCAGCGCGCAAGATGGGATGCATCGCGCGCTGTTGCAAGCTGTATTAGCGGGATAAGACAGGGATTGGCGGTGTTCGGGCCTACCCACCAAACCACCGCGCCAGCCAGCTGCGTCTGCGCGGAGGGCTGCGATGGGTTATTTTGAACAGGTAGTCAGCCAGCAACCCGGCCTGATTGGGGGTCATCATGAAGTGGTGGGAATCAGGCTCGGTGGGGGAATCCGCCCGGGTCGATTGAATGGCTTGCAGTTTAAGGTCGATCCGTCCGGTGAACTCCGAATGGGTCCAGCCAACGAGCACGCTGTAGCTCTCATGGTCAATATGTTCCTGTTGCTTCACGGCGCACTCCCCCAATTTCCCAGATGCGGCCCAGAGCCGAGAAAATAGGCAGGCTGGAGTGAATGGCAACCTTGGAGTGAATCCCGCTGGGGGACAGGTTAAGCCGCCAGCTGGAACGGTTCAATCTCGCCCGAAAGATAAAGCTTCTTGGCCTTGGCCCGGCTGAGCTTGCCTGATGACGTGCGCGGCAGGGTGCGGGGCGGAACCAGTTCGATCACGCAGTTCATGCCGGTGATCGAGCGGACCTTGTCGCGGATCTGATCATGCAGCTTGCGGCGCTCGGCCGGATCGGACACCCGGCAGTGAACCAGCACGGCTGGCACTTCCTCGCCATTTTCAGCCTCGACCGAGAAGGCGGCGATATCGCCCTGATGGAAGCCGGGGAGCTGTTCCACTGCCCATTCGATATCCTGCGGCCAGTGGTTCTTGCCGTTGATGATGATCATGTCCTTGGCCCGGCCGACGATGAACAGATAGCCATCGACCATATAGCCCATGTCGCCTGTATCGAGCCAGCCATCGGCCAGGCATTCTGCGGTTGAGGCAGGGTCACGGAAATAGCTGTGCATCACGCTGATGCCTTTGCACCAGACCTTGCCGATGTGATGATCGGCCAGCGCCGCGCCATGCTCGCCGCGAATCTCCAGTTCCATGTCGCGCACCGCCTTGCCGCAGTTGACGATCGCGCGATAGCGGGCCGGGCGTGACAGATCACGCGGGCTTCCAGACAGGCGTTCTTCCTCCACCAGCTCAACCCGGATGCCTTCTCCCGGTGGCATGATCGTGACCGCCAGCGTGGCTTCGGCCAAGCCATAAGACGGCAGGAATGCAGCCGATTTGAAACCCGCGTCGGCAAAGGCATTGACGAAGCTTTGCATCACATCGGGGCGGATCATATCGGCGCCATTGCCCGCAATCCGCCAGCGCGACAGGTCAAACCGCTCGGCAACATGGGTCTGGCTGGAAATGCGGCGAGAGCAGATGTCATAGCCAAAGGTTGGCGAAAAGCTGGCAGAGGTGCCGGGATTGCGGCTGATCATATCCAGCCAGGCCAGCGGACGCCGGGCGAAATCCTCGGTCTTGAGGTAATCGGTCGATACCTGATTGGCGATCATCGACAGGAAGCAGCCAACCAGCCCCATATCGTGGTACCACGGCAGCCAGCTGATGCAGCGATCAGACTGGATGAATTGCATTCCATAGGCGTGCCCGCCGACGTTGTTGAGCAAGGCCGCATGGGTCACCGCGACGCCGTGCGGGAAGCGGGTTGAGCCGCTGGAATACTGGAGATAGCAGATGTCGTCAGGCCTGCTTTCGGGCAGTGCGCATTCGGGATCGGCGGTTTGCGCGAAGTCTTCCCAGACAATTCCCTCACACCCTTGCCGCGCTGCCGCAGCACCAGCCATATCGCCAAGTTCCGCTGGGTAAAACAGCACCTTGGGGTCAGAGCTTTGCAGCTGGACCGTTAGCTGATCGATATAGTTGTCCTTGCCGCCAAAGCTGGTCGGCAGCGGCAGCGGCACCGGCCATGCCCCGGCATAGACTGCGCCGCAGAACAGCGCGGCAAAATCTGCGCCAGTCTCGGCAACCAGGGCAATCCGGTCACCCGGCTGGATGCCATGCGCGATCAGCCGGCGGGCCATGGCCAGGGCATCAATCCGCAGCTCTGAAAACGGATAGACCCGGGCCAGATTGCCGCGCGGATCATGGAAATTGAGGCCGCGCTTGCCAGTTGCCGCATAATCCAGCGCATCGCCAAAGGTCGCAAAGTCCGCAAACCGGCGCGGAAGTGTGTCCTCATTCGGCGTGGGAATCAGATTGGCTGCGGCGCTAGGGGCCGGTGAGGGCGAAGCCATAGTGGCGGCGTCGGTCATATGCGAAAACCCGTCTTATTTGAGGTAGGGCGCTGTTTCCCGGCGTCACCTGTGCCCATCGTATTTGCGCGATACTTTGAAGCAACGCGCCTCAAATTTCTGCGAGACTTTCCCAATTGCGGCACACTGTGGCACAATTAGGGCCGATGTTCGGCAAGACCCGCCCCAAACGCCCGGCCAGGCGCCCAAAACGCGCGCCCCAGCCGCTTGATTCTGCGCGGCTGGAGGAGCTGGCGCTGGCCTATGTCGCCCGGTTTGCAACCAGCGCGGCCAAGCTTGAAACCTACCTGCGGCGCAAACTGTATGAGCGCGGCTGGGATGGGGATGGGGATGCGCCGACCGCTGCCCCGGTCGCCGCCTTGATCGGGCGTCTGGTCAGCGCGGGCTATGTCGATGATACCGCCTACGCCCGTTCGAAAAGCGGCAGCCTGCTGCGCCGCGGCTATGGCGAGCGGCGGATTGGGCAAGCCCTTGGCGCAGCGGGGATCGCCGCCGAAGTGCGCGAAGAGGTCCGCTCCGGGGAAAGCGCCCAGCGCCGCGCTGCACTGGCACTGGCGGCCAAGCGCCGGTTCGGCCCGTTTGGCAACAAGGCGGGCGACCGCGCGGCCCGCGAGAAGCAGATCGGCGCGATGCTGCGCGGCGGCCACCCCCTCGACAGCGCGCGTGAATTGGTCAATGCCACCAGCATCGAGGCAGCCGAGCAATGGGCGGCAGACGCTGATGAGGACGAACCATGCGATTGAGCCTTTTCGTGGCAAACCTTGCCCTGCTGCTGGCGGCCTGTTCGCCGGGCGCGAGGGAGGCCAGTTCGGTAGCGGCGCAGGCGGCGGCACCAGTCCATCCTGCGTCCGGTCTGGCGATCATTCCCCTAACCGTGGTTCATGGCCAGATCCGGCACAATTTCCGGGTTGAGGCAGCAGTCACTCCAGCGCAGCAGGCCAAGGGACTGATGTTCCGCACCGCACTTGCGCCCGATGAAGGCATGATCTTCCCGATGAACCCGCCGCGCACAGCCAGCTTCTGGATGCGCAACACGGTGATCCCGCTCGATCTGATCTTCATCGGCGCCGATGGCCGCATCACCAATATCGCCGCGAATGCCGTCCCCTATGATGAAGCTCCGCTTCGCTCGACCGGACAGGTCAAGGGCGTGCTTGAGCTGACAGGAGGGCGTGCGGCGCAGTTGGGGATCGTGGCGGGAGATGCGGTGGAGTGGTAATGTCGTCCCGGGCTTGCCCGCGACCGCTGGCCTCATCGACGCGAGGCCCGCGTTTGGGACCGGGGACATGCTATTGGGTGTCCCCGAGCAAGGGTGGACTTGTAACGGTTTTGTGCCGGTCACTTAACTCATTACGCCACCTTGGCTTCGAACGCGAGCGGACTGATGCCGCCCAGATATGAATGTCGTCTGCGGGTGTTGTAGAACCCGTTGATGTACTGGAAGATGGCCGTCT
>JANOKC010000098.1:0-2934 GCA_031419035.1 Novosphingobium sp. | reverse complement strand
CAGCGCAGTAAATCACCCAAATTGTGAAAAATTCCCTACGAATTCCCGTATAGCAGGGAATTTGGCAGTGAGACGGGCTCGTTCGGGACTGCGTCGCGCACCAAACAGTCCTGCATACCTTTCCCTGAAGGGCGCCCAGGCCAGATTTACGCCAGAACTGGCGCAGTTCTGAGGGATTTCGTGCGTGGCCAAGATACAGCTGCAGTCAGAGACTCGCGCAATTGAAGCAACTTTGGTGCCCAGAATCCCCGCCGTCTCTGGCGCCGAAATCCTGACTGCAGTTGATATGTGGCTGCTTGGTCTCAGCCGAACCCGAGCAGCGCCCTCTGGTCGGGCCAAGAGGGTGGCAGGACGATGTCCTGCAGGCTGCGCGCGGTGAGCGTGGCAGGCTGACGCCCCTAGACGATGGCGGTGACGATATCCGGCGCAAGGCAGGACAGCGCAGCCAGCTTGCCCAGCCGGGTGCGGCACCGATTGGTACTGGCGGCTATGGCCGCGATCGATTGATCTGGACCGACGAGGATCAACTGGCGCGCCTGGTATGCCTCAGCCATCAGCGCGACCAGCTTGTCGTCACGCGTGGCCTGCGCGATCGCGATGGTCTGTGGCCCAGGAATGACCAGCCGCAGCTGGTGCCCGCGGCGTACTTTGGTTGCGGCCATGGTCAGGAGCAGCAATCGCTCCGCCGAAGCGGCGATGGTGTCGAGCCCAAGCGCTGCACCAAGCCGCGATCGCTCGATGGTGAGATCGATCCCCTCTTCGTGGAGGTCGATTCGCGTGATCATTGTCGGCAGCAGTGCTGCGCGCTCGCGTGCTGCTCCGCTGCGCAGGTTGGCAGCAACGAGATCGGCATTGGCCAGCACCTGCCGGATAAGACCAAAGAAGCGCGGGCCCGACCAATGCGCGCCAGTTGCCTCCCGGGCTATCTCGCTCAGTGAGCGGTAGGGTCGATCATTCCAAGAGAAACCGGAATTGGTCACCTCGACCGCAATGGTCTGGCCGTTCCACTCGCGGATCAGACGGGTGCCGTGTTAAGAGCGATCTTCGCAGGTGTTTGATCTTGCACAACACCACCGGCGGCAGCTTCACTTCGTTCCAATTCGCGCAAGACCATCGATGGCAACTTGCCGTGGCGCTTCTCCTGCAGCCGCTGGGCAAGCAGCCTGCGCAGGACAGATTCGGCGCGGTTTCCGTGCAGGTTGCATTCCACCGCTCCCGTAACAGCGTCGGCGACATTGTCTCCAGCACTGCCAGATCTTTCGCGAGTCTGGTCATTCCACCGGTTCCCCAGCGACCGAGTAGCATGTCTCACCCTCAACCATGGTAAGGGTCACGTCATGGCCCTTCTTGCGCAGGCCGGTCAGCGCGGCCCGCACTGTGTGCGGTAGCCAGCCAGTGGCCTCAACGATCGCGTTGAGCGATGCCCCGCCCTCTCGGCTGAGCAGTTGAAGAACCAGTTCTTGCTTGGTTGTACGCTTTGGAGAGTCTGGCGAGGTGTCGGTTGCTGCCTCAGGCGAACGAGCCATGCGGCGCGGTTTGCTGGTCTTGGTCATTTGAGTGGTCCTTTTGGGTTAGGGACCAGCAACTTGCTGCTCCCACCACTCACAGCCCCGCCGATCGCATCGGTCAGGGCGACAGCCGGATACCCCAGCCGCGTTTGATGAACCTACCAATGCTCGCTGTGCGCAACAAGTCCAATGGTATGCCAGCTTTGTTGGACGTTGCCGACAGTCTGCTTTTGCGAGAGCAATGTTAGCAAGCGGTCATTTGGACTGTCAAATTGGCCTTGCAATCCGGCTCCCGGCAATACGCAGATTACCTAACTCACAGAGGTCGTTCCACACAGATATTGGTGCGGTGGTCCTCGGACTGGAACTCTTGCAGACCTGCCGCGTTCTCCTGCCAACCAGATAGCTCGGAGGATGACATGGCTGAACATCAGGCAAGCTGCGATCCTTTCTCAGGCGATTGGGCGCAGAACAGATCAGGGCTCCGGTTTACCTTGTTGGTGGTTGAGATCGCGTGGCTCATCGGCGTGCTGTTCGCAACCGGGATCTGGAACGCCAAGGCCAACAACCGTGAATCGTCGCTGGACATCAATGTGAGCGCAGTCGGAGGACTTTTGCCCGAGGTTGTCGTGACATCGAAGGAGGTTATTGTCGCAACCAGGCGGGCTGGCGTCGAAGCGTCGACGACCGGCCTGAAATAGCGGCTAGGCTGTCCAGAAAGGCTTTGCTCCCTTGAAACCAGCACCGTTCCGATTTGCCATTGTCGCAGCCTTCACGCTGCAAGGCTGCGCGACGATCCACCGTGCGCCGTTTACCGAAGCGCAGCAGGTCGAAGCGGCGATTCCGGGGATCCCGGCGGCGCGGTTCTGGGCGGATGCACCCGACGCAGCGCGGCAGATGTCGCCGCCGCTGACCGGAGCACTGGGCGAAAAGACTATGCTCGCCCTGTCCGGCGGTTCGGACAATGGCGCTTTTGGCGCCGGCATCCTCAATGGCTGGAGCGAGGCGGGAACCCGCCCGGAATTCTCGATCGTCACCGGCGTCAGCACCGGCGCGCTGATCGCGCCGTTTGCATTTCTGGGTTCGGATCAGGATGCCACACTGCAAACCCTTTTCACCACGATTTCCGCCCGCGATATTTACCGGCGCCGGTTTCCACTCGCAGTTCCCGTTTCTCCAAGCGCAGCGAGCACCAAACCCCTTGTCCGTTTGATCGCAACCTTCATGATCGATGGCCTGATCGACCGGATCGGGCGTGAACATCTTCGGGGACGGCGGCTGATGGTCGGCACTGCCAATCTCGATGCCCAGCGCATGGTCATCTGGAACATGGGCGCGATCGCGGCGAGCGATGCTCCGGGCCGCTATCGACTGTTCCGGCAGGTGCTGCTGGCGTCATCGGCAATTCCTGGCTTCTTCACGCCCG
>JANOKC010000097.1:0-2935 GCA_031419035.1 Novosphingobium sp. | reverse complement strand
AGCGGAACCAGCTTGCCCCCGCGCATTCCGGCATCGGCGGTGATCACGATGTTGCTGTCACAATCCTGAATCCGGCCAGCCAAAGCATCGGGAGAAAATCCTCCAAATACAATGGAATGGATCGCCCCGATCCTGGTGCAGGCGAGCATCGCCACTGCGGCTTCGGGGATCATCGGCATATAGATCGTGATCCGGTCGCCGCGCTTGCCGCCGATTGCCTTTAACGCATTGGCAAAGTGGCAAACTTCGCCGTGCAATTCGCGGTAGGTCAGCCTGCGCTGCTGCGAAGGATCATCGCCTTCCCAGATGATCGCGGTAGTCTCGCCGCGCTCCGCCAGATGGCGATCGAGGCAATTGGCCGAGACATTCAGCGTGCCATCGGCGAACCATTCGATCCCGAAATCCGCCTCGTCAAAGCTGCATTTATTGAGCTTTGTCCAAGGCTTGATCCAGTCCAGCCGCGCGCTTTCCTCAGTCCAGAAGGCTTGCGGATTATCAAGCGAGCGGCGATATTTTTCGGCATAGCCTGCCGCATCAACATAAGCGCGCTTCGCCCATTCAGCTGGCACGGGGTGGATGGTGGACAAAGTGGCTCTCCCTATGGCCCACCCTCAATGCCGGGTGCTTGCCGTGCGATCAAGCGCCGGGTTTGGGATAGAACCATTTCTGCCGCCAGCCATATGTCGATTCGATCAGATTTCCGGCTGCATCGGTTGCGGGTTTGAATCGAAACCGCTGCTCTGCCAGGCGGCAGGTAATCGCATCGGCATCAGCATCGCGGCTGGCGCTTTGGACCCGGCAATTGCGCGCCCGGCCATCGGTGCCGACAGTCATGTAGATCGTTACTGCCCCGTCGATCCTGAGGTCGCGGGTCGCTTTGGGGTAATCGCGCGCGGAGTTGATTTCGCCGGCGATTTTCTCGGCCTTGCGGACCAGCCCGCCGCCTTGTCCAGAGCCGCCGGCACCGCTGCCGGTGCCGCTACCTTGGCCTCCCGCACCGGTCCCGCCACCTGCATCCCCAGTGCCAGAGCTGTTGGCAGCGCCGGTGCTGGCCGCCTTAGGCGCAGGAGCCGTGGCGATGGCAATCTTTGGCTTGGCGGCCTTGACCTCGCGCGCCACCGCCTTCTTGCTCACTTCTGCCGCCGCGCCAGCCTTTTCAGGCTCCTTAGCCTGTTCAGGCGGCGGGGTGGTGACGGTTACAGAAAAGGCCGAGACGACGGTCTCCACTGCCTTGGCCGAGAAATCGGGCGCGAAAGCGCGGATCAACGCCAGCACCGCCAGCACATGGAGCGCGGCGACCAGCACAAACACTCCGACCTTGGTATGGCGCGGCGCGCTAAGGTCAAGTTCGGTCATATCAGGAGCTTATGCGATACCGCGTGGACGCTCAATAGCTGCGCGGCAACTTCAGGACATGCTCGGCCAGATAGCTGAGGATCAGATTGGTGCTGATCGGGGCGACGGTATAGAGCCGCGCCTCGCGGAATTTGCGCTCAACATCATATTCCTCGGCGAAACCGAACCCGCCGAAGGTCTGCACACACATATCCGCCGCAGCCCAGCTGGCCTCGCTGGCGAGCAGTTTGGCCATATTGGCCTCCTCGCCTGGATTGCCGCCTTCGTCAAACACCTGCGCGGCATGGCGCACCATCAGCTCGGCAGCACGCATTTGCGCATAACACCGCGCGATCGGAAACTGGACGCCCTGATTCTGGCCGATCGGCCGGCCAAATACCTGCCGCTCCTTGGCATAATCGCTGGCCTTGGCGATAAACCATTTGGCATCGCCGACGCATTCGGACGCGATCAAAATCCGCTCGGCATTCATGCCCGATAGGATATAGCGGAAGCCCTTGCCCTCTTCGCCGACCAGCGCCGAGGCAGGGATCCGCATGTCATCGAAGAACACCTCGGTGGTTGAATGGTTCATCATCGTGCGGATTGGTTTGATCGTCATGCCGCTTCCGACGACTTTGCGCATATCGACGAGGAAGATCGAGAGGCCCTCGGTCTTACTGGCGACCTGATCGCGCGGGGTGGTGCGGGCGAGGAGCAACATCAGGTCGGAATATTCGGCCCGGCTGGTCCAGATTTTCTGGCCGTTGATCACATATTCATCGCCGTCGCGCACCGCGACAGTCCGCAGCGATAGCGTATCGGTGCCGCTGGTCGGCTCGGACACCCCGAACGCCTGAAGCCGCAGCGAGCCATCGGCAATCCCGGGCAGATAGCTGCGCTTTTGCTCTTCGCTGCCATAACGCAGCAGCGTATTCATGATATACATCTGCGCATGGGCCGACGCGCCATTGCAGCCGGCCGCCTGAATTTCCTCCATGATTACTGCGGCGGCATAAAGGCTTAGCCCCGAACCGCCGTATTCCTCAGGGATCAGCGCCGCGAGGAAGCCCGAATGGGTTAGCGCATCAACAAACTCACTCGGATAAGCCCGCTCGCGGTCTTTGTTCCGCCAGTATTCACCGGGGTAATCAGCGCAAAGCGCCTGAACTGCGCGGCGAATTTCCTGAATGTCATCGCTCTCGGTCATTTATCTCACACCGGTATCTGGTTGAAGGGGATGCCTTTGTCGGGCCGGTGATCCTGCGGCAGGCCCAGCACCTTTTCGGCGATCGTGTTGAGCAGAACTTCGTCCGATCCGCCCGCGATACGCCCGGTAGGGGCATTGATCCAGCTGGCGGTCCAATCCTCTTTGCCAAATGCATGTGGATCGAAGGCCAGCCCAGAATTGCCTTGCAGATCAATCGCCAGTTCCGACAGCTTCTGGCGGCTGCGCACGGCCACCAGCTTGTTGAGCGAGCCTTCAGGTCCAGGCACCATTCCGGCCTGCATCATCAGCATGGCGCGGGTGGTTATGGATTCAAGGCCGCTTCGCATCGCGAAATTGCGCGCGATCTGCTGGCGGATCCGGCCATCGGCA
>JANOKC010000096.1:0-2111 GCA_031419035.1 Novosphingobium sp. | reverse complement strand
TCGATGACTTCCTCGTGAACTTTGCCGCCCAGGTCCTGCCAGCGGGCGCGGATCCGGGCGGGGCGTTCAACCTCGGCGTAGATCTCGGGCACCGATAGGCAGCCTTCGGAATAGACCGCATGTTCCTCTGAAGGGTCGAGAATCTCCGGGTTGATGAACACCCGCGGGGTCAGCTTGACTGGCTGATGGCTGTGGGAATGGCCGCCGTGGGCGTGGCATTCCTCAGGCTCGGCATCCATGTCCGGTTCCTGCAGATCGATCACCAGCACCCGCAGCGGCACGCCCAGCTGGACCGCCGCCAGGCCAATGCCGGGAGCTTCATACATCGTCTCGAACATATCGGCGACAAGCGCCTTGAGCTCCGCATCAAATTTGGTGACGGGCGCGGAGATCTGCTTGAGGCGCGGATCGGGAACTTCAAGGATTTCACGGATAGCCATGACGGGTCAGATAGTAGCGAGTGCGTCCGCGATCAACCCATCGGTTTGCGCGCCCGCAGCGCCTGCGCCAAAGTGCCCTCATCGAGGTAATCCAGCTCGCCCCCCACCGGCAGGCCGTGGGCCAGCTGGGTGATCCGGATCGGATAGGCCTCCAACCGCTCGGCGATGTAATGCGCGGTGGTCTGCCCTTCGAGTGTGGCATTCATCGCCAGCACCACCTCGTCGATCCCGCCTTTTGCCACCCGTTCGATCAGCGCGCCGATGCTGAGATCCTCGGGCCGAATACCGTCGAGCGCGGAAAGCCTGCCGCCCAGCACATGATAGCGCCCGGCAAACAGCCGCGAGCGATCGAGCGCCCACAGGTCTGCCACATCCTCAACCACGCAGAGAGAGCGCTGATCGCGGCGCGGATCGGTGCAGATCACGCATGGGTCAGACGTATCGACATTGCCGCAGATCCGGCATTCAACCAGCCCCTGACGAACCGCGCTGAGCGCCTCGACCAGCTGAACCAGCGAAGTCTCGCGCCGCTTGATCAGCCACAGCACCGCGCGCCGCGCCGAGCGGGGGCCAAGCCCGGGCAGGCGAGCCAGGGCGGAGGTCAGCGTTTCGATCTCTTGCGATGCCATGACGCGGGGGATAGGGCCGCTGCGAGGAAACGAAAAGACATGATGCGTATCATTTTCATGGGAACCCCCGATTTTGCTGTTCCGGCGCTGATCGCGCTGGTTGAGGCCGGGCATGAGGTGGTGGCCGCCTATACCCAGCCGCCGCGACCCGCAGGCCGGGGCAAGCAGCTCCAGCCCTCGCCGGTTCAGCGCGAGGCGCAGGCGCGCGGGATCATGGTGCGCTATCCCGCCAGCCTCAAGGGCGCGGACGAGCAGGCGGAGTTCGCTGCACTGAATGCCGATATCGCGATTGTCGCCGCCTATGGCCTGATCCTGCCGCAGGCTGTGCTCGATGCGCCAAAGCACGGCTGCCTCAATATCCACGCCTCACTGCTGCCGCGCTGGCGCGGGGCTGCACCGATCCAGCGGGCGATATTGGCGGGCGATGCTGAGACCGGGATTACGATCATGCGGATGGAACGCGGCCTCGATACCGGACCGATGCTGGCCGTGACCCGTACCCCGGTGGACGGCAAGACGGCGGGCGAACTGACGGCAGAGCTTTCAGAAATCGGCGCGCAATTGATGATCGATTGCCTGTTTCTGATCGAAGCTGGCAGCGTAAAGGGCGAACCGCAGCCAGTTGACCGAATAGCCGTGACCTATGCCAAAAAGATCGAAAAGGCCAAAACCCGGCTTGATTTCACTCAACACGCAATTGATGTCGAACGTCAGATCCGTGCCTTTGCCCCAGCGCCGGGAGCATTCTTTGAGCTGGAGGGGGAGCGCTTTCGGGTGCTGGCCGCCGAGGTGCTTGTATGCGAGGGCGGGATCGGTGTGACGTTGGACGATGCCCTGATCATTGGCTGCGATACTGGCGCGATCCGCCCAACGCTGATCCAGCGCGCGGGCCGCCCGGTGATGGAAACCGGCGCATTGCTGCACGGCAAGGCGATTCCGGCTGGGACGTGTTTGGGATGAACCTAGCGCGCGTGCTTCGACAGGCTCAGCATGAGCGGATCTTGGTGAAATTCAAACAAAGCCCGCTCAGCCTGAGCTTGTC
>JANOKC010000095.1:0-2760 GCA_031419035.1 Novosphingobium sp. | reverse complement strand
TTTTGGCCGTTATGCCACCCAGCCGGTCCCGGTGACGGGCATCTACGGCAAGGCCTATGCCGGGGATGCGCGCTATAATCAGGTGATCGAAGGCGTCGCCGCCGTCGCCCGGCGTTTGCGCCGCGATCCGCGCCTGCTGGTCGCCAAAATGGGTCAGGACGGACACGATCGCGGCGCCAACGTGATCGCCAGCGCCTTCACCGACATGGGCTTCGACGTGACCAGTTCGCCGCTGTTCCAGACCCCGGCGGAAACGCTGGCAATGGCGCTGGAAAAGGACGTCGACGCGATCGGCGCGTCCAGCCTTGCGGCAGGCCACAAGACGCTGATCCCCGAACTGATCCGGCTGCTGCGCGAAGCTGGCCGCCCCGATATCAAGGTCGTCGCCGGCGGCGTGATCCCGCCGCAGGATTACGACTTCCTGCGCGATGCCGGGGTGCAGGGGATCTATGGCCCGGGCACCAATGTGGTCGAAGCGGCAGCGGATATGCTGCGCCTGCTGGGGCACAATATGCCGCCGGTGGGGGAGTGAGTTATGCCGCCATCACTTCGCGCCGGACGGCCTCGCCCGACTTGGCTTCTGCCCAGTATAGGTCGTACCCTGCCTGCATCTCGACCCACATCCGCGCTGGTGTGCCGAAGCAAGCTTCCAGCCTCAATGCAGTATCAACGCTGATGCCGCGCCGTTCTGCGACAATATCCTGGATGCGCTGTGGTGGCACACGCAGCTTCAGGGCAAGCGCATTGGCGGAAAGGCCGCGCGCTTCGAGCTCCTCTTTCAGGATCGCGCCGGGGTGCACTTGTTCGAAAGCAGGTTGGGGCATCAAAAGGTCCTTCTCAATGATAATCGACAATCTCAACATCGTGGGCGTTGCCATCCTCAAGGCGGAACACAAGCCGCCAAGGGCCATTGATCGTTATCGCCCACTGGCCTTGCCGGTTCCCTTTCAGCGCATGCAATCCAATCGAACTCAGCGGAGGAATATCTTCAACCGTTCGCGCAACCTTCAAAATCTTCAACCGGGCATAGGCCTTGGCGACATCCATCCCGCCGAACTTCGATTTACCTTCCTCGGCAAAGCGTTCGGTCGCGCGGTTGGCATAACTCACGATCACAGGGGGATGATAACATGGGCAGCGTGACATGGCAAGCGTTGCATCGGCACGAGGCCGGGGTGCAGGGGTTCTACGGGCCGGGCTCGAACGTGGTCGAATGCGCGGCGGATATGCTGCGGCTTCTGGGGCACAATATGCCGCCGGTGGAGGGGTAGTCTGTGCTTGGGTTCCTGCTCTTGGTCGCGATTGCTCTAACCCTCGGAGCCTTTTTCGCGTGTCGCTTGCTTTGGCGGAAATACGGACCAAGTCGGCCATTCTTGGCCGGGTTTCTTTGCTTTGCAGGCTGTATCACGCCGTTCCTGCTAGTTGTGCTTGCTTTTGACATTGATCCGTTCGCGCCATACTTCGGGATTTTGCTCCTTGCTCCGACCTACGGTTCGGCTCTCGTCGGCGTGGGCTTCCTGCTTTTCGCAACGGCAAAGGGTCTGCCGGCAGCAACAAAGAGCTTAGCCCAACTTCTGAAGGATGTTCGCGACGATCATCCTGATAGGGAAAGATAATGTTCAAAAAAATCCTCATCGCCAACCGTGGCGAGATTGCTTGCCGGATCATCAAGACTGCGCGGCGGATGGGTATCCAGACGGTGGCGGTCTATTCCGATGCTGACGCACGCGCGCCGTTTGTGGCGATGGCGGATGAGGCGGTGCATATCGGGCCGTCGCCTGCCGCGCAGTCCTATCTGATCGCGGAGAAGATCATCGCGGCGGCCAAGCAGACCGGGGCTGAGGCGGTGCATCCGGGCTATGGGTTCCTCTCGGAACGCACCTCGTTTGCCGAGGCGCTGGCCAAGGAAAACATCGCCTTCATCGGCCCCCCGGTGAATGCGATTGCCGCGATGGGCGACAAGATCGAATCCAAGAAGCTGGCGCTGAAAGCGGGCGTCAATGTCGTTCCCGGCTTCGTCGGCGAGATCGAGGATACCGAACACGCGGTTCGGATTTCGGCGGAGATCGGCTATCCGGTGATGATGAAGGCCAGCGCGGGCGGCGGCGGCAAGGGGATGCGGCTGGCCTATTCAGAGCAGGACGTCCGCGAAGGCTTTGAAGCGACCAAGCGCGAGGGGCTGAACTCGTTCGGCGACGACCGGGTGTTTATCGAGAAGTTCATCCTCAACCCGCGCCACATCGAAATCCAGATCCTCGGCGATCAGCACGGCAACATCCTTTACCTCAACGAGCGCGAATGCAGCATCCAGCGCCGCCATCAAAAGGTGGTCGAGGAAGCGCCATCGCCGTTCGTGACGCCGAAAATGCGCAAGGCAATGGGCGAGCAATGCGTCGCGCTGTCACGTGCTGTGGGCTACTATTCGGCCGGAACGGTCGAGCTGATTGTCAGCGGCGCGGACCCGACGGGGGAGAGCTTTTACTTCCTTGAAATGAACACGCGGCTGCAGGTGGAGCATCCCGTTACGGAGGCGATCACCGGCATCGATCTGGTCGAACAGATGATCCGCGTTGCTTACGGCGAAAAGCTGGCCTTCACGCAGGACGAGGTGAAGCTGGATGGCTGGGCAATCGAAAACCGCGTCTATGCCGAAGATCCCTATCGCGGGTTCCTGCCCTCCACCGGGCGGCTGGTGCGTTACAGCCCGCCCAATGCCGAATACCACCAAGCCCCGTTCGTCTCGAGCGAAGTCGAGAGACC
>JANOKC010000094.1:0-8951 GCA_031419035.1 Novosphingobium sp. | reverse complement strand
GCGTGGCAAGACCTCGGCTGTGAACCTCCAGGCCGCTTAAGCCTATCCGTGAACGGGGCGGGTCGGCATTTGCCAGCCCGCCCCGTTTGCTATTTCTGAAAGACCGAACCGACTTATGGCGTCCTACAAGGAACCGAGTTTTGCGGAACGCACCGCACTCGCCCAACAAAGCCGCGAAAAGGCCCTCGCCAAATTGCAGGCGAAACCGGCCGCAGACCCTGCGCAAATGGCCGAACGTCTGGCCGCCCAGGCTGCCAAACAAGTCGCCGAAGAAGCCCGCCGCGCCGCGCGCCGCGATGAAATGGCTCAGGCCAAGGCGGACAAGATCGCCGCCCGCGAAGCCGCACTGGCCGCCGCCGTAGCTGCTATGCCAGCCCCCAAGGTCAAGCTGTCCGACGAAGAAAAGAAGGCCCAGCGCGATGCCCGTTATGCCGCTCGCAAAAAGAAGCGGAAGTAGTCACCGATTGGCAGTTCCGGGGTAAACCCGGACCCGACCTATTCCCCTCTGGCAGCAATCTGCCATAGCGGCGGCGTGATTCTCAGCGCCACCCTCTCCGATCCGCTAGAAACGCTCCACGCCATTTTCGGCTTCTCCGCTTTTCGCGGGGTGCAGGCCGATGTGGTGGAACGCGTCTTGGCCGGGCAATCGACGCTAGCGGTAATGCCGACCGGCGCGGGCAAGTCACTGACCTATCAGCTCCCTGCAGTGATGAGCCAGGGCACCTGTATCGTCATCTCACCGCTGATCGCGCTGATGCATGACCAACTCCGCTCGGCTGAGGCCAACGGCATCCGCGCCGCTTCATTGACCAGTGTCGATACCAACCGCGAGATCACGATCGAGCGGTTCAGGGCCGGTGAGCTGGATCTTCTTTATGTCGCTCCCGAACGCGCCAGTCAGCCCCATTTCCACGAGATGCTGACCAAAGCAGAAATCTCACTATTCGCGATTGACGAGGCGCATTGCGTCTCAGAATGGGGCCATGATTTCCGCCCCGATTACCGGCTGCTTCGTCCTTTGATGGATGCCTATCCGCGGGTTCCGCGTCTGGCACTGACCGCCACCGCAGACGCCCAGACCCGCGCCGATATCATGGCGCAACTGGGCATTCCGGCTGATGGCCTGATTATCGCCGGGTTCGACCGGCCCAACATCCGCTATGCCATCCTCCACCGCGACAACGCCTTGCGGCAATTGCGCCAGCTGATGGCGGAGCAGCCCGGGCCGGGGATCGTCTATGCGCCAACGCGGCGCAAGGTGGAGGATTTGGCCGATAAGCTGGCCGCCGCGACAGGACGCACAGTGCTGCCCTATCACGCCGGACTCGACCCGCAGACCCGCGCTGCGAATCAGGCGGCCTTCGTTGCCAGCGAGGACATTATAATCGTAGCGACAGTCGCGTTCGGGATGGGGATCGACAAGCCCGACGTGCGGTTTGTCGCCCATGCCGGGATCCCCAAATCAATCGAGGCTTATTACCAGGAAACCGGACGCGCGGGCCGCGATGGCGATGCGGCAGTTGCTGTCATGCTGTGGGCGGCCAAGGATTTCGTACTCGCACGCCAGCGCGTGGAAGAGGTCGAGGAGGCGCGCCGGATTGGCGAGCGCACTCGGCTGGACGCACTGGCCATGCTGGTCGAAACCGCCGGTTGCCGCCGCGCGCTACTACTGCGCCATTTTGGCGAGGATCCGCCGCAATCCTGTGGCAATTGCGACAATTGCCTTGACGCACCCGGGGTTGCCGACACCACGGAGATCGCACGCAAGCTGCTTTCGGCAGTTTATCGCACCGGGCAGAGCTTTGGTTTTGGCTACATTGAAAAAGTACTGACCGGGGTGGCGGACGAGCGCGTTCTGGCGCGCGGGCATGACCAGTTAAGCGTCTTTGGGATAGTCACCAGCGACGAGGTACATCTGCTCCGCCCGCTTGCCCGTGCGCTCCAGGCGCGCGGCTGCCTGGTCCCGACCGAGCATGGCGGCCTCGCGCTGGGCGGCGATGCCAAAGCGATCCTCAAAGGCGAGACAAGTGTCCTGATCGCGCTTGCCCCCAAACGCGAGCGCAAGCGCAAGATGGATCGCAGCAGCGCGGTCAACCCGATCAATGATCCACTGTTCGATGCACTGCGTACACTGCGACGCGAACTGGCCGAACAAGCCGGGGTTCCGCCTTATGTGATCTTCCACGATGCAACTTTGCGCGAAATGGCAGCCAGTCGCCCCACCGATCATACCGCAATGGGCGCGATCAGCGGGGTCGGGACAAGAAAACTGGAGGCCTTTGGCGAGGCGTTCCTCGTCGTGATCGGCCAATATTAGCTTAAATTTTCATTGACTTAAATTTTCTCGGGCATGACCGAGGAATGCAGATGCTCGATCTTCCACTGTCTGTCTTCATACTGATATAGGAATGAGTAACGGGCCTTAACATCCGATTTGGCGCCCGTGACAGCGTCAGTGAAGGTTACGGTCCAAGTGCCAGCTTGCAGCGCCCAGTTGCAGCCCGACTTGATCGTAGCGGTCTCGATCTTGCCGACCGGACTGCCCTTCAGAAACTTCACGAAATAGTCGCGGATCCCGGCCGGGTCAGTGCGCGGGACATTGGCGACGGTTGCCAGCAGCACAGCGTCGTCATCGAAGAGTGCGGTGACGGTATCCGGGTTTTTGGTCGCCCAGGCAGCGTTGAACTCGGCAAATTTGGCGTCCAGAGCGGCCGGAGTGGCCTTTGCGCAGGTCGGTCCCTTGCGTTTTCCAGCTTCGGCCGGGCTGGCCGTTGCCAGCATCAATCCAACCGCGATCGGCACGATCATCATCATAGCTTTCATCACAGTATTCTCCTGCATTGTTGTGGAGGTTAGGGCCTTATTTCATCGTGGGGGATGTGCGGGGCGGCGTCCTCGCCGTGGCGGGTGGCCCACAGCGAATAGAGCACGCCCGCAGCGATAATCCCGAAGGTTACTGCCAAGCTCAGCACCGGCGGGAACTTGGTCCCATCCAGCAAGAAGTCTGTCACAAAGATCTTCGAACCGATGAACACCAGCACCGCGGCCAGCGCATACTTCAGGTAGTAGAACCGGTGGATCATCGCCGAGAGCGCGAAATAGAGCGCGCGCAGGCCGAGGATCGCCATGATGTTGCTGGTATAAACGATGAAGATATCGGTGGTGATCGCGAAGATCGCCGGGACCGAATCGACCGCAAAGACCAGATCGGCCAGATTGATCACAACCAGTGCCAAAAACAGCGGCGTGGCGGCGCGGACCAGCTTGCCGGTCTTCTCGTCGGGAACCTTCACGAAGAAGTGCTGGTCATGCAGCTCCTTGGTCACCCGCATGTGGGACGATATCCACCGCACCACCGGGTTTTTGGCGATATCGGGATTGTGATCGCCCGCGAAGAACATCTTGATCCCGGTGAAAACCAGGAAAGCGGCGAAGATGTAGAGCACCCAATAGGCCTGCTCGACCAGCGCCGCACCCGCCGCGATCATCGCCCCGCGCAGCACGATCACCGCGATGATGCCCCACAGCAGCGCGCGGTACTGGAACTTGGCCGGAATCGCGAAGAAGGTGAAAATCAGGCTGATCACAAAGACATTGTCGATCGACAGCGCCTTTTCGATGAAGAACCCGGTGTAGTACTGCATCCCCAGCTCGGCACCGCGTTCGATCCAGATCCAGGCGCCAAATGCCAGCGCGATTGTGATATAGAAGACAGTCAGTTTCAGCGACTCGCCGATCCCCATCTCGCGGTCCTCCTTGTGGAGAAAGCCAAGATCAAACGCGGTCAGGCAAAAGACGAGGCCAGCAAAGGCGAGCCAGAACCAGACCGGAGTACCCAGCCAGTCAACCAACAAGAATTCCATGGAGCGGCCCTTTCAGGCAAATCAAAAAGGTCCGGCGCCGCGGCTGGCGGCGCCGGTCAGTCTCGCTGTCGGTTATTAGGTGGCTAGCGCGCTGCGCCGGAACAGCCGGTCCTTGAGGATCAGTTTGAGCTTTTTGAGCCGGACCACTTCAAACGGATCAGGCCAGCGCATAACTTGGACTCGGCGCAAGCGCTCATCGAGCTTCTGGTGGCGCTCCAGCAGGCGGAATACACGATCGGACATGATACAATCTCCCTAATCGAAACGACAGTTCGATCGGATGAGCCGAGCTGGGCCGAGGCATCAGGAGGGGGGGAACAATACCCCGGACCCAAGCATCGGCATCATCCGATGCGGTCCGACATCGCTTGGCACTGCTTCCAAAGAAGCGATTGTGCCAAGCCAGAGGGGCCCGGTCCCGCAGGAACCATAATAAGAGCGATTCGCTCCTATTTCAAGAGGGCTTGACGGAAATGCGGCTCGTGATATTAATATGATATCATATTTTTCTGCAGGGGTACGACCATGTCCGATAAACATTCCGCTATGACCGCCAGCCGTGAACGGCCCGCCTGGAGCACCAGCGGCTATCTGATGCTCATCCTGTTTCTTGCCCTGCTGACGCTGACCGTGTGGCGCATCATCAGCTTTGCCGGCAGCAATCCGGAAGATTCCGCTGTCCTTGGCTTTCTTACGGGAACCGGGCTTGCCGTGCTGGCGCTGATTATCATTTCTGCCGGCTTCTATATGCTCCAGCCCAATCAGGGCGCAGCGATTACGCTGTTCGGTAGCTATCGCGGTACTGATCGCAATACGGGCTTGCGCTGGGTTTGGCCGTGGATGGGCAAGACCAAAATTTCAGTGCGCGCCAACAATCTGATTTCCGACAAGATCAAGGTCAACGATCTGCGCGGCAATCCGATCGAGATGGCGGCGCAAGTGGTCTGGCGCGTGGTTGATACGGCGCAGGCGCTGTATGACGTTGATGATTACAAGGCTTTCGTCATGGTCCAGATCGAAGCGGCGGTACGCACGATCGGCTCGCGCTATCCTTATGATGATTTCACCCATGCCGAGATTACGCTGCGCGGCAATCACGATCAAGTTGGTGCCGAATTGCGCGCAGAACTGATTGAACGGTTGCAGGCGGCCGGTATCTCGGTGGACGAATGCGGCTTTACCCACCTCGCCTACGCTCAGGAAATCGCCGGAGCGATGCTTCGCCGCCAGCAAGCCGAAGCCGTCGTTGCCGCGCGTAAGACCCTGGTCGAAGGCGCTGTCGGGATGGTCGAAATGGCGCTCGACATGCTGAGTGAGAAGAAGATCGTCCAACTCGATGACGAGCGCCGCGCGGCTATGGTCTCTAATCTGATGGTGGTGCTGTGCAGCGAGCGGGACACCCAGCCGGTGGTCAACGCAGGCTCATTGTACCAGTAGCGAATCGTGGCCAATCCGGGCAAAAAGAACTTCCCCCTGCGGCTTGATCCGGCGCTGTTTGGTGCGCTTGAACGGGCCGCAGCGGCGGATTTGCGTTCGGTCAATGCACAGGTAGAGGTCTTGCTGCGCGAGGCCTTGGGCAAGCGCGGTATCAAACTGGCCAAAGGCGAACCACCCCGGCGCGGGAGGCCACCAAAGGAAGAATGATCACATTCGCCCGTTCTTAACCGCCAACTGCTAAACTGGTTTTCATGACGAATCTTGACCGCCCCATCCTCACCGCCGCCGCGCTTATTGCCGTTGCTGCTCCCGCCACTTTCGCAGGCGCGCAGACTGCGCCCTATACGGTGATTGAAACTGGTCAGTCGTTCACCCGGCTGCAGGATGCAATCAATTCGATCGACGCCGGGATTGGCACGATCCGGATCGCACCGGGCCGTTATGCCGATTGCGGGGTGCAGCCGCGCGGCGATATCCGCTATCTCGCCGCCGTTGCGGGCCAATCGGTATTTGATGGCGTCACCTGCGAAGGCAAGGCGGCTTTTGTGCTGCGCGGCCGCTCATCCACGGTTGAGGGCATGGTTTTCACTAACATGCGGGTCGATGATGGCAATGGCGCAGGCATCCGGCTGGAGCGCGGCAATCTGACCGTTTCGCAAAGCTGGTTCCGCGATAGCGAACAAGGCATTCTGACCGCCGATGATCCTGCTGGCACCATCACAATCGACAAATCAACCTTCACCCGGCTCGGCCGCTGTGATCGCGGCCTCAGCTGCGCTCATTCGATCTATACCGCCAATTATGGCCAGGTCATTGTCACCCGCAGCCGGTTTGAAGCAGGGCGCGGCGGGCATTATGTCAAGACCCACGCCATAAAGGTCAGCATTCTGGGCAACAGTTTCGATGATTCGGCTGGCAAGACCACCAATTACATGATCGACCTGTCGGTGGGCTCGACTGGGCGCATCGCCAACAACTGGATGGTCCAAGGCCGCGACAAGGAGAATTACACCACCTTTATCGCGATTGCCCCCGAAGCACGCGAACATAGCTCGGACGGGCTGGTGATTGAGGGCAACGACGCCCGCTTTGCGCCGGGCGCTAGCCGCGACACGGCCTTTGTAGTTGATTGGCAAGGATCGCGGATTGCGCTCGGGCAGAACACGCTTGCGCCAGGGCTAAAGCGCTACGAGAAGCGGTAACATCAGCCAAAGGCAGACGCGTAACCGATCACGCCTTGCGGCTGCGGTCCCTCAAAGGACATCGCGCGGAAATACAACGCTTCCGGACCATTCGGGGCCAGGCCCGATATGTGCTGGAATCCGAAACGCTCATAGTACGCGGGACTCCCAAGCACACCGATACCTTGGGCGCTTTGCTCGCGCAGCTGCTCAATCCCGGCCATGATCAGCTTGCTACCGATACCCCGGTTATGGAACGCTGGCTCAACGGAGACAGGGGCCATCTGGAACCAGCCGCACTCTTGCCGATCAATGGTTGCCGGACTGAAGCCGATGTGGCCGTCCAAGCCCGCTTTCGGCAAGATTGCCACTAATGATAGCACCAGCTCGCCGCGCTCGCGGAGGAGGTCGACCAGGTCTTGCTCGTCCCCGTCGGCATGGGACTGCGTGGCGAAGGCCCGCGCGGTCACCGTGTAGATCGTCTGCACATCATCTGGCTGTTCTGGGCGAATGATCAGGCCGGCCGTCACAAGATATGCCCCGAACGGTCCCGCTTGGTATCGAGATAGCGGGCATTGTGCGGATTGGCGGGAAGCTGGTGCGGTACGCGCTCCAGGACGCCCACACCTTCCGCCTCCAGCGCGGAAACCTTGACTGGATTATTGGTCATCAACCGGATCAACCTCACTCCCAGCAATGCCAGCATCCGCGCCGCGACTGGGAAATCGCGCGCCTCTGATGGCAACCCAAGGCGGTTGTTTGCATCAATAGTATCGAAGCCCTGATCCTGCAGTTGATATGCCCGTAGCTTGTTTATGAGACCAATCCCGCGTCCTTCCTGCCTGAGATACAGCAGCACCCCCCACCCCCCGCGCGCAGCTTCAGCAGACATCGCGGCAAGCGCAGCATCAAGCTGAGGGCCGCAATCGCATTTGAGGCTGCCTAGGATATCGCCGGTCAGGCATTCGGAGTGCAGCCGGACCAGCGGCGCGCGGCCAGAATCTTGTTGCCCGATTATCAGCGCAACATGCTCACGCAGATCATCAGCCGAACGGAAGGCAATAATCTCCGCAGTCTCGCAGGCCGCGACCGGCAGATGCGCGCGGGCGGCAATGGATAGCTGAGCAGTGTCTTTCCAGGCCGCCAAATCACTGGTGCTGACATCCTGCGCCTCTCCTGACGGGGCTGGATCGACCAGAAAGGCAGGCAATATCCCGGCGAGTCGCGCCAGCTCCATTGCTGTTGCCGTCGCCCCAGGCTGGTCCAGCACTTCAGCCCTGAACGGACCTTTTAGCGGATAGCGCAGATCGAGCGCCGGATCGGCCAGCGCGCGCGCGGCGGCCAGATCGAATGGTTCGGCGCCGCAGATCAACACTGGCGCGTGGGGCTCTGCCGCCTCGCGCTGGTTGGCCAGCTTAAGTGTCGCCGCCCGCGCAGATGAGATCAGCATCCGATTGGCAATGGTTCCCGGGGCGAAACCCGTTTCGGCAGGGAGCAGCGTAAAGCCGCCTTCAACGCAGATTGCCCAGCCGTGGCGCAAGGCATCAATGGCCAGCGCGGCTCGTCGGGAACTGCTGCTCAAAGCGCAAACTCGGTGATCAAGGGCACATGGTCGGAGCATTGCACCCAGTCGCGGGTCTCCTCGATCACCCGGTGGCTGCGCGAACTTGCAGCGACATCGGCCGAAGCCCACATATGATCCAGCCGCCGGCCGCGATCACCGTCGCGCCAGTTTTTCGCACGGTAGCTCCACCAGGTCCAGTTGCGGTCCGGGGCCGGAATGTGCTTGCGCCCTAGGTCCACCCAGCCATGGGCGGCCTGGAAGCAGGCCAGTGTCTCCACCTCAAGCGGGGTGTGACTGACCACTTTGAGCAGCGATTTGTGATTCCACACATCGCTTTCCAGCGGCGCGATGTTGAAATCGCCAACGATCACGCTGGGCCGATCTATTTTCTCAGCCCAGCGGGTCATCCGCTCGAGAAAATCGAGCTTCTGGCCGAATTTAGGGTTGATCGTCCGGTCCGGCTCATCCCCGCCAGCGGGGACATAGACGTTTTCGAGGATTATGCCCGAGCCGGAAAGCTCAACCCCGACATGGCGCGCCTCGCCATTGTCCTGCCAATCATGGCGGCTGAACTCCCGCATCGGGATCCGGCTAACGGTGGCCACGCCGTGATAGCCCTTTTGCCCGTGAACCGCATGGTGAACATAGCCTAGCTGCGCAAAGGCCTCATAGGGAAATGTCTCCGCCACGGTCTTGATTTCCTGAAGACACAGCACATCGGGCGCGTGTTCGGCAAGAAAACGCGCAACCTGCGGCATACGCAGACGGACCGAATTGATATTCCAGGTTGCAATGGTGACCATGAGAACCGCGTTACCCTTTCCCCAAGCACAAAAAAACCCCCGCTCCGGGGGCATTGGAGCGAGGGTTCGTTTTTGCGTTCGTCACGCTTTGACGGAGCGACCA
>JANOKC010000093.1:0-2271 GCA_031419035.1 Novosphingobium sp. | reverse complement strand
GGCTTTGCTGGACCCTTAATAGGCATCCTGCGGCGCACAGCCACATAGGGTTCACTTATAGCATGATAGTTCAGCTTGAACTCTTCAATTCGACCAACAGTTCCCTGAGATCGGTGGGCAGCGCAGATTCAAAGCGCACTGCCTGCCCGGTGACCGGATGAGTGAAGCCCAGCACTGCGGCGTGCAGTGCCTGCCGGGCGAATTGAAGCTGGATGAGGAGCTGCCGGAGCCGGGCGGGTGCGCGTCCATATGTTGGATCGCCTAATAGCGCATGACCAATTGATGCCATGTGAACGCGCACCTGGTGGGTTCTCCCGGTTTCCAGGCGGCATTCGACCAGCGCTGAGTTATCGAGCCGCTCGAGTGTTTTGAAGTGCGTGACGGCGTGTTTGCCGCGGCCACTCTCCCCCTTCGCTTCGACCATTGCCATCTTCTTGCGGTCAAACCGCGAGCGGCCAATTGCCCCCGAGACGGTCCCGGCAGATGGCACCGTATGACCCCCGACAATGGCGAGATAAACCCGCTCGATCGTGTGATCGGCAAATTGTTTGGCGAGGCCTTCATGTGCCGCATCACTTTTGGCGACGACCAGCAGGCCGGAGGTGTCCTTGTCGATCCGGTGAACGATCCCGGGGCGGGCGACCCCGCCGATGCCCGAAAGTTGCCCCCGGCAATGGTGGAGCAGGGCATTGACCAGCGTGCCATCAAGATTGCCGGCAGCCGGATGGACGACCAGGCCAGCAGGCTTGTCGACGATGATCAGATGCGCGTCTTCGAACACGATTGTCAGCGCAATGTCCTGCGGCTCGGCCAGGGCGGTGGTGGCTTCGGGGATGGTGATCGTGAAAGCTGTGCCGCCAGCAGGCTTGAGCGTGGGCTGGTTGACCGGCTGGCCGCCCAGTGTGATCTGCCCCTCGGTCATCAGCGCCTTGATCCGTTCGCGCGACAACCCGCTCGCCTCGGCCAGCGCCTTGTCAAGCCGCTGACCGCCGCTTGCGATCACGCCTTCGATGATACGTTCCCCTGCTCCCATGCTATGCAGATGGGCATGGACCTGGTGGTGACAAGTGGCGCAATGGCAACACTGCTCGACGAAGCAGCACGCGCCGCGCCGCTGGAGTGCTGCGGATTGCTGCTGGGGGCGGGAAATCAGATCGAGGAAGCGCGGCCTGCCGCCAATGTCGCGCCCGATCCGAGCCGCTATTTCGAGATTGATCCGGCGGCGCTGATCCTTGCGCACCGCGAGGCGCGGGCGGGAGGACTTGCTGTGCTCGGCTATTACCATTCTCATCCATCGGGACTGGCGCAGCCTTCCGCCACTGATCGGGCGCAGGCCAGCGGGGACGGGCGGATATGGGCGATTGTGGCGGGCGGGGTGGTGCGATTCTGGCGCGATTTGCCCAGCGGCTTCGAGGCGCTTCCCTACCGAGTCGCGGACGGCTAAGGGAGGCTGAAACCCTAACCGGAAACCTTGCCCAATGACTGAATCCTCGCTCGACACTTCCGGACTGGACCTTGCCGCCCTGCTCTGTTCGCGGCTGTGCCATGATCTGCTTAGCCCGGTGGGCGCTCTTACCAATGGACTTGAGCTGCTCGCGGACGAAAAAGACCCGGAAATGCGCAAGCGCTGCTTCGAGCTTTTGGAGCAGAGCGCCAAGATCTCGGCTGACAAGCTCAAATTCTTTCGTCTCGCGTTCGGTGCGGCAGGCGGCTTTGGCGAGATGGTTGCGGTTGATGAGCCGCGCAGCCTGGTTGATGCGCTGGTCGGCAACAATGGCCGGATTACCGCCAATTGGGCACTGGGCGCGCCTGCCTTGCCCAAGGCGGCGGTCAAGGTGTTGCTCAATTTGTCGATGATCGCAATCGAAGCGCTGGTGCGCGGCGGAACGCTGGATATCGGAGCAGAGCTGCGCGAAGGCGCGGCGGAAATAGTGATCCGCGCCGCCGGGCCAAAGATCGCTTTCGATCCAGTGATAGGCCGCGCGCTGGATGGCTCGCTGGAGCCGGGTGAGCTTTCCAGCCGGACGGCACCTGCTTACATGCTGTACCAGCTTGCCGCGAGCACTGGCGGCGGGCTGCAATTTTCACTCAATGATGAGGCGCTGGTGATGGGCGCAGTCTTGCCTGTCGGCTGATGTCCGAACTGATCCACCACGAAACGCCCTCGCCCAACTGGAATGAGCGGGAGCTGCCGATCTCGATGGTGGTGTTGCATTACACCGGGATGCAAACCGGGGCTGAGGCGCTGGAGCGGATGTGCGACGCCAAGGC
>JANOKC010000092.1:0-3847 GCA_031419035.1 Novosphingobium sp. | reverse complement strand
GATCGAGAATGTGAACACCGTTGCGGGCGCCGAAGATATACGGCTTCATCCGCGGGTTCCAGCGGTGGGTCTGGTGGCCGAAGTGAGCGCCGGCCTCAATCAATTGCTGCATTGTAACGACAGGAGCCGCCATAGGTATTTCCTTTTCCGGTTATGCCTCTGGAAAGCTGGAACCGTGCGGAAAAAGCCCGCTGCGGCACCGGTGTGGGCGCTTCCCATGTGAATTTGCCCGGCGCGAAGACATGAGGCCAATGGCCAAGTCCCGTCCGGACGGGGCGGCCCCTAGCGCGGTTTGAAACGGAAATCCAGCCTCGAATGCTCTCAAAGTGACAAACCGGCGCGAATGGGCGGCGGACTGCCAACACAAAGCGCTTGACGAGCAAGAACAAATAGTGAACAATAGCTTCACGGTGTTAATCCGTGTGGAACAATTACCCCGGAACAGACTTATCCACAAGCCATCCACAGCCCTGTCCACGGGCGCGGATCGCGGAATTGAAAGGACTGCTGCGATGATCGCTCTTGCCCTGACTACCCTGTTTGCTTCTGCCGCCCTGCTGGCAATTGCCGCGATAGCGCAAAGCTTGTGGCAATTTGGACCGGCAGCACTGGCGGTCCATGGCGAGCTGCAGCAATGCGAAGCGACGCGCAGTTCTACCTATCGGATAATCTCTCATGATGCACCAAAGCGCAAAGAGGCGCAGATCATCGCCCTGCCCGTCAAGCCTTCGGCGCGTCGTCCGCTGCTACAGCCCGCGCTGCGCGCTGCCGCTTGATCCGCGAATATCTGATTATTCCGACTGGCAGCATCGCCAGATAAAGGGCGCAGATCCCGATCAGGGTGAACCAGGGCTCAAGCAGGGCTGCCGCGCCGATCAGTCCGCCCAGCGCCAGCAATTCGAGCCGCATGCTTCTGCGCGGGCGGATCGAGCCCCAGGAAAGGGTCGCAACGCTGGAGATCATCAGGAAGGCAATCGCTACCAACCAGATACCAACCAGGATTGGTTCGCGAAATTCAGGTCGTCCGGTGACGATCCACAGGTAAAGCGGAAGAAAAGCCAAACCTGCAGCCGCTGGCGCAGGTACGCCGGTAAGGAACCCTGCCGACTTGTGCGGCTGTTCAACCACATCAATCTGAGCGTTGAACCGGGCGAGCCGCAAGGCGCAGGAAATCGCGAAGGCAAGCGATGCAAACCAACCCAGCCGGGGCAGATCCTCCAAAGACCACAGAAACAGGATCAGGGCCGGGGCAACGCCAAATGAAATCGAATCTGCCAGACTGTCGAGCTCTGCGCCAAACCGCGATTCTGCCTTGAGCAACCGGGCAATCCGCCCATCTATTCCATCAAGCATTCCGGCCAGAACAATCGCGAGGACCGACTTCTCCCATTCGCCCGTGATCGCGAAGCGAATGCCTGTCAGGCCCGCACACAGGGCTGCCGCAGTAATTGCATTGGGAACCAGACCGCGCAGCGTCAGACCACCCGGCAGGCCGCGGCGGCGCGGAATGTCGGCCGCCTCAATGCTCACTGACTAACACCCTCAATCAGCAATTGCTGGCCAGTTTCGGCCAGAACGGTTTCGCCAGCGACGACCTTTTGCCCCATCAGCACCCGCGGTTCGGTTCCGGCGGGCAGATAAACATCTACCCGGCTGCCAAACCGGATCAGCCCGACCCGTTGGCCGCAAGCCAACGTATCGCCCGGCTTGACGAACGGCACGATCCGCCGCGCCACAAGGCCTGCGATCTGGGTAAAGCCGATCATAAGCCCGTCGCTGCGCTCGATCAGAATGTGCTGACGCTCATTCTCTTCGCTCGCCTTGTCGAGATCGGCATTGAGGAACTTGCCCGGGATATAAACCACGCGGCGCACCGTGCCGCTGATCGGGGTGCGGTTGATATGAACATCGAACACCGACATGAAGATTGAGACACGGGTGACCGGCTCGGCCCCCAGGGCAGCGCCACCTCTGCCATCATCAACCGAAAGCTCGCGCGGGGGCGGAACTTTCTGGATCAACGTTATCAGACCGTCTGCGGGCGCGACAATAAATTGATCGCCTTGCGGCGTAACCCGGTGGGGGTCCCTGAAAAAGGCAAGGATACCGCCAGTCAGCACAGCCAGCGGCCAGGCGATAGTCTCCCATGCGAAAAAGGCTGTCACCAGGCAAGCAATTCCCGCAATCAGCGCAAATTTGCGACCTTCGGGATGGACGCTCGGCCAGCTCCAGCTGACTTCGCCGTGTCCGCGATTATCTAATATTTCTCCGGGCATCGGCAGCATCTAGGTGTTGTGGAGTGGCAGGACAAGCGGCGAGGCGCGCGTCAGGCAACCATTCGAACGAAAACCGTGCCAGCCGAGTATCCAGCGCCAAACGAACAGATCAGACCGATGTCACCAGAATGCAGGTCCATGTTGTTGAGATGGAAGGCAATGATAGACCCGGCACTGGAGGTATTGCCATAGGTATCGAGCACCGTAGGGCTTTCATCTTCAGTCGCCTCATGCCCCAGAACGCGTTGGGCGATCAGGCGGTTCATTCCAGCATTGGCCTGATGGAGCCACAACCGGCGCAAGGCAGCCGGATCGATTCCCAGCCGCTCTGCCTCTTCGATGATCATGTTGGCGACCATCGGCACCACTTCCTTGAAAACCTTTCGCCCTTCCTGGACAAACAGCTTGTCGGCCTCGCCCTGACTTTCAGGATTGGCACGATTGAGGAAGCCAAAATTGTTGCGAATGTTGTTCGAAAACACCGTCTTCAGTTTCGTGCCAAGAATGCTCCAATGGGCGCGAGGTGCGATGTCCTCAGCCTCGACCAGCACTGCCGTCGCCACATCGCCAAAAATGAAATGGCTGTCGCGATCTCGCCAGTTGAGGTGTCCAGAGCAGATTTCCGGGCTAACCACCAGCACCGAACGCGCGGTGCCGGACCGGATATAATCCGCCGCGGTCTGGATACCGAATGTGGCTGAGGAACAGGCAACATTCATGTCAAAGCCAAAGCCTTCGATCCCCAGCGCCTGCTGTATCTCGATCGCCATCGCCGGATAAGCACGCTGCATGTTGGAAGCAGCGCACAGCACCGCATCCACATCCTTCACATCGCGCCCTGCCCGTGCCAACGCGTCGCTGGCAGCCGCCACGCCAATCTCGGCCAGCACCGAGATCTCCTCATTCGGCCGCTCCGCCCAGCGCGGCGCCATGATTGCGGGATCAAGCAGCGACGCCTTGCTCATCACATGGCGCGATTTGATCCCGCTGGCTTTTTCGATGAACTCGACCGAACTTGGCAGCAATTCCGCCAGATCACCCGCCTTAATTGCGGCAGCATTCGCGGTGTTGAACTGCGCGACATAGCTGTTGAAACTGTCGACCAGTTCGGCGTTGGAAATGGATTCGGGCGGGGTGTAGAGCCCGGTGGCGGAAATGACGGGGGTGATTTCGGTCATGGCACCCGGATTACCGAGGCGGGATGAGATCGGCAAGACTCCATAGGATCAGCGATCGGACCTCCGGCCCGAAACGATGGTTCCCCAATGCAGCGCCTGCTGAAGCGGCAGCGATAACTTTCGCGGGAAGCTGTGGTGGACAGGGCTGGATTCGAACCAGCGTACGGCGAACCGGGCAGATTTACAGTCTGCTGCCTTTAACCACTCGGCCACCTGTCCACACAAGCTCGCCCCGCACCTGATTTCAGATGACGGGAATTTCCGAAATTACGGCCCGCGAACGGGCCTTCCAGCCGAGAAGGCGCGCTCATGGCGAAGCGCTGCGCATGTGTCAATAACTTGCCTGTTACCAGAGCTGCTGGCAGAGGCGGCGCAGAAGTTCAGACTGGAAGG
>JANOKC010000091.1:0-14727 GCA_031419035.1 Novosphingobium sp. | reverse complement strand
GTGCAGGGCAGCAACGTCAGCGCGGCATTCTTCGCGCCAGAGATCGGAATAGTGCCGGAAAGGCGTTTGCCGCCTGCAATGATAATTTTGTCCATAGCGGCGGTTTAGCGCGAAATATCCGGGCGGCAAGGTGCATGGTTGACCTTGGCGCACGGGCCTGCAATTCCCCCCTGTATGAGCAGCCGAAAACCGATCCGCAAGGCCGTGTTCCCTGTCGCAGGGCTGGGCACCCGCTTCCTTCCCGCGACCAAGGCGATCCCCAAGGAAATGCTCCCGGTGATCGATCGTCCACTGATCCAATATGCAGTGGATGAGGCGCGCGAGGCGGGAATCGAGCAAATGATCTTCGTCACCGGGCGGGGAAAAACCGCAATCATCGATCATTTCGACATGGCGTTTGAACTGGAGGCGACGCTGCGCGGCCGCGACAAGGACATGTCGCTGCTTGAACCCACCCGCCTTTCGCCCGGTAATCTGGTTACGGTGCGGCAACAGGTTCCGCTGGGCCTTGGCCATGCAATCTGGTGCGCCCGCGCGATCGTGGGGGACGAGCCTTTTGCGATCATGCTGCCCGACGAGCTGATGATCGGCACGCCCGGCTGCATGAAGCAAATGGTCGATGCCTATAACGAGGTTGGCGGCAATCTGATCAGCGTGCTGGAAGTGCCGCATGATGAGGTTTCAAACTATGGCGTGATTGATCCGGGGGCCTCAAACGGCGCGCTGACCGAGGTCAAGGGGCTGGTCGAAAAGCCCAAGCAGGAACACGCGCCCTCGAACCTGATCATTTCCGGCCGTTATATCCTTCAGCCCGCGGTGATGGCCGTGCTGGAAGGCCAGAAAAAGGGTGCGGGCGGCGAGATCCAGCTGACCGATGCAATGGCAAAAATGATCGGCACCCAGCCGTTCCATGCGGTGACATTCGGCGGCAAGCGCTATGATTGCGGCAGCAAGATCGGCTTTGTCGAGGCGACACTGGCGGTGGCGCTGGAGCGCGAGGATATGGCCGATGAAGTGCGGGCAATGGCGCTGCGGCTGTTGGGCTGAGTTCAGCCGGTCGCCGAGAACAGCCGATCCTGCAGCCACAGCGCCAGCCAGGCTCCCAGCAATTGGGCGTTGGTTTCATCGGCAATCTCGCCCAGCGAGGCCCCCGCAGCCAGCTGGCGAAGCGCATCAAGCTCAGCCGCCTCGATTTGTCTGAAATGGGGTGAAAACCCGCTCCGCCAGACGATCAGGGACTGGCCTTCAAGCGCTTCCACAGCAAAATCTTCAGCATCCGATTTGGCCAATTCTGCCCACAGGGCGATGCAATTGGTGGCAATCGGGCGGGCCGTGAAGCCGGCCGTCATAGTGAAGTGCAACGTCGCCCAACCTTGCTCGCTCAGCCCTCGCGAGGCCAGCTCGGCAGGATCGAGCAGTGGCCGGTCGGGTGCCGCGAAAGCGCGCTGCAGGTGCCATTCGAGCCAGGACAGTTCGGCCAGCTCGGGACTTTCGGGGAACAGCGTCTCCAGCAATTGCGGGAACGTGTGGCCATAATCGTCGAGCGACCAGCTGCTCGGCGGGCAGGTCAGGATATGATGGCAGGCAGCGGCCTCGAACGAACCTTCGCCGGCCCAGCGCCGCGTTCGTTCGAAACTGGTGCCAAGCGCATCGACCAGCCGGGCGCGATAGGCATTGCGGTAGATCGCCATCCCCGGCGAGCTGGGTGCGGTGTCCTTGTCGGCGGCGGTGATCTCGCATAGAAAACGGCGCTGAAGCAGGGCAAGGCTCATGCCGCCAGACTCGTGCAGTCTCCAGCGGCACCCCGGGCCAGCGCCAGCTCTTCAAGCAATTCGCCCAGCGGGGGGATGTGATCATCGCGCTCGATCATCGTCGCGCAGCTCCCGAAGCGGGCGACAGCGGCGCGGTACAGCGCCCAGACCTGGGGGCAGACCGGGGCATCATGGGTATCGATCAGCAAACCGTCAGGTCCGGCGCTATGCCCGGCCAGATGCATCTGGCGGACGCGATCGGCGGGAAGCCCCGCCAGAAAATCCTGCGGGTCGAAGCTGTGGTTGACGCTGCTGACATAGATGTTGTTGACGTCAAGCAGCAGATAACAGCCGCTGCGCTCGCTCAGACCGGCCAGAAACTGCCATTCGCTCATCGTACTTTGGGCGAAGGTGGCATAGCTTGATGGGTTTTCGACCAGCAGCGGACGTTCTATCACATCCTGGGCGCGGCGAATATTGGCGACGCAAATCTCCAGCGCCTCTTCGGTATAGGGCAGCGGCAGCAGATCGTGGCTGCCCTGCCCGTCAATCCCGGTCCAGCACAGATGATCCGAGACCCATAGCGGATCGACCCGGCGAACCAGCTGCTTGAGATCGCCCAGATAGGCTGGATCCAGCCCCTCTGCCGAACCGAGCGAAAGCGACACTCCGTGCATCGCTACCCGATGACGCTCGCGCACCGCATCCAGCGTGTGCAGCGGGCGGCCACCGCAGGCCATGAAGTTCTCCGAGATGATCTCGACGAAATCGACCGGCACTTGCCGCGTCAGGAAGTCGTGGTGATGGTCCTTGCGCAGACCGAGGCCGAAACCTGAAAAGGGCGGGATCGTGTCGGACATCGTGGCTCCGCAATCAAAGGGTGCCCGGTCGGCACGAGGGGGGGGCGTGCCGACCGGGCTGGGGCAATGGTTGTTATCAGCCGATATCGCCGATTGTCCCACCACGCTTCAGGCACATGCCCGCAGCCATCGCCTTGAAGCCATGGCCCTTGCAGCCGTTCATGCCCTTGCAGTCATGTTCGGCGGTCTTGCAATCGGCAGTGCCCTTGCAGCTGTTGACGCCGTAGCAATGCACTGTGTCATTCGCGCTCACTGCCGCGCCGCTGCTGCCGGCCGGGGCAGGCGCTGCATTGGCAATCGAAGCCAGCGCGAACATCGCGGCGGCAGAGGCAAGGGTGGTTCCGGTTTTGAGGGTGATCATGATAGAGACTCCGCGTTGGTAATTCTGCCGGAATGGCACAGACAGGTTCGCCGTGTGTGCGGGGATGGTTACAGCGGAGCGGGAAAATCTATTTTTTGGGGAGCGGTGTAACCAGCAGCAATCGCGCCGCGAATTGTCTCGCATCCACTGCACTGCAGCGGAACCAGTCAATCAGGAGAAAGCCATGTCAACCGCCCGCCCCGTTTCAACTATCGCCGCCATTGCTATGGCTGCTGTCGCAAGTGCCGCCGTCTTTACCGCCGCTCAGGCGCAAGCAGCCCCCGCTGGCAAACCTGCCATGGAAAAGTGCTACGGCATTGCCAAGGCTGGCAAGAATGACTGCGCCGCCGGGCCCGGAACCAGCTGCGCCGGATCTTCGACCCGTGACTATCAGGGCAATGCCTGGAAACTGGTCAAGGCTGGCACCTGCCTGACGATCAAGACCCCGCGCGGAAACGGCACGCTGGTACCGCAGCCATGAAGGCAGTTGCGACTATCCGGTGCAGTTACGAGGCGCTGGTACGTTGGCTCGGCAGCAGCCTGCCCGAAGGGCTGATGCTGCTATTCGTGCGGATCGCACTGGGCGGGGTCTTCTGGCGTTCGGGGCAGACTAAATTGGAAGAGGGCAGCTGGTTTCAGTTGTCTGATACCACTTGGGAGCTGTTCCGGACCGAATATGCCGGGGCCCCCCTGCCGTCCGACTTTGCGGCTGTAGCGGCCACTGCTGCCGAACACATCCTGCCAGCGCTGCTAGTGGTCGGTCTGTTCACGCGCGGTGCGGCGCTGGGGCTGTTGGGGATGACGGCGATGATCCAGCTGTTCGTCTATCCCGAGGCGTGGTGGCCAGTTCATTCGCTGTGGGCTGCGCTGGCGCTGGTAGTCCTGCAGCGCGGCGGCGGAGCCTTGGCGCTTGACCGGCTGCTGATCGCCAAACAGCCGACATGAAAGCCGATGATGCCACGCTGGCCCGGCTGATGGGCCTGTCCCAGGACGGGGATGCCGCTGCCTATCGGCAGGTGCTGGAGACCAGCAGCAATTGGCTGCGCGGCTTTTTCCGCCGCCGGATCATGCCGGATGCGGTCGATGATCTGGTCCAGGAGACGTTGCTCTCGCTCCACGCCAAACGGGCCAGCTTTGACCGGACCCGGCCGTTCCTGCCGTGGCTGGCAGCGATTGCGCGCTATCGCTGGGTTGATGAGCTGCGCCGCAGCTATCGCACCGCCGCCGATGAGCTGACCGGCAATGAGGCGGTTGATTCAGGCGATGACGAACTGATTGCCCGGATCAGCCTCGACCGGTTGCTCGCCCGGCTCCAGCCGGGCCAGATTGACGCGATCCGGCTGGTCAAGATCGAAGGCCTCTCGATTGCCGAAGCCTCGGCGCGCTGCGGCCAGTCGGAACCGCTGGTCAAAGTGAATATCCATCGCGGGCTGCGCCGTCTCGCCGCCCTGATCGAAAGCGAATAGCATGCTCATGAATATCGACGATCTCGTTGCCGATCTCACCCCGGTCCGCCGCCTCGCCCCGGCTCAGGCCTGGACGCTGGCTGCGGCGCTGACGATGCTGACGGTGTTTGCAGTCTATACGCTCTATGGGCTGCGCAGCGATATCATGGCCGGGCAACCGGCCGGGATCGTGGTGCTGCGCGCGGGTACTCTGCTGTTGCTGGGCGCCGCCGCACTGACCGCGGTGATCGCTTCGGCCCGGCCCGGAGTGGGCCATGCCAGCCACGGCTGGCGCTGGGCGCTGGGCGCGGCGCTTATCTTTCCGCTGACCAGCCTGGTGATCGTGCTGAACGATCGGCGCATGCCAATGGACGAGCTGACTTCGTCCAACGGGCCGTGGTGCCTGGGGATCAGCGGGGTCTCCGCGCTGGCGATCGGCACCGCGCTGACGCTGTGGCTGCGCCGCGGCGCGCCGGTGGCGCTGAACCGCGCCGGCTGGCTGATCGGCCTCGCGGCAGGCAGCTTCGGGACCTTTGCCTACAGCCTCCATTGCCCGAGTGTGACAATCCCCTATGTCGGGATCTGGTACACGCTGACGGTGGGCCTATGCGCGCTGGCCGGACGCCTGATCGTGCCGCGCTTCCTGCGCTGGTAGGGCCTAACTCGCCGCAAACCTGAGCGGCAAAGTCTTCAGCCCACCAACAAATGTGCTTTTCGCGCGCTTGGGCTCGCCCGCCAGTTCGACGCTGTCCAGCCGGTCGAGCAAAACCTCAAACAGGATCCGCATTTCCAGCCTCGCCAGATGGAGGCCCAGGCATTGGTGTGCCCCGGCCCCAAACGCCAGATGACGGTTGCTTTCGCGGGCGGCATCGAACCGGCGGGGATCAGGGAACTGGGCGGGATCGTGGTTGGCGGAGACATAGTTGATCATCAGCCAGTCGCCCTTGGCGATCTTCTGCCCGCCGACTTCAGTATCTTCGGCCGCGGTGCGCATGAAATTCTGCACCGGGCTGGTCCACCGGATCGCCTCCTCGACGATGCCTGCCAGCAGCGAGCGATCAGCCTTGACCCGGGCGAACTGCGCCGGATCACGCGCCAGCGCCATCATCGCCCCTGCCGTAGAAGCCGAGGTGGTGTCATGCCCGGCAGCGTCAAGGATGATGTAATAGCCAGCCAGATGCCGGTCGGAGAGATATTCGCCGTCAACCCTTGCATTAGCAATGATGCTGGCGACATCCTCAGTCGGATTGGTGCGGCGCTGAGCTGTCAACTTGGCGAAATAGGCCTCAAAATCGGCGACTGCACCTGCCACCAGTTGGGTGATCGCCTCGGGCGGCAGGTTCTTGATCCCCGACTGGTTGAGGTCTTCATCCTGCCCGCCGAACATCTGCTGGGTCAACATCAGCATCCGGGCCTCGTCTTCCTCGGGAACCCCAAGGATCTGCATCACCACATGGAGCGGATAGGGGGCGGAGACGAGTTTGACGAAATCGGTTTCGGGTCCGGCGGCGATCAGCCGGTCCACCGTGTGCCGCGCCAGCGCGCGGATATCGGCCTCGATCCGCGCCAGATTCTTGGGCATGAACCATTCCTGGGTCAGCTTGCGATAGGCCGGATGGATCGGCGCATCGAACACCACCAGCGATTCGACGAGGTTGTGACTGGATTCGCCCGTTTTGGCTGTAATCGCCCGGGCAAAGTCCTCACCCACTTTGGTGGTGAAGACCACCGGCCTGGGATTGTTGAGAAAGGTCTGGTTGTCCTTGCTGATCCGCATCACATCATCATAGCGCGAGACAAACCAGAACGGCTCGTGCCAGACTGGACTGCCCTCGGGTGCTGACGAGACGATCCATGCCACCGGCATATTTTCGCGCAGCCAGTCAAACTGATCGAGCAACGGATCCCAGGCTGCGTAAGCCGCCGGATCGATCACGGCGCGCGCGATTTCGGGGGGAGCGATCGGGTTTGTCATGCCTCGGCCGCGGCGCGGTATTCATCGCGGAGCAGCCGCTTGTAGAGCTTGCCGGTCGCCTCACGCGGCAATTGCTCGCGGAAATCGATCTGGCGCGGCATCTTCAGGCGGCTGAGCTGCGGGGCGAGGTAGGCCAGCAACTCTTGTTCCAGCTCCGGACCGGCGTCAGCCATATCCAGCGGCTGCACCACCGCGACAACCTTTTCGCCCATATCCGGATCGGGCGCGCCGATCACCGCCGCATCGGCCACCTTCGGATGGGTGATGAGCAGGTTTTCGATCTCTTGCGGATAGATGTTTACCCCGCCCGAAATGATCATGAAGCTCTTGCGATCAGTCAGGAACAGATAGCCATCTTCGTCAAGCAGCCCGACATCGCCGAGGCTGGTCCAGCCATGCTTGTTGCGGCTTTCGGCGGTTTTGACCGGATCGTTGTGATATTCAAACGGCTTGGCGGTGGGGTCTGTGGGTTCAAAAAACACCTGCCCTTCGGTCCCGCGCGGCACATCGTCGCCTTCTTCATCACAAATATGGACAACCCCAGACAGCGCTCTGCCGACCGAGCCGGGCTTGAGGAGCCATTCGGGGCTGGTGATGAAGGTTGAACCATTGCCCTCGGTTCCAGCGTAATATTCGTAGAGCACTGGCCCCCACCACTCGATCATCGCGCGCTTGATCGGAACCGGGCAGGGCGCGGCCGCATGGATTGCGCATTTGAGGCTCGAGACATCATACTTCGCGCGAGTCTCTTCGGGCAGCTTGAGCATCCGCACGAAATGGGTCGGCACAAACTGGCCATCGGTGATCTTGTACTTCTCGATCGTTGCCAGCGTAGCTTCGGGGTCAAACCGCTCCATCACCACCACGGTTCCGCCGATGCGGTGAATGGTCATCGACCAGCGCAGGGGTGCAGCGTGGTAGAGCGGCGCAGGGCTGATGTAGATCGAGCTCTCCTGGATACCATAGGCGCCTTGCGTGAACTGAACCATGATGTTCGGCGCATCGATCGCCGTGTCTAACGGCAGGGCAATCTTGACCCCCTTGGGCCGGCCAGTGGTGCCAGAGGAATAGAGCATATCAGTCCCCGCGCGCTGATCGGCAATCGGGGTTTCGGCCATCGCCAGCAGCGCATCCTCAGCGCTTTGTTTGCCCGGAGAGTCGAATCGCAGCTGTTCAATTGCTGGATTGAGCTTGGCCACCTCGTCAAGAACCGGAGCCAGATACGCCGAGCCGAACAGCAGCTTGGCCCCGCTGTCTTCCAGTATATAGGCGACTTCAGGCGCGGTCAGTCTGCTGGAAATGGCAACAAAATGCACCCCGGCGCGCTGGAAGCCCCAGGTCAGTGCGAAGAACCATGGATGGTTTTCCAGGCACATCGCGACCGTATCGCCAATCTGGATCCCGCGATCACGAACCAGCCGGGCAACTTGATTGGAGCGCGCATCAAGCTGAGCGTAAGTGGTTATCTCACCGCTTGCCGCCATGATGATAGCCGGCTTGTCAGGATGAGCCTTGGCGTGGATGGACGGATGCATAAAGCTGGCTCTCCCCGGCAGCTGTTAGCGCTGCCTGTGGGATGAGTTTAACCGCGTGATTAATTAGCGCAAAACAAAAAGTTCCGAACGATGGCACCGCTCAAAGAAAAAGGCAGCGATTGCTCGCCGCCTGTTTCCCAGCATCCTCCTGGAGCAGAATTCGACCCGGGTCTAACGCCCAGTGCCGATGTTTGTCTTATTCGCCGCCCTTGCCATTAGCAGCCGGATCATCATTGGCCACCGCCAAGCGAACTTCATCGGACTGCATATAGGGAATTGGGTTCACTGCCTGACCAGCGATCCGCACTTCATAGTGCAGGTGCGGGCCGGTCGAACGGCCGGTCGAGCCGACAAAGCCGATGATGTCACCCTTGCGAACCTGCTGGCCCGCAGCGACATTGAGCCGCGACATGTGGCCATAACGCGTCTCAATGCTGCCGCCATGCTCCAGCGAAACATAAAGGCCATAGCTGCTGAACCAATCGGCGCGGCCAACCACGCCATCAGCGGTGGCGCGAACCGGTGAGCCAGTGGGGCCAGCAAGATCAACACCCTTATGCGAGCGGCGGCCGCCCAAAACAGGATGCCGGCGCATGCCATAATCGCTGGTCAGACGCACACCATCAACCGGCATACGTGAAGGAATAGCTACGCTGCCAATGCGGCGGCTGGGCAGCGCGACTTGCGCGCCAGGCCTGTCAAGCGATTGCCAGCTGGCGAACAAGCGGCGGAACTCGTCATCGCCAAGATCGGTTTGTTTGGAAGCTTGTGCCGCGCGCAGCGGCGCGGCGATATCGGCTGTGGCGCTGCTATTGGCGAACGCCGGAGTGGCCGCAACAAGAGTGGTGAATGCGGCAAAAGCGCCAGCAACCGTCCGAACCTTGGCAAAAAACGAAAAAGCGACCAACTTAAATACCTTGTTTCTCCGGCCTCACCTTTGCGGAAATGACCGTGCGAACCCTATATCGGCGGACCGGAAATGCAGCGCCGCAAGGCACTGACCAAGCCGGTCCAAACATATTTTGAGATGGTCGGAACCCCCCGCCCTCTCGTGAGTTATGGATTAAGCGGCAAAACTATTAACTAGCAACCCCGCCGCAGGAACTGAGCGATAAACCGGCTGACTCGCGGGGTGAGTCGTTGGATGATAGCTTAACGCGCTCTCAGAAGTGGCGCTCAGCCAAGCTTTTTCAAGGGATTTCCTCCAGCTGCTTAGCGATGAATTGGCTTGCGCTGATAGGTTGGTCGCGGATTTCAACGTCAAGGATTCGTTCGCTAGGCGGCGGCGATTAAATCGTCTTGGCGGCTTCCAGCACTTCGGCGGCATGGCCCGCAACTTTCACCTTGGCCCAGATCCGCGCGATCCTTCCATCTGCGGCGACCAGATAGGTGCTGCGGATCATGCCCATATAGGCGCGGCCATACATTGATTTTTCCGCCCAGACCCCGAGCGCATCTGACAGGCCGTCCACCTCCGCATCGCTGGCGAGCGGCGCGGTCAGGCCATATTTGGCGATGAACTTCTGGTGCTTTTTGGGCGGATCCTTGCTCACTCCCAGCAAGGCAATGCCAGCTGCGGCGAAATCATCAGCCAGTGCCGAGAAGTCCTTGTTCTCGGTGGTGCAGCCTGGAGTGTCATCCTTAGGGTAGAAGAACACTACGAGCTTTTTGCCTGCGAAGTCGGCAGTTCGCACGCTGCCGCCCTTGGGATTTTCCAGCGCAATATCGGGCAGGGGATCGCCGATCCCGGGGAAACTGCTCATCGTTCAAATCTCCAGCGTCTCGCCAAAAACATCCGCCCACGCGGCAGCAACAGCTGCGCGTGCGGCGGTGAAGTTGACGCCTATCGCCTCCCAATCGCGGCAACCGCACGCCTTGGCAAGCACTGCGCGCGCGGCAGGCGGCGGGATTTGGGCATCAGGGGCAAGCAGTCGCGCCGCGATCAAAAGCCGCAACATCATGTCATGGGCGGGAATGATCGCTGGCGGCAGCAGGCCCGCCACCACCAGCGCGGCAATCGCGGCGGGCAGATCGGGCACCAGCCCTATGCCATCGCGCAGCTGGAGGTAGTGGACCAGAAATTCGGCATCAACCAGCCCGCCCCGCATCAGCTTGGCATCAAGCGGGCCTTTGGCTGGCTTGTGCCGCGCGATCTCTGCTCGCATCGCCAGAACCTCTGTCTTGAGATTGGTCGGATCGCGCCTGGCGCGCAGCACCCCATCAATGATTCCCGCCAGTTCAAGCTGCGCCTGGGGCGGGCCGAATAGCGGGCGCGCGCGGGTCAGGGCCATATGTTCCCAGGTCCAGGCCTGCTCAAGCTGATAGCGGACAAAACTGTCAAAGCTGACGGCCAGCGGGCCTTGCGCGCCCGAAGGCCGCAGCCTTGTATCAACCTCGTACAGCGCGCCCTCGGCGGTCGGAACGGACAGGGCCGCGCTGATCCGCTGGGCCAGCCGGTTGAAGTAAAGCGTCGCGCCAAGCGGGCGGGGCCCATCGGATTCGGACCCATTTGCACCGGTGAACAGGTAGATCAGATCAAGATCCGAGGCATGGGTCAACACCCCGCCGCCCAGCCGGCCCAGCCCGAGGATCACAAGTTCTGAACCCGCTATTCGCCCATGGGCTTTGGTGAATTCGTCAATGGTTCCATCGGCCAGCGCGACCAATGCGGCTTCTGCGGTGCGCGACAATGCGGCGGCCACGTCAAGCGGATCGCGCACAGCTTCGATCAGTTGCACGCCCAGCGCAAAGCGGATCTCCCCCACTTTGCGCCGCACCCGGTCAAGCAGCCGCTGATAATCGTCATCCGCCTCGCAGGCAGCGAAATCGGCAGCCAGAGCGGCGACATCGCCAGGTAAGTCAAAAGCGCTGGCATCAATCAACGGATCAAGCAGATCGGCCCGGCGGGTCAGCTCATCGGCCAAAGGCGGAGCCAGACTGAGGATCCGGGCCAGCAGCTGAAGCAGCCCCGGCCGCGCTTCCAGCAAGCGGAATAGATTGACCGCGCTGGGCAAATTGGTGAGCAGCTGTTCCCACCGCAGCAACGCCCGTTCGGGCTCGGGCGCGGCGGCAAAGGCCGCGAGCAATGCGGGTTGGATTGCATCGAACGCGCTCCGGGCAGCGTCGCTGCGCAGGGCGCGCAGCTTGCCCAGCCGCCAGCCTTCGATCCGCACCGCTAGCGCAAGTGGATCGGCAAACCCCAAACCCGAAAGCATCTCCTCCAGACCCTCGCCTGTGGCCACAACCAGCTGCACAGCGTCAGAACCGGATTGATCAGCAATCAGCCGATCATAGCGCACACCAACCGCTTCGCTGATCGCGGCCACTTCGGCGACCAGCGAAGCGCCATCATCCAGCCCATCGAGCCGCGCGGCGCTGTCCAGCGCAGCAGGATCGAGCGGCAGGCTGTGGGTTTGCTGATCTGCAACCATCTGGAGGCGATGCTCGATCACCCGCAGCCGGTCATAGCTTTCACCCAGCAACTGCGCATCGGCGGGATCGATGATTCCGGCTGCGGCCAGCGCATCAAGGCTGGCGCGGGTTCCGCGCAGCCGCAGAGCGGGATTGCGTCCGCCATGGATCAGCTGATGGGTCTGGGCGTAGAATTCGACCTCGCGGATCCCCCCGCGCCCCCTTTTCAGATCAAACCCTGGCCCGGGCACTTGCGGCCCGCTGTGATTTGCCCTGATCCGCGCGGTCAGCCGCCCGATCTCGGTTATAGCGCCAAAATCAAGGGCTTTGCGCCACACAAACGGCCGAATCGATGCCAGGAACGCCTCTCCCGTCGCAATATCCCCGGCGCAGGCGCGGGCGCGAATAAACGCCGCGCGTTCCCACGCCAATGCTGAGGATTCGTAATGGCCCAGTGCCGCCTCGATCGAGATCGCCAGCGGGCTTACTTCGGATGCAGGACGCAGCCGCAAGTCGACCCGGAAGACATAACCCTCACCGTCAACATGGCTCATCGTTGCCATCAACGTACGCGCTACGCGCTGGGCTGCTTCGCCGGGGTCATCGCGGCTGCGGCAGGGAAGCAATGCGGGATCATAAAGCAGGATCGGATCAATGTCCGAGCTATAGTTCAGTTCCTCTGCGCCGTGCTTGCCCAGCGCCAGCGCCAGAAATCCCGCAGGCTTGGCATCGGGCACCCGGGCGCGGATCGCATCGGCAATCGCGGCCTCCATCGCCCGGTCGGCAAAGGCAGAAAGCTCGCCCATCACGCGGGCCAACGGGAATGCCCCAGCCAGATCTCCCACCGCCAACGTCACCGCCAGGGCCATCCGTTCGCGCCGCAAGGCGCTGGCCACGCTTGGCGCATCCGCACCGGCCAGCTTGGCCCAGCGCAACGCCCCCTCACCATTTCCCGCTGCAAGCAGCGCTTCCAGCGCGGGCAGCCGATCGAGCCCGCGCGCCAAAAAGGGAGCGTGGGCGCGCGCGCGACTTATCGCTCCGGTCCAGTTGGCGCTCATCCCGAACAACGATGCCCGTTGCGCAGCCAGGGATCAAGCGGCGCACTTGCAGTGCAGCACCCGCTCTGCCAAACTGGTCCCATTCAATCCTTTGAAAGGTTTGCCCCCGTGATGTCTCGTCTGACTATTATTGCCGCCGCGCTGGTATGTGCCAGCCCCGCGCTGGCCAAGCCCGCCCCCATTCCATCCGTTACCCCGGTTCAGGTTTCCCAAACCACGCTTGAAACGATGGTCGCCAAGCTATCATCGGACGAATTTGAAGGCCGCGCTCCCAGCACAGCGGGCGAGGAAAAGACCGTTGCCTATCTGATTGACCGCTTCAAAGCGGCTGGGCTCCAGCCGGGCAATAAGGGCAGTTGGACGCAGGACGTACCGATGGTTGAGGTCACCGCGACAAGCGTCACTGGCCTGGCGGTGACCGGCGGGGCCAAGACCATGATGTTTGCCTATGGCAAGGATATGGTCGCGGGCAGCTACCGGGTTACGCCGCGTATCGAGTTTGCAGACGCCGAACTGGTGTTCGTTGGCTACGGTATCAACGCCCCCGAACTTGGCTGGAACGACTATGCCGGGATCGACATGAAGGGAAAGGTCGCAGTCATCCTGGTCAATGATCCGGACTATGCGATGGAAGGCGAAACCGGGCTCTTCAAAGGCCGCCGGATGACCTATTATGGTCGCTGGACCTACAAGTTCGAAGAAGCTGCCCGGCAGGGCGCAAGGGCCGCGCTGATCGTCCACGACAGCTTCCCGGCCGCTTACGGCTGGAATGTGGTCGAATCGAGCTGGACCGGCGCGAATTATTTTGTCCAGAAGCCCAATGGTGCAATGGATCAAACCGAAGCCAACGGCTGGATTCAAAAGTCGGTGGCCGAAGCAATTCTGTCCGCTGCCGGGCAGGATCTGACCGCGCTGAGTGCTGCGGCCAAGGTCAAGGGGTTCAAACCCGTGCCACTGGGCCTCAAAGCATCGCTGGCCTTTGACAACACCATCCGCCGGTCCAATTCGCGTAATGTGATCGGCATCCTGACGGGCAAGAAGCGGGCCGATGAATATGTGCTCTATACCGCGCATTGGGATCATTTGGGCCGCTGCAAAGCCGATGCCAGCGGTGACGGCATCTGCAATGGTGCAGTCGATAATGCGACTGGATCGGCGATGCTTGCCGCCTTGGCAGAGGCCAATGTCAAAGCCGGGCCAGCAGACCGTAGCCAGGTATTTCTGGCGGTGACGCTGGAGGAAAGCGGGTTGCTGGGTTCGGAGTATTACGCCCAGAACCCGGTCTATCCGCTGGCCAAGACAGTCGGCGGGGTCAATATGGACGCGCTCTATCCCGGCAGTCCATCGCGCGACATAAAGATTGTTGGCGGCGACAAATCTGATCTGTACCGCACTCTCAGGGTAGCGCTGGGTGCGATGAAGTTGACCGAAGTGGCCGAGGAGCACCCGGAGCGCGGCTATTATTACCGTTCAGATCATTTCAGCCTCGCCAAGCGCGGCGTGCCGATGTTCTATGTCGAACGCGGGACCGACTGGGTGGTTGGTGGCAAGGCTGCTGGCGAGGCCTATTCGGATGGCTACAACAATCGCGATTACCACCAGCCAAGCGACGAATATGACGGCAAGTGGGACTGGTCGGGGATCATTCAGGAAGGCGAGTTATACTACCGGCTTGGCCGCAGTCTTGCGATGAGCCGCGATTGGCCCAACTGGTACAAAACCGATGAATTCCGCAGCATCCGGGATGCGAGCCGCCCATCCAAGAAGTAGTTCCAGGCTGACGCTATTCGAGAAAAGCAAAGCCCAGCTGGTCAGCTTGCACCGCGAGCCGCTTGTCGCGGGTCCACAGCTTGTCGCCCGCTTCACTACAACTTATCAGCAAGTGGGCATCGACATAACCAATGCCGCAGCCGGCTAGATTCCGGGATGCGATGAATGCCAGCAAGGCTTCGTTTTCAGCCTGTGTGCTTACTGGCAATGCCGTGAGGAAGGTGAGGAGCCTGCTGCGATCCGGGACTGATCCCAAGGCAAGTTCACCAATCACGAAAGGGTGGATACACAATTCACCGATCGCAATCAGTTCGGGCAGTCGTGCCAGCGGCTTGCGGAAATGCTCAATCCAGATCGAGCTGTCAGCCAAGATCATCAGTCAAACCGTCGACGCGGTGCAGCCTGCGCGTCAGGCATGGCTCCTCCAAGCGAAGCAAGATAGCTGGCAGCCTCTCGCTGGATAAGGGCCTTTAAGGCCTCCATCTCAAGTTTGCGGCGATCTGTAATCCCCGTCATTGCCATGGCCTTGGCAAAAAGATCGGATGCTGGGGCCGCAGCCCT
>JANOKC010000090.1:0-24870 GCA_031419035.1 Novosphingobium sp. | reverse complement strand
GCGGCTGCCCCCGTTTTCAGGTTCGACAGCCGAAGATCAGTTGATCGGAAGCGAAGTGCACAAGCCTGAGCTTGAGCCAAAGTTTGCGGTCGAACTGTTGCAGGTCCAGCCAGTGTACCAGCTGTTGTTGCCAGACCAGGCTGCACCAATGCGGTTGGGGCTGGGCAGGTCAAAAAAGGCTGCCAGCGACGATGCGTTAAAGGCAGGCACTGCATCTTCATTGGCGCCATTGAGGAACAGGCCAGTCAGCGTCGGAGTGAAGGCATCGTTGTTGTTGCTCGCGCCTGACCCGAACAGCGCCTGGACCTGCGCCGCAGTAAAGCTGCCGCTACCCAGGAACTTAGTCGCGTTGCACTGCAGCGTAACCGATTGCGTGGTCAAAGTTGCAGGCGTTGCGCCCGAGCCGTTCATGCGGATGCATTCGTTGCCTGGCGCAACGATGATGCCATTGGCCAGGGTCGTGTCCGAATTCCCGCGGAACAGTGCGGCGGCAAGGTCATTGGACTCGTTGTCCGAACTGGCCTGCGGCTGGACGGCCACAAAATTAGCCACCCTCAAGGTCGTGCGCGGAGTGTCTGTTTCAAGTCCGTTGCTGTCGATTTCGAACAGCGCGTCACCCTTGCTGGCACGCGGCAGCAGCATGGCGTATTGGACATTCATCTGGGCGCCGGTGTCAACATCAAGGCTGTCATCATCCGCGCCAGTTGCGATGTAATACTTAAGGTTAACCCCGCCGCCGAAGAACTCAGCGCCATCGTCCGAGCTGTTGTGCGACTGGATGTGATCGAGCACGGTGCCCGTTCCGATCGCTTCGGTGGTGAGGGCTTGCAGCTCGCGGTTGGCGCCTAGCACAAAGCCCGAAAAACGGATCTGCACATAGCTGAGACGACCAGCATTATAAGTATTGTCGCGCCCGCCAAAGCGCGCAAGGTCAGCTGAACCCTCGGTGTCACGCTCACATGTGTTGGATGCCACGCTGCCGACGTTGCAATCGGTAACGATCCCGCGCCCCAGCAACACAACGCCGCCCCATTGGCCCTGCGAGGTATCGTCGTTGAGGCCAAGAATGTTGTCACGGCTGGTGAAGACGATCGGCTGGGTTGCCGAACCGATGGCACTTATCTTGTTGCCGCGGTTGACTGCAAGCCAGGATTGGCCAGTCGCCCCATACAGGATTGCGCCCGCTGCAATCGTCAGCGTCACATTGGTATCGGCTGTCAGCGCAGTGGTGCATCCGGTAGTGGTCGAGCTGAACGGTGCGCCAACTGTTGGTGCAGCAAATCCGCCATCGCAGCCGACGTTAACCCGGCCGCTGATCTCATAGAGCAGTCCCGCAATCTTCGGAAGCGAGGTTGAGGCTCTGATGACAGCTGGCAAGCGGCAGACGCGCCAGGTGCCGGTTGGGCCAGTGATTGTGCCGCCGTCCGTCAGGCCTTGTGGGTCTGCGATAGTTGGGCAGCCAGCCGCCGCTGTAACGGTCGCCGGTCCGGTTGGGGTTGGCGTCGGTGTCGGGGTGGGTGCGGGGGTGATGATGACATTGCCGCCGGTTCCTGGCGAGGCGATATCGCTCGGTCCGCAACCAGCGAGCGCGAGTGCGCTGCAGCTGACAAGGAACAAGCTCTGAATCTGTTTCACGGTGGTTTCCCTTTCGAGCATCGCGCGACTCAGGCAAAAATTGCCGCCGCGACTTGCGGGGTAGGGGTCCAACGTGACAGTTTGTTTTCGTTAGTGTGACGAAAGCAGTGACATTTAAGTGTCTGAAATATGACATTCACATTTTCTGTCGAGAGGGCGCTCTCGAATCGGATCGCGCCTACGGCTATAAAAATGTTTGTTTCGTTTTTATGACAATCTCACATTCTTTTTGCTCTATGATAAAAAGAGGCATAGAATTCCTCCATAAGCAAAAGGAAGTTGGGAGATTTCAATGTCTGCATTCATGCTTCTAGCAGGCGTCCTGATGGCGCAGCCAGTGGGTTCAGTTGTCATCGTGGAGGCTAGCACCGCGACTTCGGATGTAGGCTATGCCGAGCTGATGCAAGGCCGACCGCAAGACGCAATTAACCGGATTCAGGCCAATCCTAACCTCGAACATGGCGATCCTGCTGCGTTGATCAATTTGGGTGCAGCACACGCGCGGCTTGGCCATGCAGACAAAGCTCGCAAATTCTACCTAGCTGCGATTGCTAGCCGCGATCCTACAGACCTGGAGCTAGCCGATGGCCGCTGGTTGGATTCGCGCAAGGCAGCACGGCTGGGAGTTGAAAGCCTGCGCCGTGCTAAGGCACTGGCAGTTCGCTAGGATCAGCTGATCTCAGCGCTGGCCTTTGTTCTTTGAGCTTGTGCGAATTGCGGGAAGCACATCAGCCCACGAAACCAGCTTGAAATTCTGGGCGCCGGGTATGTTGATCCCATCCTGCACAACCAGCAAGCCTCGCGGATAATCAGGGCCGAACCCTGCCGAAGCCAGCTCGATCCCATCGGTTTCTTCGGTTGCGCCGAATTGCCCCGCAACGATCCGGAAACGTCCAGCAGGTTGCATCGTTGGCAGTTGGTAAAGCGCATAGGCGTTGTCGCCCTGACTTGAGGCGACCAGCCAACCACCGCGCCGCCCTTTTGGGGCCAAGGCCAAGCCTTCGACATCGGCAACTAGCTGCACTCCATCGACAGAAGCGACAAGTTTGCCGGTATCAGGAGAATTGGCACGGATATCGAAAGCCCAAATCCCGCGGGCTTCTTCCCCGACGAACAGGGTTTGCGAGCGGCCATCAACAACGCAGCCTTCGGGCTGGGTAGCGACTCGCAATGTGCGAACAATGTTGCCCTCCACTTCACTGCCCTTGAGATCGATGCGAACCATGTGAATCGCACCTTCCTTGAGCACTGAAAATGCCAGCAGCCCGACGTTGGCGCGGAGCAGGCAAATGCCGTACGCTTCACCCGCTCCGCCAGAAACGCTGCCAAGCTCGGTCAAACCCGCTGTCTTGGGATCTAGTCGATAGAGTCGCAATTTCGCTTGCGCCGGGTCATTCCGGTCGCTCGCAACCACGATGATGCCGCGTTTGCCAAGGTCGATCAGATCGACATTGTTGAGCCGTCCGGCGGGCGCAAAGTGCTTTACCGCACCATCCAGGCCGTAAACATAAAGGCCGGCCTTCTTGTCGGTCGCTACGATCAGGCTTTTGGAAGGCTGCCTCGCGTTGCGCCAGATCGCTGGGTCATCAGCCGCATCCGCATTGGCGGTGCCAACCGGAGCGGTTTCACCCCGTGCGGTAACTTCGGCGGTCTGTGCAGCACCGGGTGCGCCCGGCGCAGCGATCAGTATGGCCGCGAGGAAGAGTGCGTGCCGCGCCATCAGAAGTTGATCCTTATGCCACCCGAATAGCGCCGTCCAAAGCGCTCCCATTCGATCGTTTGCACTTCGGAGCTTGCAGTCGGGATCGGAGCAATCGTGGTTGTTCCGACAGACAGCAATCCGGCCGGATCTGAGAAGCGGCGACCCGGTTGATTGAGTAGGTTCGAGGCGTCAAAATAGACCTCGAAGTTGGGCGTGATGGCATAGCGGGCCGAGAAATCGAGCTCGTTATCGGCAGCCCAATAGGTGTCGCCAGCATCGGTTAGATCATCGGCGATTCCGTCGAGCCACTTGCTGCGGTTCTGATATTGGAGGCGCAACGACAGGCCGTATTTCTCGTAATAGCCACCCAGATTATAGACCACATCCGAAGTCCCGGGTAGACGGACCTTGCGGGTTGGCACGGCTCCAGTTGCAGGCTTGGTAACTTCGCTGTCGTTGACTGTCAGGTTGGCAGTAATGCCAAAGCCGCCCATCCAATCGGGCAGACCAAGCGATTCGGTCCAAGGTTCAAGCTGCAGCTGCGCGGCGGCTTCAAAACCGAACACCCGGCCATCTCCGCCATTGGTGATGCCAGAGAAATCATATTCCGAACGGTCAATCCCACCAGAATCGAGCGCGTTTGAGCCGAAGGTGCTGGTCTGACTATACAGCACATCTTTGACCTTCTTGTAGAACACGCCTGCCATCAAATAGCCTTGCGGCTTCAGATACCATTCGAAGTATGCATCGACGCCATATGCCCGCTCGGGCTTGACCGCCGGATTACCGCCCGAGATCGTTTCGTTGGTGTCGTTGATGGTTACGTTCGGGCGCAGCTGATCATAATCTGCCCGTGCGGCGCCTGAATTGAATGAGAGGCGCAGCTTCTTGGTATCGTCGAGGTTGTAGTTGAAGTGCAGGCTGGGGAAGATCAGCGTCTGATCGGATTCAGCAGTTACCGTGGTCGCACCTGCGCTACGCGGCACATAAGCGACGCCGTTATTCTCTATATGCTCAATGCGTGCACCGCCGACCACCGAGCCCCAGTCATAACGAAGCGTTCCCATCAGGAACCCGGCATAGACCTGCTCTTGCACGTTGTAGAAGTTGTCGAGGTTGGCGGGGCTCGCCGTCAGGCCATAGGTTGCTCGCGCCGCATCGCTGGCCGCGCGCATCTTGGCTGGGTCGAAGTAGCGGAAGGTGTAGCCCATCGCGATCTTGCCCAAAAACGCCTGATCGAGGCTGAACTGGTTGTAATCGGTTGGAACGCCGATCGCGGTGAACTGCGCCGCCGTATTGAGCAGCCGTGATGTCTCGTCGACCAATTTGGTGCGCTGATCGAATTGGAAACCAGCCTTCAAAATGGCATCAGCGCCAAGAAATGTCGTCTCGCGCGAGACGACCAGCTTGCCAGTATAGGCCTTAGTGGTGTCGACCGCGTCGAGCACGTTCAGCGAGCTGAGCGGCTTGTTGAAACTGTCGATAGCGGTCACCGGGGTTCCAGCCTGATAGCGCGTCGGACTGCTCAGTTGCACCGTAGTGAACAGCAGCAACCGCGAAAGATTGGGATCGGTGAAGTCATAGCGAACAGTGGGCCGAAGACTGCGGGTTGAAGGGCTGTCCCAAGTTGTTTCACCGACGACCGAGCGGTCGTCCTTGGATTCGGTGTAATTGCCCAGCCAGTTGACCTGCCAGCCGTCACCAAACTCGTGCTTGCCCTCCAGCGTGTTGGTAAAGATTGACTGGCGGAATGCGCGCAGTGTTGAGCGCTGGCGGATGTCGATGCCATAGACGGTGCCGCTGGGCGGGGTATTACCGATACAGACGTCGCCGTAGCCGGTGTTGATGGGGGTGAGGTTGACTGCCGTGGTGCAAGCGGCAGCGCTGTTCGACAAGTCGGACTGCCGGTCATCAAGATCGAAGCGATAATTGTCGCGCGCCTCGTCATCAATGAAAATGGTATAGATGGACCGCAAAGAAATGGTGTTTGCAGCGTCGGGCTTCCAGTCGATCCGGCCCGATACGGACCAGTTCTTGCGGGTCAGCCGGTAAAGCTTGTTTTCGGCCTCCTGCGCCCAGAACCGCGTTTCGTTGCCAGGGCGTTGGTCCTGACTGACTCGCTCAAAATCGGTCTCGAAATTGTCGGTGATCATGTCGCGCTGGTAAAAGCTGCCCGAAAGCAGCACGCCGATCTCGCCACCACCAGCATTGAACCGGCTCGAAACCACCGCAGACGCCTCATATTGCGGGCGGTTGCCAAGTTCTCCCACGCCGTAGCCGGCTTTCCCGGCAAAATGCAGGCCGCTGTAATCGAATGCCGAGCGAGTAATAACGTTTACGTTGCCCGAAACGGTCTCGCCCGGCATGTCGGGCGTCACTGCTTTGGAGACCACAATCTGCGAGGCGATAGCCGAGGGGATTGAATCGAACCGCGCATCCCGGCCTTCCGGGCTGACCACGTTAATCCCATCGAACGACAAGGTGGTCCAGTAATTCGGAGCGCCACGCAAGCTGATGTAACGCGCCTGGCCTTGATCGCGCTCAACTGCGACGCCGGGCAGCCGGCCAGTGGCTTGGGCAATGTTCTGATCGGGCAGACGCCCTACTGAATCCGACGCGACCACGCTGACCAGCGAATCGGAGTTTTTCTGAACGCTGAGCGCCGCCGCTTCAGATTCTGCAATTGGGCGGGTGCCATTGATCACGATAGCCGTTTCAGATTGATCGATCGCAGCATCCTGTGCTTGCGCCGAGGCCAACGGCAAAATCATCGCGCCCCCGCAAAGCAGGATAGCGTGCAACTCCTGGCTGCGCCGCGTGCGAATCTTGAATGGCATGTCAGTGTCCCTTGAATGAGCTTTACAAGGGCCGATTAATGTTTCTGGGTGACTCCATCGGGTCAGTTTGAAGACCGAAAAACTTCCATTTCACGACAAAAATTTTACATCGGCAAAGGCGGCATCTCGGCGTCCTCGAAATCAATCTTCAGGACACTGGCAATCGTCGGGGCAATCGCGCGCATGTCGATTTTTCCTAAAGAACGGCCCTTTGGGATGCCTTTGCCCATGATCATGAAACTTGAGCGTAGATTTGGGACACTGGGGAAGTAGCCATGTGTGCCCTTGTATTTGGGGATCGAATGGAGCGGCGCCGCAGCCCCGGCAAAAGCTCCCGAGGATGTGTCTGGCGACAGATTAAGGAAAAAACTGGCTTGAGGATTTCCGCCCATCTTTGCGATTCCTGCCTTGTCGGCGATGGCAGCAATCCCGTTGGCAGGGTCGGCCTTGAGGCCAGCCAGAAATACCCCGACGCGGCGCTCAAGCTCTGGATCATCCTGCCGCTTAAGGACTATGGCGACCGAACCGGCTGAGGGCCACGGCATAGCATCCCAACCAGCCACCTTGCCCTGCGCGTCCAGACGAATCAGCCCAGCATCGATGAAGGCGCGGAAGAAATTTGTCTCCCGGCCAATAGCCTCGAAGCCATGGTCGCTGGCGATCGCAATCACTCCATTGGAATGGGCAGCAAGTTGGGCGGCGATCAGGCGGCCCACGATAGCGTCGATCCGTTCCAGCACTGCATGCGCCTCAGCTGTGCCTGGTCCAACCAAATGCTGCTCGTGATCAAGCGCGGTAAAATAGGCTGTCATAAACTCGGGACGCTCAGCCTCAATCAACCGAACCGCAAAACGCCCGCGGTTTTCGTCTCCTGCAATGCTTTCGTCGATTCCCTGGGCATAGGCCTCGCCAACTGCCGCTTCGAGCTTTGCGACCAAACCGGGCGTGGCCAGGGCGGTCAATAACTTCACATCGTCGGGGTGACCGGTGCGCCATATCTGCGGCAGATTCCAGTTCACTCCCGGCGCCCCGACACTGACCGGCCAGTGCACATTGGCAACCTTCAATCCGGCTGCACTTGCAGCTGACCACAAGGTCTGCCCTTTGATGTCGCTGGCATACCAGTACCAGCCGCCTTGGTTGAGCTGGGATGGATCAAACGTTGTATTATTCACCACTCCGTGCCGGGCCGGACTGGTTCCGGTCAGCAATGTAGTGTGGCTGGGATAAGTAACAGTAGGGAGGACGCCCGTGACCTCAGTGGCATAGGCGCCCTCTGTCAGGAATCGTTTTAGATTGGGAACTTTGAGCCCCCGTTGCTCGGCCGCAATGACATCGCCGGGGCGCAGCCCGTCGATCGAGATGAGCAGCACTGGTTCGGCATTTGCCTGGCCACTGCAACATATCGAAAGTGCCAGCGCGGCGAGCAACGGAAGCCGCATGTTTAGAACCCTGCTTTGAGTGAAACGAAGAACTGCTGCGGCGCGCCCACCAACAGGGTCTGGCGATCCCCGCTGTTGCCAAACCCGCCCGAACCGACTGTCGAGACATATTGCAGATCGAACAGGTTCGTTGCGTTGAGTTGTATTTCCACCGTGTCGTTCAGCCGATAGCCAAGCGTCGCATCAACGATTGCGCGGCCGGGGACCGATTTGTCATTGGTGTAGGTGAAGAACCGCTCTGACATGTAGTTCGCTCCGATGCGGCCGAAGATCGGACCATTGTCGTAGCTCAATTCACCGCGGATCAGATGTTTGGGGGAATCAACCACAGTCTTGTCCTTGATCGCCGCCAGTAATGTGCCCGAAAGGTTGAACACATCATTGCGATAGGTCGAATCTGTATAGCTGTAGGATGCAAACAGGCCAAACCCTCCTCCCAGTTTGAGATCGCCAACGGCCTCGAAACCGACCGCACGGACCGCACCGACATTCTGGAGTACCGAAGGACTACCGAGGATCGTTGCCCCGCTGGCGGCCGAAAGCAGGCGGTTCTTGAAGTTTACCAGATAGACCGCGATCACCCCGTTGAACACGCTCGAATTATACCGCGCGCCCAGCTCATAGGTGGACGAGCTTTCCGGCTTGAGCGTGTCCTTGATTGCGTTGAAGCCAGTCTGGTTGGTCGAGAACGGCCCGGTTGTTGTTGCTGAGGCAAAGGCGCGGGTTGATTGGGTAAAGCCTGCAAAAACTTCCGCCTTATCGTTCAGCGCATAGACGACGCCGGCGTGCGGCTGAAACCAATCCTGCGCCTTGATCTTGCCTTGGGGGAAGCTGGCCTGGATCACTGCGACCGCTTCATTGCTGACGCGGAAACCCTTCCAGCCGAGGTTAACCTTGAGCGCACCGAAATCCAGCTGATCCTGGACATGATATTGCAGAGTTTCGGTTGTGAAATCGAACTCCCATTGCGTGGCAAACGGGCTTTGCGGATAGTCACGGAACGACAGGCCCGGCTCCGTGCGGCTTTGCAAGGCATAAAAGCGGCGCGCCTGATCGAATTTGTTGTTCTCATACCAGCCGCCGATGGTGATGGAGTTAATGCCCATTTTGACATCGACCGAACCAAACAGACCCATCCGGTTCAACTCATACTCGGTAGTACGGACCGAGATTGGCACACCATTAGGGCTGGCCACATAGGGTGTTGCCCATAGGCCGCGGCCGCGGTTGTGGTGGTAATAGCCCTTAAGCGCGAAGTTCACCTGCTCGCCCAACGATGCCGTCAATCCGATGGCCCCAATCCAGTCCTGCCGCAGGCCAGATGCATCAAAATAGGCGTCATCGACGTTGGTGACTGAATTGGGATAAATCGTCCCTGCAGCCGCGTTGGAAATAGCCGCGCCAGTTTCGCCGCGGTTGTTGCCGATGTCGGCATACAGGATCGCGCGGGCATAATCGGGATAGGTGTTGTCCCAGCCATAGCCAAGCCGATCAAGCATGCTCAGCGACATGTCCTGATAATCCTGCTCGCGCCGATCAGACCAGCTGAACCAGCCGTCGATCTCTGCCGAACCAACTGGCACCACCAGCTTTGCATTGATCATTTGCTGGTCCTGCGAACCTTCGCCCTTGTACTTGTCGGTTGTCGCATAGCCATAGGACACAAACCCGCGCGCGCCATCGGCGCTACCCAGATTAACGCGCACGAAACCGCGGCCGGTATCATTGCTTCCATAGGTGCCGTTGGCCTGAGCACCGAACCGGTCCAACGGGCTGAGCGTGAACGTCTCTACGGTCCCGCCAAGCGAGCTGGTTGATTGCGTGCCCAGCGATCCGCCGCCTTGCGCCACACGCACGCTGGAGATGTTCTCGGGGCTGACGGCGCGGCTGATGTGTAGGCCGTTGTGATTGCCATAGCTCATATCACCCAGCGGAATTCCATCGAGGGTGAAGCCAAGCTGGTTCTGGTTGAAACTGCGGATCGTGACCCGGGTTGACCATTCATAGTTGCCGAACGGATCGGCCGCCTGAACGTTGACACTGGGCAGCTTTTCGATCGCGCGGATCGGGCTGGAACCCGGTGTTAGCAGAAGGATGTCCTTTGCCTTGATTTCCTGAACCTGACGGGTTTGGCCGCGGCCAAGCACGATGATCGCGCTTTCATCGTTGGCTTCAGTATCGACAGGAGCCGATTCGATCTGGGCAAGGGCCGGGCTGGCGATCAACGCGGTTGAAGCAAAAAGAAAAACTGTAACGCTGCGCATAAATACCCCTTGGTCTGTCAGGTTTGACAAGAGGGCAGATAGGCCAGCCCTGTTACGCTTGGGCGTATTCCCGGTGATGGTGGGGCGATCATAAACCGACTGGTTCGTGGCACTGATATGACAAAGCGAAGCCGTCAGGAATCGCTGCGCTGTCCCGGCATAGCCGCGCTGCGGCTAGGCGGGTTCCATCTCGCGCTTGCGGCCATGTTCGCTGTGCGCCGACATAATCCCAGCCAGAAACTGATCGGTTGCCCGCTCCCAACTGTGACGGGCGCCAAATACCGCCGCCGCTTGCCGATCGAGTCGCAACGCTTTGGCGATTGCCAGATCGAGGTCATCATCAAGCACCGCGACCGTCGCGGGCATTGTATTATCTGGCCCCCGTCCTTCGCGGCCCAGCACATCCATGGGGCCGGCGACAGGATAGGCTGCCACTGGAACGCAGCAGGCCAGCGCTTCGATCAGGACCAGACCGAAGGTATCTGTTCGGCTGGGAAAAACAAAGCAGTCTGCGCTGCGATAGGCACACGCAAGCTCTTCGCCCGACAGTGCCCCCAGGAAAACTGCGTCAGGAAAGCGCCGCTTGAGATCTTCCAGCGCCGGGCCATCGCCAACGATCACCTTGGTTCCCGCAGCAGCGCCGCCCAGAAACGCCTCAAGGTTTTTCTCACGCGAAACGCGGCCCACATTGAGCAGGATCGGCCGGGGTAGATCGCGCAGGGCCGGGTGGGTTTCGCCGATCGGATTGAACTGCGCCCGGTCGATGCCTCGGCTCCAGCGCCAGGTGCGCTCAAATCCGCGCGTGGCCAGCTCTTGTTCAAGGCTTGGCGTAGCCGCCATCACGGCGCGGCTTGGCCCGTGAAAGCGCCGCATGATCGGCCAAAAGCGTTCGGCGTTGATGCCGGTCCGCACCGCAGCATAATCGGGGAACCGCGTGTGGAACGCGCTGGTAAACGGAACCCCGCGCGCCACGCACCAGCCGCGCGTGCTCCAGCCGATCGGGCCTTCGGTGGCGATGTGGACAATGTCGGGGGCAAAGGCATCCAGCATCCGGCGCACGCTAAAGCGCGGCACCATCGCCAGGCGGATCGATGAATAGCCCGGCATCGGCATGGTCAGGAACCGTTCTGGCGTTACCAGTTCAACTTCATGGCCCCGGCGATCAAGTTCGGCCACGGTCGCGCTAAGCGTGCGGACCACGCCGTTCACTTGCGGATGCCAGGCGTCGGTAGCGAGGGCGATTCTCATTCTGCTAGCTCCATTCTTGCGATGTTGCGTTCGGCACTTGCGGTTTCCGCTGCCCAATCGATCAGCGACATCACCCCTTGCGCGTCTTCGACCAGTGCGGTGCAGCTTTCGACCCAGTCACCATCGTTGTAATAGGTGATCTCGCCAATCTGGCGGATTTCGGCGCAATGGATGTGGCCGCAAACGATCCCGTCGAAGCCGCGCTCCACCGCTTCGCGGGCAACCGCTTCCTCAAAGCTGCACACATATTGGACCGCGTTCTTGACCTTGCGTTTGACAAACGCGGACAGCGACCAATAGGGCAGGCGCAGGTGGCGGCGCAGGGTGTTGAACAGCACATTGGCGCGCAGCAATATATCGTATGCCTTGTCACCCAGGAAGGCGAGCCAGCGAGCATAGAGCACCACCCCATCGAAACTGTCGCCATGCGTAACCAGCAGCCGCCGCCCATCGGCAGTGATGTGTACCGCCTCCAGCGCCAGTTCCACCCCGCCGAACGAGAATCCGGCATAGTCGCGCAGCATCTCGTCATGGTTGCCCGCAACAAACACCACCCGGGTGCCGCGATGCGACATTTTCAGCAGACGGCGGACCACCTCATTGTGGGAATCAGGCCAATACCAGCCTTTGCGCAGCCGCCAGCCATCAACGATATCGCCCACCAGATACAGCGTCTCGCATTCGATTGACCGCAGAAAATCGACCAGCAGATCGGCATTGCAGCCGCGCGTGCCAAGGTGAATGTCAGAAATCCACACTGTCCGGTAACGCCGCTTGGGCCGAAACCCCTTGGGATCCGGCAGCGCCAGCCAATCGGGAATCCCGCTGGCTGGCCCAGCCCGAAGCGGCGGCGCTTCCAGCAGATCGGATTTGGCCCACAGCATCAGCGCAACTCCCCGGCAACTTCACTGCGCAATCAATAGGCTTGGCACGTTGCGCGGCGATGACGGTTCGGGGTCAGTTCGGTGACAGGGCTGGGGCTAGGGCTTCGCCGCGCCAAACCGGGGGATCTGGTATTCGGGGCGGAGCCAGCGGATGGTTCCGGCCCGTTCCTCGGCAGCGCGCGCCGCGTTGAGCGCCACCAACCGTGTGACGATTTCGGCGGAGGGCAGGTCAGCAGGCCAGCCATAGGCGGCGGCGACTGCGGCATCGATCTGTTCGTGCAGGCGGTTCACAATGCCGACGCGGGCTTTGGCCGCGCGTTCGGTTTCCAGCAAATCTTTCAACTGGTCCGCCCGCTGGCGATCCCGCAGATTGTAGATCTCGGTCATGGTCAGGCCGGAAACCTCTGCCAGAGCGAGTTTGCGGATTTCGTCCAGTTCTTCGGCAAGCTCGGCGATGGTAGCGCGCTGGGTTGGCGTTGTATCGGGGAAGGGGAAGGGGTCGAAGACCTTGGATTTTACATAGACTGGGTCGTTCCCGAATCCCAACCAACCGCCGAGCTGCAATGACCACTCCTCGTGAATTCTTGACGACAATACACCGAGGGAAAATGAGTCTTCGACTCCAATCGCAAGCACCTTGTTGTCTGGCAAAATGGTCGGGTCGAGAAATTGAAAAATGCGATGCTTGGCCGTTTCTACAGTAGCGATGTATCTGGAAAGGTCGCCAGAGTAGTCCCGGAAAGCTGGTGCCAGTTCGCCGAAAAGCCACCAATTGTCTCGTCTCGTGGGGCGGCGGTTTGCATCACGTTCAGGTTTTACGGTTTTCAAAACATGCTGATAAACCTCAGGAAAATTTGTCCTTGCATCCTTTTCAGACAATCCAAACAGATCGATCACCATTACTCCGCGCGACCTGCCTAGGAGATCGCGGCCATGTCGATAGTCTCGAATATGGCGTTCCAAACCCTCTCGCTTCCCAAGGCCAAGATCAGCTGCCTGCTGCGGCGTGACAATGAAACCAGCGCCGTGCAATGCGACTCCCCGCGATGATATGCCCTCATTGGCTTTGAGCGGCACAACCGCCCCGGCATCCGACCCCAGCGACAGATCCGGGTTGATCCGGCCGATCGTCGTGCGTTCCTCCAGCCGGGGCGCGTCGGATTGCAATCCTGCCTCGCTGACGATTTCCACCAGCTGCCCGTCGCGTGTCCCGCGCGTGGCCACGGTCATGGCGATCCGCACGGCGGCGGCGTCTTTGGTCGCCTTGGTCCAGGGGTGATCGGGGATGGCGAGGATGAGGGAGAGGGTGGCCTTGTCCCCCTCCCCTTCAGGGGAGGGGGGCGAAGCGAGATATCCCTCGATCACCCGGCGGCTGAACGTCTGGGTAATACTGTTGGTCGTCACGAACCCGAACCGTTGCAACGGGCTGCCATCCGCCACCAGAATATGCGCGGCGCGGTCCCACCATTGCATGACGAAATCGGCTGACTTGGGAACACGCGGATTGGCCCGCCACAGCGCCTCGGCATAATCGCCGCCCAGATTGCGGCGGATATCCTTGCCGCCGATAAATGGCGGGTTACCGATGATAAAATCCGCCTCGGGCCAATCGGGGATCACCGGATGGTCAATATCGGCCTCGCCGGTCGGCTTGTGACGCAGCACCGCATCATAGCCGGCATGACCGCCGAAATTGATATTGCCGAACTGTTTCAGCACCGGATCGGGCGCGGCTTCAGGATCGTTCTTCATCCGCCAGCGCAGCCAGCCGATCCACAGCACCAGCTCTGCAATCACGGCGGCGCGCGGGTTCAGTTCCAGCCCGAGGAATTGTTGCGGCCCGACTTGCGGGACCGCCGCGCCGCCCAGCTGGCGGATCACTTCGATCACATCGCCTTCCAGCCGCATCAGATTTTCCATCGCGACATAAAGGAAATTGCCAGTGCCGCAGGCGGGATCGAGAATGCGCAGGGCGGACAGGCGGGCGTGGAAGGCGGTTGCTGCGCTCAGCAAATCCTCCCCGCCGGGGGAGGATTTCAGGATAGCCTCCCATTCCGCGTCCAGCAGGTCCATGATGGTGGCCTGCACCAGCCGCTCGACATAGGGGCGCGGGGTGTAATGCGCGCCCAGCTTGGCGCGTTCACTGGGGGTCAGCGCCTGTTCCAGCAAAGTGCCGAAGATCGCGGGTTCAACCTTGGTCCAGTCCGCCTTGGCTGCTTCCAGCAGCTCGCCCCGATCGGCATTGGACAGGCCATAGGTCTGCGCCGAGGCAAACAGCCCGCCGTTGAAATAGCGCACCTCTGCGCCGATGGCCGAGGCATAGCGTTCGCCGCCTGCGCGGCCCATCACGCTCCACAAATTGCGCAGCTCCGGCTCGAACGCGGCTTCGTTCTCCACCGCCTTTTCGAGAAAGCCGGAGAAGCTGTCCTTGGGCAACAGCCCGACATCCTCGGCAAACATGCAGAACACGATCCGCATCAGGAACAGGGCGGTTTCCTCAACCGCAAGGCTGCGCTCGCTGTCGCTCGCTTGTGCGGTCCGGGCGCGCTGGGTGCCTTCAAGCCATTTGGAAACATCGGCCAGCCGCTTGGCGATGCTGCGCGAAACCTCGGCCGAACGGGCGCGGGGATCGATGCTGGCCGGATCGATCCAGACGGCGCGGAAAATCGCCTGCACGTCGGCATCGGCCAAGCGGTGCAGCTCGAACCTGTAGGAGTGCTGATCGGGGAAATGGCCATAGCCGCGCCCGTTGCCCGACCAGTCGAAATAAAGTTCAAACGCGCGGCCAACGTCGCAGACGATCAGGAACGGTGGCCATGGGTGATCGCCAGGCAGGTTCACCGCATAGTTCTTGGCCTAGGCCAGCGCGCCGCGCATCAGATTGTCATAACGTGCGCCCGAGGGTGAGGCGGGCGCTGATTGATCGACATCGAACAGCTCAGACTGCTTTTGATCAGCCTTGCTCAGCTTCGATTGCTTGGCTTCAAGGATGAAGCAGCCGTGCTTGTAAAGGTCGATCGCGCCGGTGCCTCCGCCAACCCCGCCGCCCGGCACCGGGCCTTCGAACTGGTAACCGCCCAGCACGCCGCCGGTCGCCACACCGGGGACGGGCAGATCGAGCGCGCCGCACAAATCATTGATGAACTGGGCATAGTTGGCGCGTTCGGCTCCGCCGGTTACCCCGAGCCATTTATTGATGAAAGTTTCGACGTCCACCCGTATCTAGTGCCGGGATGCACGGCGCTAGTAAAGCGGGGAAGCTATTTTCGCCCCCAGCCGCCTCCCACGCCATCGCTTGAGATTCTTTAACGCAAAAAAATGGTGCCCGGGGACGGAATCGAACCGCCGACACCATGATCTTCAATCACGTGCTCTACCAACTGAGCTACCCGGGCATCGCTGCTGCGGTGGCGAAAAGCCAGCGAGCGATTTGGAAGCGCGCCTATGGCGAAGCGGCGCGGAAATGGCAAGATGGAATTAGTCCTCGTCGGGGACTTGCGGTGCCGCCGCCGGGCCGGGCAGGGCATAGCCATCCTCAAGCCAGCGGACCAGATCACGATCCCGGCAGCGGGACGAGCAGAACGGGGTGTATTCGGCATTGCGCGGTTTGCCGCAGATCGGGCATTTTCGGTGTGAGCCAGTCATATCGGCACCGCCTGCGCGAAACCGCCGCTCAGGGCAAGTGCGGGATCGGCGGCATAGCGGATGGTCCGGCCGCTGCGCCGGGCCAGCTCTTGCCGCCAGTGCGGCTGGAGTGCGGCGATCACGGCGGGATGCGCGGTAAGCAGCAGCGCGCCGGGATCAGTAACCCTCTCAGCCAGCCGCAGCAGATTTCGCGCGGCGGCTCCGACGCGGTCGCTGGCAATCCGGCCGAGCAAGGATGCCCGTTCCAGCCGGGCGACCAGTTGCACGAACCCGAAGCCGTTCATCGCGGTTCGCTCGTGCGGCCAGCCGGTGAGGCCAGCGGCCAGCGCATCATCCACCGCGCGGCGGTCTGCCTTGTCCGCCAGTGTCGGGAAATCGATCCCGATCGAGCCGCCCAGATCGAGCCGCCGGATCGCACTGCCCAGCGCCGCCGCTGCGGCCAGTGCCAGCGCAGGCGGGGGCAGGGTGCCATCGACATCGATCAGCGTCATCGCCGGGGTGGGGGTGATGGTCATTGTGCCGCCGGGAAAGGCGATTTCGCCGCTCCACGCCTCGGCAAAGATATCGTCCCAATCATCGAAATGGCGGACCTGCTTTACCGGGGAGCCGGTGGTGCGCAGCTGATCGGCCAGCCTCGGTGCGGGGCGGGGTGCGTCACTGGTCGGGCGGGCTTGTGCGCGTTTGAGGCGGCCCGTTTCGGCGATGGTCGCGCGGGTGACGATCAGGCGAAGGGCAGCGCCCTCGCTGGCACCTTGAGGGAGGCCATCGACCAGCGCCTCCTCGCCGCTGGCAAACCTGGCAGTGCCGCGTTTCGATCCGGCGGCGCGGGCGATCAGGACGGCATCCTCGATCTGTCCGGCGGCGAGTTTTCCGTGCCATTCCAGCCGTGCGGCGATGATCTGGCCGTGTTCGATCAGAACCGCCCGGTCCTCGCCAATCCCGCTCTCGACCAGCCACTCAGCCAAGGGGGAAGCCAGCGGCGCGCAGCAAAGCGCGGGTTTCAAACAGCGGCAGGCCGATGACGCCGGAATGGCTGCCCGCGATCCGCGCGATCAGCCCTTCGGCGCTGCCCTGAATGGCATAGCCGCCCGCCTTGCCGTGCCATTGCCCGCCTGCGATATAGGCATCGATCTCGGCCGGGCTGAGCGGTTTGAAACGGACGATAGTTTCCGACATCCGCTCCCGCAGCGAGCCGTCCGGGGCTTTCAGTGCAATTGCCGAGAGGACAGTATGACGCCGACCAGACATCAGCATCAGGCAGCGGCGGGCAGTTGCCTCATCCTCAGCCTTGGGGAGGATCCGGCGGCCCAGCGCGACCACTGTATCGCCGCTCAGCACATGGGAATCGCCGCCGGTGATCGCCAGCGCCTTTTCCCGCGCCATGCGCTGCGCATACGCACGCGGAATTTCGCGGGGGGCGGGGGTTTCGTCGATATCGGCGGCCATGACCTGCGCCGGTGTCACACCCACCCGGGCCAGCAGTTCAAGCCGGCGCGGACTGGCGGATGCTAAAATCAACGAGGGCGCGGTATTGCCCACAGCCATCAGGCTTAGCCGAACTGACCGGGACCGCCGCGGCCGGGCATGAAGCGATAGGTGATCCGGCCCTTGGTCAGATCATATGGGGTCAGCTCACACAGCACCTCGTCACCTACCAGCACGCGGATGCGGTTTTTGCGCATCTTGCCAGCGGTATGGCCCAGCACTTCATGATCGTTTTCCAGACGGACGCGGAACATCGCGTTGGGCAGCAGTTCAACCACCGTGCCGCGCATTTCGAGGAGTTCTTCCTTCGCCATCCGTAATCTGTTTCCATTGTCATCTAAGCGTCAATCCGGCGCGCCATAGCCCCGGCTTACGTAAAAGGGAAGCCTTGCCAGATTGTACGCCGCGTGAAGCCCGCTTCATCCCCAAGCCAACGGTTTGCGACAATTTGTTACCGCACTTTGACTTGTCATTACCGCCTGCTTGGGCCAGTCAGCGACGCGGAAGGGGTGGTTCATCGGGTTTTGGCCAGATAGTTGCAGGATTTCAGTAACATGTTTCGTTTTTCTGCGTTAACATTGGCGTTACTCGCTGCTCCGGCAAATGCCTCTGAAGCGCTTTCCTCTAGCGGTAATTCGTTGACCGATGAGGCCGCGCCACAATCCGACAGGGACCAGATACTGGTTATCGCCACGCGCCTTGGCGGCGAGCTGGATGTTCCGCAGCTGCCAGTGGCGACGCTGGATGAAGCCGAGATCGCTGCTTATGGGGCCGCATCGATCGCTGATCTGCTTGCTGCACTCGCGCCCCAAACAGGATCAGGGCGGGGCCGAGGTGGCGGCTTTCCCGTGGTGCTGATCAATGGCCAGCGCGTCGCCAGTTTCCGGGAAATGCGCAATTTTCCACCCGAGGCGATCCGCAAGGTTGAAGTGCTGCCCGAAGAAGTGGCTCTGCGGTTTGGCTATCCGCCCAACAGCCGCGTGGTAAATTTCATCCTCAAGGATAATTTTGCCAGCAAAACCTTTGAGGTGGAATTTCGCCAGCCGTGGGCGGGAGGCAGTTCGACTGCGGAGTTTGAGGGTTCGATGATGCGGATCAATGGCCCGAGCCGACTGAACCTGACCGCTACAGCTAGCGACACAACCCCGCTTACCGAAGCGGAGCGCAACATAATATCAAGCGCGCCAGTCGGGCTTGGCCAAACTGATCCTGCGCCGTTCCGGACGCTGATTGCCGATAGCCGTGAGCTGGGACTGAACGCAAATTGGTCAAAGGGATTGGGCAGTGGAGGGCTGGACGGACAGCTCAGCCTCAACGCTGCGATCACCCGTTCTGTCAGTCTCTCGCTGTCAGGATTGGATCTGCTCGATGCGCCCTTGACGCGCGAGAACGCGACGACCAGCATGCAAGGCGGCGCAAGCCTAAACCGGCGGATAGGCGAATGGCAATTGTCCGCGACGCTGGACGGTGGCCACAGCGACAATGACACGCGGATCGATCGCCTCAACGGGAGCGGGTTTGATACTGCATCTGCGGACAGCGACAGTCTGACTAGCCTTGTTACCTTGATTGGCCAGCCGCTCCGATTGCCGGCCGGCGCGCTGAGCGTCACATTCAAGACTGGCTATGCCTATACTGGGCTCGAAAGCCGCGATACTCGCAGCATGGCAGGCGTCACTAGCCTCAGCCGCAACGATCTATCGGCCGGGATCAACCTTGGCCTGCCGCTGACCAGCCGGCGCGAGAATATGCTGGCCGGAATTGGTGATGTGGCACTGAATTTCAGCGCTGGGCTGAGCCATCTCTCAGACTTTGGCACTCTCTATGACTATAGCGCCGGGCTAAGCTGGGCACTCACCGAAAAACTGGGTTTACAGTTCAGCTATATCGTCAACGAAGCAGCGCCGGGTCTGACAGACCTTGGTGGTCCGGTAACGGTGACCTTTAATGTGCCGACCTTTGATTTCAGCCGCAGTGAGACCGTGCTCGCAGCGATTTCCGGCGGCGGCAATGCCGCGTTGCTGCGCGAGACGCAGCGCGATTTGAAGGTTTCGGCTAATTGGCAGCTGCCTTTCCTGAGTAATTCAAACCTTTTGGTCGAGTATTTTCGCAATCGGTCGGAAGATGTAACTGCCTCGTTCCCACTGCTTACCCCGGCAATCGAAACGGCCTTTCCGAGCCGGGTGACGCGTGACAGCACCGGCCGACTGGTGGCGATTGATCGGCGGCCGGTGACTTTGGCGCAGCAGCGCGGATCACGGTTACGCTGGGGCCTCAACCTGTCTGGCACGATCGGCAAGGCGCCCGCTGGCAGCGGAATGTCCGGCGGTGGTCGGCCTGCTGGCGGCGGTGGTGGACGTTTCGGTGGGATGGGGGGGATGTTAGGCGGGCCTGGCGGTCAGGGCCGCTGGAATGTCAGCCTGTATCATACCTATCGTCTTTCCGAACAGGTGCTGGTTGCCCGAGGTGGTCCATCTCTCGATCTTCTGGACGGCGATGCGCTGACCGGCGGCGGCGTGGCACGGCACACGCTGGAACTGGAATCCGGGACTTTCCACAAGGGCATGGGTGTGCGGATCGTTGGCCGCTATAGCGCCCCCACAGCGGTCAACGGCAACGGCTTGCCGGGATCATCGGACCTGCGCTTTTCCGGGCTGCTTGGCCTTGACCTGCGGGTATTTGTGGACCTTGGACAAAAGCAGGCGCTGACCAAGCTCAGTCCCTTCTTCAGGGGTGCGCGGTTATCGTTCCGGGTCGATAACATCTTCGATGGACGGCAAAAAATTACCGATGGCACTGGCGCTGTTCCGCTGAGCTATCAGCGCGATTACATCGATCCGCGCGGCCGGGTGATCGAGATCGAGCTGCGCAAGATGTTTTAGTGAAGTTGCGAGACTGGGAACATCCAGCGCTGTGATCGGGAGGCTTTGAACGGGGTCCATTCACCTTCAGGCTGGCGTAGCCGGTCAGCAATGGCGATCATCACGCTGGGATTGACCCCAAGGCCAATGTGACTTGCGCGTACTTCGATATTCTCAGTCTGACCTTGCGGATGCTGGACCGAGCCGCGCCAATGGACTATCCCGTCAGACTTCGTCAGGATCGAAGTGGTTGGCACCGGAGGGGCGTTGTGCAGTCCGGTAAATCTGCCCTGACGGATTGGTTCCGGCTCCTTGCCGTTGAGATATTCAAACAACGGGGTCGCGTTGGTGTGGTTGCGATTGTCGCGGATCGGGCTGCCCATTGAGATCACTATGCGCACTGCTTCGGGGTGCATCTTGGCAAGCTCGCGGGCAAAGACTCCGCCAAGGCTCCATCCGACGATTGAGACCTTGCGCCCGGTTTGGTGGTGGATCGCCAGCAGTCGCCAGACCATTGCCTCAACCCGCGGGCTGTCAACGCGAACATTGCGGCCCAGCTCCCAGCCATAGGCATCATAGCCAAGATCGCTCAGCAAGCCGCGCAAAGGCCCGGTGGAAGTGTCGGAAGCGAGAAAGCCTGGCAGCACCAGCACCGGGTGCCCATCTCCGCGCGGCAGCCCGCCCAGCAGCGGGCGCGTCGCGAAAAATGCGGCAAATTCAAACACCGCACGGATTTCGGCCAGCACAAGCAATCGAGACGGCGGGAGCAACGCTGACCCTGGATGGTCTGCTGCATTGCTCACGCCTTGGCAGCCTTGGCGGATCTGGCTGGCTTAGCCTTTGGTCTCGGCTTCGGTTTGGTGGCGACATCAGGAACCGGAACAGCCGGCCGGGCGGCCTCCGCCTTGGCTGCGGCAACCAGCTCATCAAAACTGTCCTGGATGCACTGGGAGTAGAATTCCGGATCGGGCATCAACTTGCGGCAAGCTGTGAAGGCGATGGTTGCTTCCTTGACATAGCTTTGCACCACATGGCCCAAACCCAGACCATCGGTCAGGCACAGCAGTCCCATCATGCTTTCCAGCCGGGCGCCGGTGGAATAGATCGGAACAGGCGGCCCCGGAACATTGGTGACAACGGTGGTAAACGGCGGACCAACCCGGTTGGCAAGTCCTAGCCGTGTGTAGAGCTGCGCCCCCAGCGCCATGAACAGTGCCGGGCTGACCTTGCTGATCTCGGTCATATTTCGCGCGCCCAACGCATCGGTCATCGCTTTGCTGTTGGTGGTTTGCGAATGAACGTAACGCAGCCGTTCAGCTGGATCCTCGATATGGGTGCCCAGCGGCGCGATCATCGCTGCCACCTGGTTGCCCATGTCTCCCTTTTCCTGGCCTGAGCGGACGGAGATCGGCGCCATCGCGGTCAGGGTTTTTTCGGGAAGGTCATTCTTGGACAGCAAATATCTGCGCATCGCCCCGCCAACGATGGTGAGGAACACATCATTGACCTTACAGCCAGGAGCAAGCGCCCGGATTGCCTTTACATCAGCCAATGCGACGCTGCGTCCTTCGACCACGCGATTGGGCGAAATTACCGCGTTGAAGCGGCTGCGCGGGGCGAGCATCTCGCCGCTGACACTAATGTCCTTCGCGGCAATCGCCCGGATAGTGCGGGTCAGCCCGGGAACAGCCCGCGCAACGGCTTCGATCTGCTTGGCCGGATTGATAACTGCATTAAGCCAGCCCTTGGCCAGCAATGCCATCGGGTTTGGAACTGGTTCGGGCTTCCAATTGTCAGGCTCGTTCGGCGGGGGTGTATTCGCTTCAAGGGTGTGCAGTGCGTCGAGCAGGTCAATCCCGCTCATCCCGTCGATCGCGGAGTGGTGAACCTTCGTCACCATCGCGAAACTGCCTGGGGAGACGCCGGGAATATTGTCCAGCCCCTCAACCACCGTAAACTCCCATGGCGGGCGGTTTAGATCCAGCGGGCGAGCAAAAATCCGCGCGGCCTGAATGCAAAGCTGGCGCCAGTCGCCGGGCCGGGGCAGGGCAACATGGCGGACGTGATACTCAAGATCAAATTCGGCGTCTTCGATCCAATAGGGGTAATCGAGATCGAACGGAACGCGGACCAATCTTTGCCGCACCGTCTTGGACAGCTGGATCCGGCTTTCAAAGTGCCGCAATATGTCCTTGAACCGCACAAAGCCGCCAGGCGCGGTTTCGGGGTTATAGATCAGCAGCGATCCAATGTGCATCGGCGAGTTGCGGGTTTCCATCGCAACGAACGAGGCATCCATGCCTTGGAGTTGGCGCAAACCCGGGTTCCTCCCCCTCAATTGCCTGCCCTTTGGCCCAGGCTCAAGCCAACAGGGGTATCATAACCGGGAAAGCCGTCAACAAGGCGCTTCCAAGCGAGGAGGGGAATGCGTATCCCATGCCCTGTGGCCCGCACCAAATCTCTCACTGATCAGCAATCGCCAGATCGTTTCAACGAGGATCAGGCGGCATATACTCTACGCGGGGCCGGCCAGCCCGATCTTGCAGCCGGCGTCGCCGCGATCCGCGAGGTGGTGCAGACGCTGAAGCCCCGGCCCGGGGTTTACCGGATGCTCGATGCGCGGGGCGATGTGCTCTATGTCGGCAAGGCCAAGGTGCTGAAAAACCGGGTGGCGAATTATACTCAGGTTGAGCGGTTGCCGTTGCGGCTCAAGCGGATGGTCAGCCAGTGCCGGGCGATGACCATCGTCACAACCAATTCAGAGGCGGAGGCGTTGCTGCTCGAAGCGCAGCTGATCAAGCGGTACCGCCCGCCTTATAATGTTCTGCTGCGCGATGATAAAAGCTTCCCCTTCATCCTGCTGCGCTCCGATCATGCCTTTCCCCGGATTATGAAGCACCGTGGGGCAAGGAAGGCCAAGGGCAATTATTATGGACCGTTTGCGAGCGCCGGATCGGTCAATACAACGATTAATGCGTTGCAGAAACTATTCCTGTTAAGAAGCTGCAACGACGGGTTTTTTGCCCGACGTGATCGGCCCTGCTTGCTCTACCAGATCAAGCGTTGTTCGGCACCTTGCGTCGGGCGGATCAGCGAGGCTGACTATGCCGAGCTGGCGGGCGAGGCAAAGGACTTCCTCGGCGGCAAAAGCCAGGCGGTGCAGGCCAAGATCGCCGCGCAGATGGAGCAGGCGGCGGACGCGCTGGATTTTGAGCGTGCCGCGATGCTGCGCGACCGGCTCCGCGCGGCGACTTTTATCCAGGGCAGCCAGGCGATCAATGCCGAAGGGGTTGGCAATGCCGATGTCTTTGCAATTGCCCAGCAAGGCGGACAGTTTGGCATCCAGGCCTTCTTCATTCGCAGTGGGCAGAACTGGGGGCACCGCGCGTTCTTCCCCAGCCACACCAATGGGCTGGCTGCTGAAGAGGTGATGACCAGCTTCCTTGCCCAATTCTACGAGGAAGTCCCCCCCCCACGCCTTATGCTGGTGGATCGGTTGCTACCCGAGGCAGCGTTGCTGGCCGAGGCTTTGGCAGTTGCGGCGGGAGGCAAAATCGAAATTTCGGTCCCTCAGCGTGGGGATCGGCGGCGACTGATGGAACAGGCAGAGCGCAATGCAAGCGAAGCGCTGGAGCGCCGACTGGCGGAAAGCGGCACCAAGGCGAAAATCTGGCGCGAGATGGCCGAATTCCTTGAGCTCCCAGAAGAGCCACAGCGGATTGAAGTTTATGACAACAGCCACATTCAGGGCACCAATGCGCTGGGAGCGATGATAGTTGCGGGGCCGGAAGGCTTGCGCAAGGGCCAGTACCGCAAGTGGAACATCAAAACCGCGCAGACCGATGATGATTTTGCAATGATGCGCGAGGTTTTTAGCCGCCGCTTTTTGCGGGTCATGGAGGAAGATCCTGATAAGGACGGCGGCAATTGGCCCGATCTGGTGCTGATCGATGGTGGTAAGGGTCAGATGTCGGCGGTGAAAGCGGCGCTGGAGGAGTTGGGGGTCGAGGATGTGCCTCTAATCGCTGTCGCCAAAGGGCCAGATCACGGCCGCGAGGGGCGCGAAGTGTTCCACTTCGCTGATGGCCGCGAAAAGACCCTGCCAGTCAACTCACCCGTATTGTTCCAGCTCCAGCGCCTGCGTGACGAAGTCCATCGTTTCGCCATCGGCGCCCACCGTGATAAACGCAGCCGGGCGATCAGCGCTTCGCCGCTGGATGAAATCTCCGGCATCGGCCCGGCGCGGAAACGCGCGCTGTTGCTCCATTTCGGCACGGCAGGGGGCGTGCGTGCGGCGAGTTTGGAGGATCTCCAACGCGCGGCGGGAGTGAGTGCGGCGGTGGCGCAAACAGTGTATGATTTTTATCATCCGGGTGGGTGACGATTAGCCCTTGACCTTGGCCGGGCGGATCATGCCCTCCTGCGCCACGCTGGCCACCAGCCGGCCATCCTGCGTAAAAATGCGGCCCCGGTTGAAGCCGCGGCCCCTGCCGGACCAGGGGCTGTCAGTGGCATAGAGCAGCCATTCGTCGGCGCGGAAATCATCGTGGAACCAAATTGTGTGATCAAGGCTGGCGCTGATCACTTCGCCCCGGCTCCAGCTGAGGCCGTGGGGCAGGATGCAGGTGCCGAGCAGTTGCATGTCGCTGGCATAGGTCATGATCGCGCGGTGGATGCGCGGGTCATCGGGCAGCGGCGCAACCGCTCGGAACCAGCTGTGCGACATGGGCGGGGCCGGGCCCTCGTTGATCCAGTGCCGTCCTTCGATTGCGCGCAGCTCAATCGGCCTGGGCTGAAGGAACAGGTGGCGCTGACTGGGATCGGCGCGCTCGGCAAACTGTTTACGAAGCTCGGCCTCGGGGGGAAG
>JANOKC010000089.1:0-8174 GCA_031419035.1 Novosphingobium sp. | reverse complement strand
AAGGAGCTGCCGGTCGGCAAGCACCCGTTCCAGCTCTATTCGCTGGGCACGCCCAATGGTCAAAAGGTCACCATCCTGCTTGAAGAGCTGCTTGAGTCTGGCCACGCAGGTGCAGAATATGATGCCTGGCTGATCAACATCAGTGCCGGCGATCAGTTCGGATCGGGCTTTGTTGCGATCAATCCCAATTCCAAGATCCCCGCGCTTATGGATCGCAGCGGACCAGAACCAATCCGCCTGTTCGAAAGCGGCGCAATGATGTTCCATCTGGCGGAAAAGTTTGGCGCGTTCATTCCTGCCGACCCCAAGGGCCGGGCCGAATGCCTCAGCTGGCTGATGTGGCAAATGGGCAGTGCACCGTTCATCGGTGGCGGTTTTGGGCACTTTTACGCCTATGCCCCGGTCAAGATCGAATATGCGATCAACCGGTATTCGATGGAAGTAAAGCGGCTGTTTGACGTGCTCGATCGCAGGCTGGCCGAATCGCCCTATCTTGCAGGGGAGGACTATTCGATTGCCGATATGGCCGCCTATGCCTGGTTCGGCGCACTGATGAGCGGCAGCGCTTATAACGATGCCAAGGTTTTCCTTGATCTGGATAGCTACGCCCATGTGGCGCGCTGGTGCGATGGCTTGTACGCGCGGCCCGCAGTGCGACGCGGCAGGATGGTGAACCGGGCAAGTGGTGCTCTCGAAGGCCAGCTGCGCGAGCGCCATGACGCCTCGGACTTCGAATTGCGCACCCAGGACAAGCTGGAACCGGCCTCAAGTTAAAGTTCGGAGCTTGCCCCCCTTTTCATGTCGGAAACCACCGCTATAAGCGCGCCCTCTGGTGGGGCGTCGCCAAGCGGTAAGGCAGCGGCTTTTGATGCCGCCATGCGCAGGTTCGAATCCTGCCGCCCCAACCAGAAGATTTTCGGTCAGAGCAATTGAAACGCGTAAACCCCTCCTCTTCAGGGGAGGGTTATTGCATATGGAAAATCACCCTTCATTCGTCACCCTGAACTCGTTTCAGGGTGACGAATGAGGTAAGTTTTGGGTAATATGCGATACCCCTGCCCTAAATGGGACGGGGCAAGTCGAGCTCAATTACACTGGCACTAAGCCGCCTTTCTCGCGAACCAGATGATGTGGCGCGGGCCCTTGCCCTTCTTGCCTTCCGGCCCGTTCCCGCGCGCGCTGACGGCAACTTCATCGACTCCAAAACCAGCCCCCGCCAGCCGCCGGGCAAAGGCCGGATCGGGCGCAGCGGACCAGATCGCAAGCACTCCGCCGGGGCGCAGCGCATGTTTGGCCGCACCCAGTCCGCTGCGCGAATAGATCCGGTCGTTGTCATCGCGAACCAGCCCGTCAGGGCCATTGTCAACATCGAGTAGGATCGCGTCATAGCGCGCGCGCCCCTCGCGGATCACATCGCTCACATCACCGCTGCGCAAGGTCAGGCGCGGATCTTCGAGGCAGCCCGCAGTAAGCTCGGCCATCGGCCCGCGCGCCCAGGCGATGATTTCCGGCACCAGCTCGGCCACGGTGACCTGCGCCTTTGGTCCCAAAGCGGCCAGCGCAGCGCGCAGGGTGAAGCCCATGCCATAGCCGCCGATCAGCAAGTGCGGGGCAGGGTTCCCGGTGAGACGCTCGATGCTCATCACCGCCAGCGCCTCTTCGGAGCCGCGCATTCTGGTGCTCATCAGCTCGTTGCGATCGAGCACGATCATAAAATCGCGGCCATGCGCATAGAGCCGCAGCTCAGCGCCGCCGGGAACTTGGGCAGTGCCCAGCAATTCGCGCGCAATCACTGGCTGCGATCAGGCAGCACGGAGTCCCCGGTCAACCGCTTCCAGATTGAGCATTTCGGACAGCAGGAAGGCCAGCTCGATCGATTGCGCGGCGTTGAGCCGGGGGTCGCAGTGGGTGTGGTAGCGGTCCGCCAAGGCCTCGGTGCTGATCGCTACGGCGCCGCCGGTACATTCGGTCACATCCTGCCCGGTCATCTCGATATGGATGCCGCCTGCATGGGTGCCTTCCGCGCGGTGGACCGCGAAGAAGCCGCGCACTTCGTTCAGGATACGGTCGAACGGGCGGGTCTTGTAGCCGTTGTTGGCCTTGATGACATTGCCGTGCATCGGATCGCACGACCACACCACCGGATGCCCCTCGCGCTTTACCGCGCGGACCAGCGCAGGCAGCCCAGCCTCAACCTTGTCATCGCCGAACCGGCTGATCAGCGTCATCCGCCCCGGCTCGCGCCCCGGATTGAGCGTATCGAGCAGGCCCAGCAACGCATCGGGAGTCAGACTTGGGCCGCATTTCATGCCGATCGGATTGCCGACCCCGCGCAGATATTCGACATGGGCCGAGCCTTCGAACCGCGTCCGGTCGCCGATCCACAGCATATGCGCGGAACAATCATACCAGTCGCCAGTCAGCGAATCGCGCCGGGTCAGCGCTTGCTCATATTGCAGCAGCAGCGCCTCGTGGCTGGTGTAGAAGCTGGTGCCCTGGAGCTGCGGCACGGTGCCGGGATCAATCCCGCAGGCAGCCATGAAGTCCATCGCCTCGCCGATCCGGTCGGCGGTCTGCGCGAACTTGTCGGCCCAGGGGCTGCGGCCCATGAAATCGAGCGTCCATTGGTGAACCTGGCGCAAATTGGCATAGCCGCCGGTCGAGAAGGCGCGCAGCAAATTGAGCGTTGCGGCGGACTGGTTATAGGCGCGCACCATCCGTTCAGGATCGGGATTGCGCACCGCCGGATCAAACTCGATCCCATTGATATTGTCGCCCAGATAGCTCGGCAGTTCGGTCCCGCCCTGCGTTTCCATCGGCGAGGAGCGCGGCTTGGCGAACTGGCCCGCCATCCGCCCGACCTTGACCACCGGCTGCTTGCTGGCAAAGGTCATCACCACCGCCATCTGCAGCAGCACGCGGAAAGTATCGCGGATGTTGTTGGGGTGGAACTCGGCAAAACTTTCGGCGCAGTCGCCGCCCTGTAGCAGGAACCCGCGCCCGGCGGCTACTTCGGCCAGATCGCGCTTGAGCGCGCGGGCTTCCCCAGCAAAGACCAAAGGCGGATAATTGGCGAGAGTTTCCTCGGCGCGGGTTAACGCCCCGGCATCGGGATAGGCGGGAAGATGGCGCGCTTCATGCGACTTCCAGCTATCGGGGGTCCAAGCACTTGCCACTCTATCGCTCCTTCGCGCCCTTGGTAATGAGGCTCGCGCGCCATAGCGGGGCCGCTTCGCAATTGCAAAAGCTGCAAAGCTTCAACGCGGCCAAGGGCAGGTTTACCGCTCGATAGGCCCGGCAGGCTGCCGCAAACTGATGGGATCAGCGGCCCGCGACTGCAGCTGAACCGGCAGCAGTGCTGACCAAGGCCTGTGGCACCACAGCCGCCCGCCAGCTCTTGCCCTGACCCAGATACTTCGCGGCCAGGGCCTGCATCCGGGCTGGCGTAGTTTGGGTGTAATCCGACATCAGCGTCCGCAATGCTGCAATCCGCGCTGGATCGGAAGTCGCTCCTTCAAGCTGGAACATGAAAAAAGCACTGCTGGATGAGGCGCGGGTCAGCTGCTGGCGCAGCGGCTCGGTCACCCGGGCGAGCTCATCCATTGTAACCGGCCGCGCGATCAATTCGGCGGCGATCTCGTCGGCTGTGGCGAAGAACACCGGCACCGATTTAGGATCGAGCTGGCCCAGCGCGATGATTGAGCCACCCTGATCAAGATCAATCGGCCATTCCGAAAACACCTGTGGCGAATAGCTCGCGCCCAGTTTTTCCCGCATCCGGTCAAGCAAGCGGTTGCTGAACAGCTGGGTCAGGATTTCAAGCTGACGCGATTCGGATATTGCTGTCATCCCGCCCCCGGTTGGCCAGCTCACCAGCGCGGCCGCCTGATTGGCATCGCCGCGATGTGGCAGCAGCACCGGCTTGGCTGAGGCAATCAACGATTGAGCTGTTGCCGGACCGGTTGAACCGGGCAGCGGTGGGCGCTTGGCGAGTGCGCCAAAACTACGCTCCAGTGCAGCGATCGCTTTGGCCCGGTCAAAATCGCCGAACAGCTGCACTTCGATCGGTCCATTTTCCAGAATCGGCTGCCAAACCTGCCGGAAGCCTAGCGGCGTTGCTGCTTCGATCTCTTTGGGAGTGGGGGTATGGAACCGCGCATCGCGGCCGCGCTTAAGGTATTTGAGGTCCCGCTCCAAAATGCCCTGTGGCGAAGTGGCATAGCTCTCATACTGCAGCTGCGCCGCAGATTTGGCCCGGATCACTGGCGCAACATCCCAGCGCGGCATCGCGAATTTGGCAGCAAAAAGATAAAGCTGATCGTCCAGATCCGCCAGCCGCGTATCAGCGGAAAACTCAAAATTGGCATCTTCGATAGCGAAATCGAACCCCATCTTGCGCCCGGTCGAAATCCGGTCGAGCTCTTCCTGCCCAAGCGAGCCAACGCCTGATCCGACCAGCGCCAGATCGCCCAGCGTGATATAAGGCGCATCGCCCTGATCGAAGGCACGATAGCCAGCGCCGAACCGGACCTTGACTGTCACTCGGCCGGGCTCATCCTTGGTCGGCCAGAACAGCACCTTGACCCCGTTGGCCAGATCGATCTGATCGATCCCCAGCACGCCCGTTGGCAGGATGGAGGTGTTCTTGCCCGGCGAACCTAGGCTGGGCATCTCGGCAAAGGAAATCGGCTTGTTCGAAAGCCGGGCCTTGCCATCGGCCGTCACTGGCGCCAGCAGCGCGGTGCGCAAGCGCGCGCCCTCGGCCTCTCCCGCCTTGGGGGTAAGATAGGCCGCCCGGATCACCGTTCCCTTGAACAGCGTGCGGGTGTGATCCAGCACCGCCGCCGGGGTGAACAGCGGACGCGATCGGTTGAATATATCCAGCACCACTTCGGGCGATGCCACGGTTTCACGAATATCCAGCGCATTGCCCAGATCATCGGCCAGCTTTCCGCCCGGCAAGAGGCGGCGCTGCTCAACCGAACTTTCAAAGGCGACGTTCATTTCCGCCACTTCGCGCTCAATCTCATCATCGCTCGGCGGGGTGGACAAGGCATCGGCGATCACGCCGCGAACTTCGGTAACTGCCTTCTGCCAATCCTCGGTCAGGGGAGTCACCGAAACGAATGTGCCATCGACCGAACGGCTGACATCATCTTGCGAAACCTGCGCAATCAGAAAGCTGCCGCCGGCGCGGGCGCGGGCTTCCAGGCGCCGATTGATGATCGCTTGCGCCAACGCATCAATCATAAGCCCCTGATTATAGGCAATCGAATCATCCACCTTGCGCCACGGACGCAGCAGCGCATAGCTGAAGGTGCGGGGCAGATCGGGCTCGACCAGTACCCTTGTTTCCCCCACCGGATTGGCCGGATCCGCGCCCACTGGCGCGACAGGATCACCAAAGGATGGCGCCGGGGTCAGTTTGCCGGGGACTTTCCAGTCAGAGAAATATTTGGTCACCAGCGCCGCCAGCCGCGCCGGATCAGCATCCCCTGCCACGATCACCACGGCGTTTTGCGGCCGGTACCAGCGCGCATGGAACGCGCGAACACTCGCCTGTGTCGAACCTTCCAGCGCCTCTACTGTGCCGATCGGCGATCGATCCGCCAGCAATTGCCCGGCAAAGAAGGTCTGGCGCGTAAACTCCTGCACCCGCTCACCCGCTCCGCCGCGCTCACGCTTTTCGGCCAGCACGATCGGCACATCGGTGCGGACATTGGCTTCGCTCAGCGTTGGCGCGGTGATCATGCCCGACAGCAGCTTGAACGATTCTTCGAGGCCCGTGGGCGTCGCATCGGGCAGATCGAGCTTATAGGTGGTGCTGGTCGGCGTAGTTTCGGCATTGGTATCGCTGCCAAAGGTCGCGCCTAACCGCTGCCAGGTGGGGATCGCCTGTCCATCGGCCAGATATTTTGACTGGCGGAAGGTCAGATGCTCGATCAGATGGGCATAGCCTCGCTCGCTATCGCTCTCATATAGCGAGCCGACATCCATCCGGATCCGGATTGAAACCTGGCCCGGCGGCACCCCATTGCGCCGCACCGCATAGCGCACCCCGTTGGGCAGCTCGCCAAACACCCACTCCTTGTCCGGCGGCACATCGCTGCCGCGATAGAGCCAGGGGACGGGTTCCTTGGCAGATGCCTTCGCCGATTGGGCAGGAGCAGGCGGCGCGGCCAGAACCAGCAACGGCAACAGAAATGCGAAGCGCCCCGCGGCGCTGAGGGTAAGGCTCATGGCGGGCGTTATAAGGGGGGTGAGAATGAAGGACCAGTGAATAGAGCGGATCGGGCAGCGGATTGAGTGCGGATTGCCTTGGGGGCTGGTGCGCATCACACCCTAGCGCGCGCAGGCAAATGATGTTGCGCAACCCGGGGACATGCTATTGCGTGTCCCCGAGCAAGGGCGCGGCTGGAGGCGATCAGAGTTTAGGGGTTATTGCACATGTCACCGTAATTCCAGGCTGTCGCCGTGATTCTGACGTGCGTCGTGCTGTATTGACTTGTGAATAATGTGCGGCCCATAAGAACGTATGGAGAACAGTGATGCTGGACGTGTTTGAGGCCGCCCTGCGCAATTTGCACAAAGCAGGGCGAAAAAAGTTTGGCGATGAATGGCCTATTAGGCTGGCAAAGCGACGCGAAAAGCTCAAGCAAGCATATGCTTCGTTGGATGAATCAGATCGTGATCCCATCCAGTATTCGTCTTTGAGTGCAAGGACAGCGTATGTCTTCGCATATGCACCGACCCGGGCGGAGTATGCGTGCGAATTTCTCCGGCGTCATCGGATCGCGATGGGAAAGCCGCTGTTTGATAAGGGGAAAATTCGCGTAGTTAGTTTCGGCGGTGGTCCAGCGAGCGAACTCGTTGGCCTCATTAGGTATCTTGAAGACCCAGCGTCTGAAGAGGCTGTGGATGCCATTCACTATGTGGTATATGACAAGGACGGCGACTGGGAGTCGGTTGCTGAGGATGTTGCTTCGTCAGTGGAGACCGAAATATTACTGGAAACCGAGTATCATGGCGTTGATGCCACAGATGAACGCGGGATGTGTAAAATTGACTTGTCAGAGGTTGACCTTGTCATGTTTAGTTACATCATGTCTGAACTAGCGAAACTCGAAATGAGAGACAAAATATCGAAAAACTTTCTATTTATTCTATCAAAATTAGCGATTGGGTCAAAAATTCTATTTATTGATAACAAGCATAAAATTTTCATTGAATATTTTCAGTCTTGTAAGCTAGTGTCTGGTTTGATGGAAAATTCAGACAACGGTAATCCAGTTGAATTTGAGTTGTCTGAGTTGACCGGGACATTTGGCACAATCTCGAAATTGCTCGATTGGCGTCCGCGCACAGAACTCAATGCTGTTTCAAAGCTGATTGTACGGACCAGATTGTGAGAGACCTGTTCACCCTCGACCAGCACTTTGAGCCGATCCATATGCCCGATGCGGACGTGTCCATCCTGCATGGGATCGAGATGCCGCTGCCATATGATGCGATGATGCGAAAGCTGCATGAGCAAACAAAATGGCGGCAGGAATCGGTCAAAATCTACGGCAAGGAATACGATCAACCGCGTCTGGTGTCGCTGTATGGCGATGGCGGAAAGCGGTATGATTATTCGGGCATTAGCATGCACCCATTGCCGTGGACCGACCTGTTACGCGAGATCAAGCGGCGGATTGAGGATTGCACGGATGCGACCTTCAATGCGGTGTTCCTGAATCTCTATCGCGATCACAACGACAGCATGGGCCTCCACAGCGATGACGAGAAGGAACTCGGGAAGAATCCCGTCATCGCCTCGCTGACATTCGGAGCATCGCGGATTTTCCGGTTGAAGCACAAATTCAACAAGGAATTGCCGCCGATCAAGGTGCCGCTGGATGCTGGGACCGTCCTGCTCATGAAGGGACAGACCCAGCACTTCTGGAAGCACGGGATCAACAAGCAGACTGAACCATGCGGTCCTCGAATCAATCTGACTTTTCGGACTTTGTTTTCATGAGAGGGTGAGGGTGTTACGGTGACGTTGCGTAATTGATGTAGCCATCCTCCTGGTTGGTACGGAGTTGCCGCGAGGGCGCTCCAAACGAGGAGGATGACCGATGACGATGTATGCAGGATTGGACGTATCTGACAAGACCACGCACATCTGCGTG
>JANOKC010000088.1:0-9612 GCA_031419035.1 Novosphingobium sp. | reverse complement strand
CTCCCCCAGGCGCCAGCCAATCAAGAGGCGGCTCCATCCCCGTCGATTGCCGCGACACCCCTCCCCGCCGAGTTGACGCCGACCGCAACACCCTCGATCTGGTCAACCCCCGCCGAGTTCGCCCCGCCCGAATGAGCGCTCGCGACTGGCCGGCCGCCGCCATCGCAAAAGGTGTTGCCACCGCGGTCCGGAACGCTATAGGCCACGCCTTCGCTGCGGCCGGGCCGCGAACGGCGATACGGACGCATAGCTCAGTTGGTAGAGCAGCTGACTCTTAATCAGCGGGTCCTTGGTTCGAGCCCAAGTGCGTCCACCACCTTTCTAATTGATATATATTGTGAATTTAGGGGTTCGGCGAATTCGTACCGACCTAAAATTCACTTTAGGCCGGTTTTTAGGCCGGTCGAAATCCCAACTTTAATTTACTCCATTCAGGCCGCCATTAGATCGTAAGCGCCGACGGAACCCGGTCTTGCACTGATCGGGTTAGGTGTGAAATTCGCGGGGCATATGGAGGCTTTGCGAGTGGATATGGAGCAGTCAAACGAGCCTCGTATGAGCGGTCGCCGCGATGGCGGTGCACTGATCCGAGTGGAGCGGCGTCGGCGATGGAGCGACAAGGAAAAGCTGGCGAACCTGAAGGAGACGCCGCAGTCTGGCGCGATCGTGGCGGTCGTGGCGCGTTGTCACGGGATCGGGACTGGCCAGCTCTAAACAAGACTAGGTGCCGCCTGACCGCGTTCAATTTCGTTTTCAACGTGACCGCAGTTGCCGCCCGTCTGGAGCAGTATAGCTGACCAGAAACAACTCCAGTGCCTGTTCGATGATCTCGGCCATTTCCGACTCCTTGACGATCGGCTGGCCAATGACAGCCGGCCAGAATGAGCGTCCCTTTAACAGATCCTTGAATTGACAGGCCGCCAGCGCTGCGTCGGGGACGTGCAGCGCGCCATGGCGATTGGCTTCGCTTAGAAAGTGCGCAAGCGCACCGCCATCTGGCTCATCAGATGGAAACAATGCCGCCAGCGAGCGATCGCGCGAGGCTTCCGAGACGAGCAGGCGCACCATGCTCATGAACGGCCTGGAGGTATAAAGCTGGCCCTCGGCCTCGGCAATCTGGCGCAATTGCGCGGCCACCGGTTGGCCGGAATCAAAAGGCAAAGTTGCTGCATCGCGAAAGCCCGCGCGCATCACTGTGATCAAGTGGGTGAACAGCGCATCCTTGCTGGCAAAATGCTTGTAAACGGTGCGTTTCGAGACATTCGCCCGTTCGGCGATCACGTCCATGCGCGCGCCATGAAAACCATGGGCGACGAATTCGGCGAGCGCGGCGTCGACGATCTGCTGGTTCTTGATTGCGCTGAGTGCCAAAGTACGCGGCCTATTCGTTCATGAATGTATCGAATGCGGCCTTATAATCGGGGTGCCAGCGCGACAAGGCGGGGCGGCCTTCGATCAAGTCGCCCAAGGCCCATGCCATGCGCTTGCGGTCCATCTCCTGCGTCGTCTCGTTATCCGGGCACAGGATGTAGAAATCGCCGCGTGCGAGCCCGGCGAACAGAAAGTCCGCTACCTGTTCGGGCATCCATGCGGCAGCGGGCCTTTCGGGCAGGTGGCGCTTCATCATGCCAGTATAGGTAAAGCCGGGCACTAGCAGGTGCGCGCTCACCCGCCCTCCGGTCTTCTCGCGCAAGGTGTGGGCCAGCCCTTCGGACAGCGCTTTCACGCCAGACTTGGCGACATTGTAGGCGGTGTTGCCCGGAGGCTGGGTGATGCCTTGCTTGGAGCCAGTGTTGATAACCAGGCCCGGCGCATCGCTTGCCACCATGGTCGGCACGAAGGCGCTGACACCGTTGAAGACCCCCATCAGATTGACACCGATCACTCTTTCCCACCCGAGCGGATCGGCCAGCGCATCACCCCCGCCGCCGATCGCCGCATTGTTCATGTTGACCGATACAGGGCCCCATTGCAGCTGCACCGTACGAGCCGCCTCTTCGACCTGTCCGCGATCGGAAACGTCGACCGGCAGCGTCATCAGCCGTTGGTCTCCCGATGTCAGATCGGTACGGGCTTGGCCCAGCGCAGCTTCGTCCCGATCGATCAGGCACACTCGCATCCCGGCATTTAGGAGCAAGCGCGCTGTGGCAAAGCCAATGCCACTGGCCCCGCCGGTCACGACAGCGACATTTCCGGGCGCGATGGCAGGATGGGGCGAAGACGGCTTGGTTGTCATGTGTGCACTCGATCCTGTTTAGCATCCGGTGTCGCGGGTATACTCGCTGGTTTACACCTGTGCAAACTACACTTAACCTGACGGACTTGTCGCAAGTGAGGACAAATTGGCAATGATACACCGTGCAGTAGCAGTGATAACCGGCGGGGCGAGCGGCATCGGCAAGGCCTTAGCCGCACATTCCGCCGCACGCGGGATGGCAGTTGCCGTCGCCGATATCGAATGCGATCGGGCAAGGGCGACCGCTGCGGAACTCGGCGACCAAAGTGAGGTGCGTGGCTATGCCTGCGACGTTACCAATTCCGAAAGCCTAGCTGTTCTGGCCAAGCAGGTCGCCGATGATTTTGGGGGTGTGAACTACCTGTTCAACAATGCCGGGGTGGCAGCAGGCGGCACCTTGGAAGCGACCAGCGCAGCCGATGCTGCGTGGGTCATGTCAGTAAACGTGATGGGCGTGTTTCACGGCGTGCAGGCTTTCTTGCCATTGCTCAAGGAAGCCGCAGTTCGCGGCGAAGCCGCCCGCATCATCAACACCGGCTCGGAGAATTCGCTCGGCCTACCCTCGCTTGGCCCCACGTCGGTTTACACGGCCAGCAAGCATGCTGTGCTCGGTCTGTCGGACGCATTGCGACGCGACCTCAAGGAAAGCGGCGTCGCGGTATCGATCCTGTGCCCCGGGTTGGTGCAGACCGACATCTACGACAGCTATCGCAACCGGCCGGAAGAATTCGGCGGCGAACGGCGGATCTCAGAAAAGCGAGCCGAAGCTGTAATCGGGATGATGAGCAAGGCGGGTCAGGCGGCACACGTTACGGCGCAGCTGTGCTTCGACGGGATCGACAACGACGAATTCATCATCATCGCCGACCCGCGCATTCGTACCTTTGCTAAGCGCCGTCATGCCGAAGTAGAAGCCGCGCTTGATCGTACCGATGCTAGGCTTGCTGCGCTGGGCGAGAGCTATCCGCCTTACGATTGATCGAGGTCAGTGATGGTGGTCATGCTTGGGCAGCGTCGCCCGCAGCGGAACCGCCATCGCTTCGACCAACGCGCTTGCGTCCATGCCGCCACCCAAACCGTCGCGCAGCACCGGCAAGGCGAGTTTGACCTCATGCGTTGGCCCGGGCAGCGAGATAATCATCGACCAGCCCAGTTGCGCCACTGCAATGCGCACGCAATCCTTGACATGGCGGCCATGGCCATTGGTGTATCGCGCCAGTTCGGCAGTTCTAAGCTGCGGATCGAGCAGTTCGATCGCCTCGATTGTGCGGTCTTTCGATTCCGCTCCGACCCCGCCGGTGGTGATGATCAGACCAAAACCTTCGCCTGACAGTCGCGCGACAAGTCCTGCAATCTCGCGTTCGCTGTCACCTGCGATGCCGCCGAATTCGACTTCGTAACCGGCAACGCCCATGATCTCCCGAACGGCGGCGAAGTTGGTGTCTTCGACCTGTCCCGCCAGCAATTCCGTACCGGTACTGACCACCGCGATCCGGCGTGCGGCGTAATCGGCCAGCTGTTGCTTCATCCGCGCTGCACCGGCAAGATAGCCGTCCACTTGTTCGCGCGGGGTGCCGATGACCCCCAATATGCCTTCGCTGTGCACCGACGCACCCGGAGCAACGGAAACGCCCGCAACCTTTCCAACTGCCTCGAGCAATTCTGTCTGCTTGCCCGTAACGCTCGCCAGATCGACACGCGGCGCCAATATATCGAGCACCACCAGCCCTTCGCGAACGTCGGTAACGAACACCTTATCTGGCGCAAGACCAAGCACCTCGGCTGCGGCGCGGGCAAGATCAGGAAGGTTTGTGCTTTCCAGATGGATCCCGTGAAGCCAGACCTCACTCTTGTCGAGCAGCTGGACGTCGGTCATGCCAGCCCCCGCTGCTTTAGCCATTTGGGGAGGTAGTGCTCCTCCAACTGTTTGCGCAGCGCAGGCGCGCGGGCGAGCATATGTTCGCCCAGTTTCCGGCTTACACGGAAGGCGCCGGGTGTGCGGTCGAACACGATGATATTCTCGGTTTCGCCTTCGCGGCAGGCGGTTGCCATCGCCTCACCCAGCGTCGCGGCTTTGCGCGCAGTGCGTTCGATATAGGTGTTGCTGGGATCATTGAGCAGCCAGTTATAGACCTGCTCGCCGACGATGTGGATCGGGTAGTTGTCCCACAGGAACTGCTGCGGCACCCCGCCCGCCATATAGTTGATGACAATGCCTTTGATGGCGTTGTTCTTGCCCATCGTCAGGCCGGGTTCCGAACTGTCGTGCCGGTCGACCGCCAGCAAGGACAGGTTGTCGAGGTCCATGAAATCGACGTCGGCGCACAGCATGTTGTCGAAGGCGATGCCGCCGGCATAAGTGTAAACGCCGCAGCCGTGATCGTCGAACACGACAATGCAATCCTCGATCTCACCAAGAATCCGCATCACCATGCCGTAGTTGCGCATGACATTGACCGCGAGCAGCTTGTCGAGCGCGCGCAGATCATTGTCGCCGTGCACGCCGACGACGCCCTCAGATGTCGTATCGAGCACCACCGTCCCGGTGTAGCGCTGCTGGACGAACGCGCTTTCGAAAATTGCGCGCGAAACGATCTGGCCAGTGCGGGGGCCAAAGCCGAAATGATAGGCCGAGCGGGTCTCAAGCCGGGCATAGGCCATGCCGAACGGCTTCATCAGCCGGTCGAGCATGCGGTGGAGATAGCCCTCGCGCATTTCGGTCACATGGGTGTGGATGAAATAGGGCGCATCGAACAGCTTCTTGGTGACATACATGTCGCCCAGCATTGTATCGACCTTGGTCCCCGCGCCAATTTGCGGACACTCCTCCACATCGCCAAAGCGCTGGTGGAGGTCGTAGATCTTCACCCAATCGGGGTTTTCAATATGCCCCATCGATTCGGCGATGCGCAGGCGGATGCGCGCGCCGCGCGTGGTGCGGATATAGTCGGCGATCTCTTCCAGCATCGTGACATAGGCCATGCCGCACAGCTGAAAACCATGCGGGTTGGCGAGCAGGTTGACCATCCGCCCCGGCTCGATCATCGACCAGTCCATCGCCGATATCTGCGCGCGGGTTTGCGCAAGAACTTCGTCAACCGATTGCGGGCCAAGCAGCGCATCCTCTGACCAGATCGGCTCGGGCAGCTTCGGCAGCAGCGCGCGGATCGGCAGCGCGGTCATTTCGGGCAAGTCCGCCGCGCGCATCGCGACGACTTCGGCGGGCTTATGCTTGTTCCAGGTGGTGTGGAAGGCAGGTGGACGCAAATCGTCCATGAACAGGCTCGCGCGGGTGGCCATCATCGTTTCCTCAGCTTCGCCATATCGCCCAATTCCTTGTCGAGCGGATATTCGGGATAGGCCAGCTTTATCGTCTCGGGCAGGCTGCCGTCGGGGGCAAATTGCTCCCACAAGGTGGCGGACTTGCCGTACCACTGGAACCCGTTCTTCGGGGTCTTCGGCAGATCGCCGTGGCCAGCGCAGGCCAGCAGGTTCAGGATCGGCTGCAGGCACAATTCTACGCAGCCGGTGCGTGCCCCGGTCGCCAGCGAAACCGCTTCGGGTGAATGTGCTCCGCCGACGATGGCTGCGGCGATCTCTCCGGCGGAGGTATCGGTGCACACGCAAATCTGCATGGTGCGGCCATAACCGGCCTTGCGGCACAGCGCCTTGACCGCATCTTCATCGACGCTCGACTGGTCGAACCCCACATCGAACGGTTGATCAAGCTGGACCATCTCGATTGCATCGTCGGGGCAGATTTCGACGCAGGCCTGCGCGTTGTAACAGCCTTCGGGCTCCAGGATGGCGATCAGACGCCCCTGGCCTGCTTCCTCGGGCAATCGGGCACGCATGCCGATCGCCACGGTCGGGCAGACCTGCTCGCACAGGCGGCAACCGGTGCATTTGTCGGCGACGATCTGCGCCACCATTCGCACGCGCTTGGGCATGTCTGTTCAGGCCTCCACCACGTTGAGGGAAACGCCTTGCGGCACCTTAACCCATTCGGCCGGGTCATGGCTGTAGAAAATGCGCGTGCCCTGGCGGCGCAGGTCCTGCAGCCGCTCCAACGTGTCGAGGTATTGCTCGGCATTGTAGCATTCATCGGGCAACCGCAATTCGTCGAGCGACTGGCGCATGTTGCAACAATCCGCCGCCAGAATCGCTTCGCCACTGGCGGTGCGGATCCGGGCGGACTGATGCCCCGGAGTATGCCCGGGCGTGCGAAACACCACCACGCTGCCGTCCCCAAACAGATCGTGCTCACCGCGAATTTTCAGCAGCGGCTGCCCGGTTTTATATTCACTGACGCGATATGCCGGGTCGTCCGAAACAGCCGCATGGTCCCATTCGTCGTCCTGGACCACGATGGTGGCGTTGGGCAGAAAGCAATTACCTCCGGCATGGTCCATATGGAGATGCGAGTTGATTACCCAGTCGATGCGGGCGGGATCGACGCCGATCGCGATCAGCCGTTTGTCGATCGAGCTGTCATCGGTGAAATCGATGAACTTGCTCGTTTCGGTTCCAGCCGGCCGGATGAAGCGCGGCCCTAGTCCGGTGTCGAAAACCACCAGGCCCTTGGGGTGGTCGATCAGAAAGCAGGTCGCCGGGATCCGGACTTTGCCCGTCTCGCCCTTGACCAGAAAATTATGGTCGAGCGTCATCCACCCGCAGGTAAAGGCAAACAGCAGCGGCGCGCCGTCTGGGGATGATTGAATGCGGCTTCCCGCCATGTGACCTGCCCTCTCCGCTGTCGGCCATGTGCCATGCTCGCCACCGATGATGCCGGAAGGACTGTAAACGCGCAAGTTTACTTTTGACTCTGGCTTTGGCATTGTTTCCGCGAAGCGAGGCGACTTGCCGAAGTGGGAGAGCACAATGATCATGCTGGTGGTGACGTTCGAAATTGCCGAAGAAAACCAGGCGACGTTCGAAAATGTGATGAACGATCTGGCGGCCGCGACATTGGCCGGTGAGCCCGACACGCTGCTTTACCAGCTGTCGCGCGATGATACTGCGCCGGGGGTTTACCGCTTGGTCGAACTCTACCGTGATCAGGCGGCGCTCGACAACCACATGGCCAGCGACTGGTTCAAGGTCGCAGGCGGTCGGCTAGCCTCGTTGCTGAATGCGCGACCAGAGATTGTCCGGCACACCTCCGTCAATGACAGCTTTGCTATGAAAGGGGTCGTATTGTGAAGACCCGCAACCTCGGTCGTTCTGGCCTCAAAGTTTCCTCGCTGTGCCTTGGCTGCATGAGCTTCGGCAGCGCCGACAAGGGCTGGCACAGCTGGGTGCTGGGCGAAGAGCCGAGCAGTGATATCATCAAACAAGCGATTGAAGCGGGGATCAACTTCTTCGATACCGCCAACAGCTATGCTGGCGGCAGCTCGGAAGAAATTGTCGGCCGCGCACTCAAGGACATGGCCAAGCGCGACGAAATTGTCGTCGCCACCAAAGTTTTCGGCCCATGGGGCAAAGGACCCAACCAGGGCGGCCTCTCGCGCAAGGCGATTGTTCAGGCGATCGACGATAGCTTGACCCGGCTGGGGATGGACTATGTCGATCTCTACCAGATCCACCGCTTCGATCCGGCAACACCAATCGAGGAAACGTTGGAAGCACTGCACGACGTCGTGAAGGCGGGCAAGGCGCGCTATATCGGGGCGTCATCCATGTATGCGTGGCAGTTTGCCAAAATGCTCTACACCGCAGATGCGCACGGTTGGACGCGGTTCATCACGATGCAGAACCACGTCAACCTGATCAACCGGGAGGAAGAGCGCGAGATGATCCCGCTGTGCATCGATCAAGGGATCGGCGTTATTCCGTGGAGTCCGCTCGCCCGCGGTCGCCTGACCCGCGACTGGGACGAACAGACCGCGCGGTCACAAAGCGACGGTTTCAGCAAGATGATCTATGCCAAGACCGAAGCGGCCGACCGTAAGGTGGTGGAGGCTGTCGCCGAAGTCGCAGCGGCACGCGGCCTGCCTCGCGCCCAGGTGGCGCTGGCGTGGTTACTGCAAAAGCCGGGCATCACCGCGCCCATCGTCGGCGCAACCAAGCCGCAGCATTTGAGCGATGCCATTGCTGCGCTAGATGTGATTCTATCGGAGGAAGAGATCGCGCAACTTGAGGCACCCTATGTGCCGCACGCCGTGGTGGGATATTGAGTGTGAGTGAAGCCACGCCCCACGTCGATATTGCCCAATTGTTCGCGCCCTACACTATTCGCGGCCTGACCTTGCGCAACCGCATCGTCGTCTCGCCCATGGCGACCTATTCAGCAGTGGATGGCCACGCGACCGATTGGCACGTCCAACATATCGGCAAGCTGGCGGCGGGCGGAGCCGGGCTGGTTTTCGTAGAGCAAAGCTCGGTCAATCTTCAGGCGCGGATCACCCATGGCTGTCTTGGCATCTGGGATGACAGTCAGATCGAAGGGCATCGCCGGCTGGCGGACCTGATCCGTTCGCTTGGCGCCGCCTCGGCGATCCAGATCGCCCATTCGGGCCGCAAGGGATCATCGCAGCGCCCCTGGGAGGGCGGCTTGGCGCTCGGCGATGCGGACTTTGCCGCACGCGGCGAAGGCCCGTGGGAGGCCTGCGCCCCTAGCGCCTTTGCCTTTGACGAAGGCTGGCCCGCGGCCACCGAAATGAGCATCGCCGCCATCGAACAGGTGGTCGAGGATTACCGCACCGCCTTCATCCGGGCGCGTGACGCTGGTTATGACATTTGCGAACTCCACTGCGCGCATGGCTATCTGCTGCACAGCTTCCTCTCGCTGCTCGGCAATCAGCGCGGCGATGACTATGGCGGCACTCGTGAAAACCGGATGCGCCTCCCACTGCGCGTCGCCGCGATCATGCGCGAAGTCTGGCCTGATGACAGACCCTGCTTCGTGCGGATCTCTTCGGTGGACGGCGTCGGCATTGGCTGGTCGCTGGAGGACAGCATCGCCTTTGCCAAGGCGCTCAAAGCCATCGGCATCGATATGATCGATTGCTCATCTGGCGGGTTCAAACTACCGCTCGAAAACAGCCTCGTCGCCCGCACGCCCGGTTTCCAGCTGCCCTTTTCCGAGGCCATTCGCCAAGAGGCCAACATCCTCACCATGGGCGTCGGCCTGATCCGCGAAGCCCAGCCCGCCGCCCTCGCGCTAGAGCAAGGGCAGTGTGACCTTGTGGCATTGGGCCGCGAATTGTTGTGGAATCCCAACTGGCCTGCCCAAGTCGCCGCCGAACACGGGGTGCGGAGCGGATGGGGGCTATGGCCAAAGGCTTATGGCTGGTGGATCAAACGGCGGTTAGCGCAACAGGGGGGGGCTGAACCAAAGGCGGAGCGTTATGCGCTCAGTTGTAATCTTTACAAGA
>JANOKC010000087.1:0-21415 GCA_031419035.1 Novosphingobium sp. | reverse complement strand
CTCTCCTTTTCCCATTCTGACAAGGTTCTGCGCGCAATGAAGGCCATCAGGCTGGGCGGGCTTTCCTTGTCACTGGCCCTCCAGCCTTCCCCAGAAAATGCCGCAATCCGTTCGTAGTCGGCGGCGATCTGTATCCATTTTGTGCGGTAGTCATCATCAAGCTTGGGATCGTTGAATGCCCAATACTCGAATTGCCAAGCAAGAGCGGACATCTCGTCGTAGTCGAGCATCGCCATCGCCTGGTCTATGCCGACGACGTGCGTATAGGGCCGTTCCAGCACATCGGGCGATTCTCGGTTCATGTGTTCTGCATCGACTTTTGGAGCGTTTGTGCAAGGGCTCAGTCGTGCGCATGCGCCTGGTGCAGAGCAATAATCCGGCATGAAAAGCCCGGGGAGGGATAACCTTGCGGCGCTGCCACTAGATCAGCGGGCCGATACTCGCATACCCACTTGCCCAGCGTCGAAAGACCAACCCCCAAATCTGACGCAACCCGCCGCCGCGACAGCCCGCTGCTCAGCGCGCGATCTCGAGCGAGGCTTCGGCGACCCAGCCCTTGGTGCCCATTTCGTCTTCGACTTCCCACCAGCCGGCGGTCTTGGTTCCGGTAGGATACAGCATCGAGCCGGCGTCGAGCGATTTGACGATCCGGCCTTTCATGCTTGCTGTGGCGCGGAGCTGGCCTGACCGTTTCATGGTTACGGCGCGTTCGGCCTGCGGTCCGGCGATTGCCTCCCTCATGCCGCCAAGGTCATTGACCAGCTTGGTATAGGCATCGAGATAGGCGAGCGCTATGACCTGGCCGATCTCAGTATTGTCATAGCCCGTTGCGCCGCCCGCACCGAGGAAGCCGCCCGCGAAGATGCCGCCGCCGCCGCCCCAGCCCAGGTCGGTTTTCTTGGCCTGACCTTCGGCGACGAATTCTTCGGACGACTTGTTGTTGACGAAGTTGATGACGACGTTGGCCGAGCGCTTTTTGACGTTGATCCCGCCGAGCATCCCGCCGACAAATCCGGGCACGATGGCTCCGAATAATCCGCCGACGTTAAGCCCGCCTTTGTTGGCATTGCCTGTGACGATATCGGGGATCGCTGTGAAGTCGGCCTCGACCATCTGGCCCTTGCCGATGGTGCCGCCGCGCCTCGTCTCGCCGCTGGCGGAAAGGCTTCGCTCACGCTCCATCGCGGCCATCCCGCGTTGGCTGCGATTGACCAGGCGGAAGCAGCCCGAGCGCTGGACATAGACGCGGAGCAGCGCTTCCGGTGAACCTAGACCGAGCCCGCCCCACCACTGGTTCTCAGGCTCGGACAGAGCGAGTGTGCCCAGTGGGCGCGGACAGACCGGTAGTTCGGCGGTCTTCTGCGCGCGGGTCTGCTCGGCCGATTGATTGTGCTTGGATTTGATCTGCGCCTGCCCTGATGTGGCGGCCAGAGCCAGCCCCGCCGCTACGCCGAATGCCAGCCTACCCATGCCCGTCCTCCCGTTTGCCCTTTACTCAATCAGATATAGCAGATGTGTAGGCGATAGAACAAGGGTACTGCGGACTTGTAACGACTTTGCGCCGGTCACTTGAGAGTTTAGCACTCGATCAAGGAGACCGACGAGATGAAGAAGCATACGGAAGATTTCAAGCGAAAGGCGGTGCGGATTGCGCTGAGCAGCGGGCTATCGCGGCGGCGAGTTACGTCAGATTTGGGGGTTGGCCTGTCGACGCTGGGCAAGTGGGTCTGCGACTATCGACCCGCTGATCTGGTGGCAGCGCCGCAGGCCGATCTTGCCCCCGCAGGCCCTCCAGAACGATCCGGATATTCTCTTCCGCACTATATTGCTTGCGGGTCGCCCGGCGGATACAGCCAGCCTCTGCAATGAGGTTGTACAATTCTGTCGTCCTTGTGCGGATTGTCGATACGGTTGACGAGGCCGGACATAGCAAATGCTAAGCCACCAACCAACTTACGCAGGCGTTCGAATGGTCGCGCACTGTAATTGGATTGTGAAGCGCAGCTCGCCGATCTCCTCGTCGGAATGCTGATAGTGCAAGGCAGGCAGACCGCTCGGCCAATTTTCCCCCACCAATCTGCCGTCCGGGCTGCGAAATCGCACACCGTGCTTACTAGGTGATTACTAGGGCCCGGATTATCCCCAATATTGGCGGACCATTTAGTGTCAATTTATCCAATTATATAAATGTGGTGGACACACTTGGGCTCGAACCAAGGACCCGCTGATTAAGAGTCAGCTGCTCTACCAACTGAGCTATGCGTCCATACCGGAAGTGCGGCAGTCCCGACCAAGCATCTCGAATCGCCGGGAGCGCCCCCTATAGCGATTGCGGCGCAGAGGAAAAGCGGTTTCGTTCGGCTCAACTAAGCCCGGTGCCGCCCCGCTTGTTCCAGCGGTCGACCGCCATGATTGTTCCGATACAGATCATATTGGTCATCATCGAAGATCCGCCGTGGCTCATGAAGGGCAGGGGGATGCCGACTACCGGGGCTAGGCCCATCACCATCATCAGATTGATCGCGATGTAGAAGAAGATGGTGCAGGTCATCCCCGCAGCGAGCAGACTGGAAAACCGATCCGGCGCAGCGCGGGCAACGGCCAGCCCCCAGCGCAGGATCAGCGCAAATACGCCCAGCACGAACAGCCCGCCCACCAGGCCCCACTCCTCGGCCATTGTGGCAAAGACAAAATCGGTGTGCGATTCGGGCAGATAATCGAGGTGGCTTTGCGAGCCATTGCCAAAGCCCTTGCCAAACAATCCGCCTGATCCGATTGCGATTTTAGACTGGGTGATGTGGTAGCCGGTGCCCAGTGGATCGCCCTCAGGGTCCATGAACACCAGCACACGGTTGCGCTGATAATCATGCAGCAGGGTGAAAAAGGCGATAGGTGCGATCACTGCTCCGGCTGCTCCGGCTCCAACGAACCAGCTGAGCGGCAACCCGGCCAGAAAAATGACCACTCCCGCGCCAAAACAGATCGCCAGCGCTGTGCCCAGATCGGGCTGTAGCATGACCAGCAATGCCGGCACGCCAAGCAACCCGGCAGCAGGAAGCAGGGCCCGCCAGCTTTTTGTCATAGCAGGCGGCAACGCATCATAGAACCGTGCCAGAACCAGCACGATCGTCGGCTTCATAAGCTCGGAGGGTTGCAGGGTCATAAAGCCCAGATTGAGCCAGCGCTGGCTACCTCCGCCGATCCCGCCGATCAATTCGACCAGCACCAACAGCACCAGCAGCGCGGCGTATCCGGGATAGGCGGCCAGTTTGAACAAATCATGCGGAATTCGGGCAATCGCAAGGGCCAGAACAAGAAACACCAGAAAACGCAGGACATGCTTAGCTGCCCAGGGTTCTAGACTGCCTCCGGCCGCGGAATAGAGCACTGCCGCTCCGAACAACACCAGGGCGAACAGCGGCAGGATGACCTGCCAGGGTTGCCGTGCAATCGGCTCGGGGATGAGACCCATCGTCACTGCGGCGCGACCTGCGGCGGAGTTGGTGCGGGAACGGGAACGGCGCTTTCGCTCGCGGTTGGCTCGGGCGCGGGGGTCTCTGCTGCAGTCTGGACTGGCCTGGATGGAGCGCCGGCGCGATCTTCGCGGGATTGCTCCTGAACCACCCCGGCATCATCAGCAGGTTTGGGCGCGCTGGCCCCGTACTTCGATTCATAGGCGCGAAACTTTGCGGCCATGCGTTGCTGCGGGGTGCCACCCCAACCCGATTCCATGCCCGTCAGCACATCCATTGCCTTGGCTGGATCGAACAGGAAGGTCATCACATCGCGGGCGATGGGGTAGGCTGCGCCCGATCCGCCGCCGTGTTCGGCAAGGACTGCACACGCATAACGCGGATTGTCGGCCGGGGCGAAAGCGATGAAGTGGCCGTGATCGCGGTGCTTCCACCGCCCGCCTTTGCCGCTGCCGATGTTGAGCCCGACGACCTGCGCCGTGCCGGTCTTGCCAGCCATTAGCACATCGGGGATTGGCAACTTGGCCCGGCCTGCTGTTCCGCGCCCGTTGACGACTTCGCTCATCGCAGCATGGACCAGATCGAGGTGCTCTTTTGAGAGTCCGAGCGACTTTACTTGCGGCGGCCTATCATCGAAGAGCAGCCGAGGCATCAGGGTGTTACCGCTGGCAATCCGCGCGGCCATTACTGCCTGTTGCAGTGGGTTTACCAGCATATAGCCTTGGCCGATTGTGGCGTTGACAGTGTCGAACACTGCCCAGTCCTTGCCATATTTGCGCTGCTTCCATGCTGGGTCCGGAACAGTGCCATAGGATTGCCCGATCACTGGCAGGGGAAACTCCTGACCCAGCCCCAGCCGCCGCGCCATCGCCGCGATCCTGTCCATCCCGATCCGCTGGGCAAAGTGATAGAAATAGACGTCGCAGCTTTGATAGATACCCTTGGCCATATCGACCGTGCCGTGGCCGCGACGGTTCCAGCAGTGGAACACCCGATTGCCCACGCGCAGGCCGCCGCCGCAGAACACGCTTTCCCCGGGATCAAGGCCAGCCTCAAGGAACGACAGCGCAACCATCGGCTTGACTGTTGACCCAGGCGGATAAAGCCCGCGCAGCACCTTGTTGCGCAGCGGAACGTGATCATCATCGGACAACATCTTCCATTCGATCCGGCCAATGCCGTCGGAGAAGCTGTTGGGATCGAAGCTGGGCATCGATGCCATCGCCAGAAGATCGCCTGTCTGGCAGTCCATCACTACCACCGCGCCTGATTCAAGGCCGATTCGGCGCGCTGCATAATCTTGCAGCGGGCCGTTGATGGTCAGCTTTATCGGTGAGCCGGGCGCATCCTCGCGGGTTTCCAGATCACGCACAATTTTACCACTGGCGGTCACCTCTACACGCCGCGCACCGGGAACGCCGCGCAGTTTTGTCTCGAACTGCTTTTCCAGCCCATCCTTTCCGATCTTGAAGCCGGGTGTGATCAACAGCGGATTGCGATCCTTCTGGTAATCGTCGGCCGACGCAGCTCCGACGTAGCCGATCAGATGGCCCACCGAGGGGCCAGTTGGGTAAAAGCGCGAAAAGCCCCTCTGAGGGACCACTCCGGGCAAATTTGGCAACCGCACGCTGACCGCAGCAAAGCGATCCCAATCAAGCCCAGATGCGACCTCTACCGGTTGAAAACCGTTGGCGGTTTCCAGCTTGTCTTTCAAATCGCGGATATCGACCGCCGTCAGGCGCAACAGCTTTCCCAACTCATCCACCGTGCTACCCACATCGACCAATCGATCGGGGATCAGATCAACCCGAAAATCGGCGCGGTTTGAGGCCAATGGTGCGCCATTCCGATCGAGAATCCATCCCCGCCGAGGCGAGATCAGTGTTAGATTTACACGGTTGCTTTCAGCTTCGAGCTTATACTTCTCATTCTGGGCAATTCCGATCCAGGCCATGCGCGCGGCAAGCAGAACGCCAAGGCCCCCTTGCATCGCACCGATCACAATGCTGCGGCGGTCAAAACTGTTCTTCAGCGTTCCTGAACTGACATGCTGAGGACCGATGCCGACCATCACAGCTCCTGGATCGGCAAGAGGCGAAAGCGATCAGCCAGTCCGGCGAGGCGGCCTACCAGTGGATAGATCAGAATTGCGACGATCAGCTGCGGTACAATGACCAGGATATGGGTGGCCCCTCCGCCAGCGTTGGCAATTACCACAGACAGGATCATCCCTGCCGAGATAATTGCTGCAGCGGATAACCAGTCCTGCACGAAACCGCGCCACGGCAGGCGCGCTTCGATCACGTCGATTGCAATCATAGCGAGCGACCAAAGCAACACTGCCGAACCAAAAGGCTGACCGCTGAACAGATCGTCAAAAGCACCCAGCGGCAAGCCGGCCCAGACGGGAAACAGGCCAGGCCGCAAATGCTGCCATGCGATAAGGAACAAGAACCCCAATGGTGGAACGATCGGGGCCGAAGCGATGATTGGCCAGGTCGGACTGAGGCTGCCCAGCATTACCAGCCCCCATGGCACAGTCAACGCTAGCGCGGGGGAAGACGCCCGGTTGATCTTCTTGCGGCTGGCATCGCGCAATTGTCTGGCCAGGGGAATGGGAATCTTGGCTGGCATCAAGGCGCGGCCGTCTGCGGAAGTTCTGCGCTATTGGCCGCTTCTTCCCACACCGGATCCACTACCACAAACTCGGTCGTTCCAGGGTCGCTTAGCGGGCGGGCGATCGCTCCGTCGACGGTGATTCTGGTGACGACTGCGATAGCGGTGCCGGGGCGATAAAGGCCTCCCGATCCAGAAGTAACGAAAGCGTCGCCGCGCTTCAGCGGATTGATTCCCAGGCTGATAAGCCGCAACTGAACCGTACCATCAGCCCTGCCAGTGGCAAAGGCCGGCACTCCGTCCGTTGAGCGCCGCACGGGAACCACGCTTTCAGTATCGGTTATCAACAAAATGCGGGCAGTGCTGTTGCCAACTTCTAGCACACGACCGACGAGACCAAGCGAGGACCGCACTGGCATTCCGATACCAACGCCTTGCCGTGTACCCGCGCCCAGCGTGGCAAACCGGCGGGTACTTGATGAGGTTGAGCCAATCAGCCGCGCGGCTGCGACCGGCTTGGGCTCGGTTTCCATTAGCCCCAGGCTCGCCTTAAGTCGCGCATTTTCTTCTTTCACCGCAGCCAGCTCAGCCAACCTCACGCGGGCCTCGGCCACTTCTTTGCGCAGCCGGGCGTGTTGACTTCCTGCTAAGAAGTAGCCCGATAGTGTAGCCCAAAGCCCTTGTGACGAGGTTCGTGCTTTTGCGGCAAGCTGCGCGGGGGGGGCGGCCGCATCCTGCGCAGAGGTGCGCAAGCCCGAAAAGGCGTTGGCGTTGCTCATCGACACGAGCAACAGCACGGCACCAACCAGCGCGCCCACAAAAGCGATCACATAGCCGATGAAATTCGAATATTGCGCCCTGCGGGAATGACCAGAGCGCCGTTTGGTCGGCGGCGCCATGCGATGCGCTCTCCCTTGATGCGAGGCGTCAGGCTGTCATCAACACGCCGCGATAGATTGGATCTTCCATAGCACGTCCAGTGCCAAGTGCGACGCAGGAAAGCGGATCTTCTGCGATCACCACCGGCAGGCCGGTTTCCTCGCGCAAATACTCATCCAACCCCTTAATCAACGCGCCACCGCCGGTGAGGACAATGCCCTGATCAACAATATCTGCGGCCAGTTCCGGTGCCGTATTTTCCAATGCAATCCGCACGCCTTCAACGATTGCGCCAATAGGCTCGGACAGAGCTTCGGCGATATTTGCCTGGGTGATAGTGATTTCCTTTGGCACACCATTGACCAGATCGCGCCCTTTGATCTGGAACGATTCTCCCACCCCATCAGCTGGCACGGTAGCTACGCCATAATCCTTTTTGATACGCTCAGCCGTCGCTTCGCCGATCAACAGATTGTGGTGCCGGCGGACATAGCTGACGATGGCCTCGTCCATCTTGTCTCCGCCGACCCGGACCGAGGTTGTATAGGCCAGCCCCCGCAGCGAGAGCACGGCAACTTCGGTGGTGCCGCCGCCAATATCTACTACCATCGAACCCACTGGCTCGGTCACCGGCATATCGGCGCCGATTGCAGCCGCCATAGGCTCAAGGATCAGATAAACTTGGCTCGCTCCGGCGTTGGATGCAGCATCGCGGATTGCGCGCCGTTCAACCGAGGTTGAGCCTGAGGGGACGCAAATAACGATTTCGGGATAGCGGAACAGACTCCGCTTGCCGCCGTGAACCTTGCGGATGAAATATTTGATCATTTCCTCGGCGACTTCGATGTCGGCAATCACTCCGTCGCGCAAGGGACGGATGGCTTCGATGCTATCAGGGGTTTTGCCCATCATCATCTTTGCCTCATCGCCAACGGCCTTGACCCGTTTGACCCCGTTGATCGTTTCGATCGCTACAACCGAAGGCTCATTCAGCACGATTCCACGGTCCTGGACATAAACCAGGGTGTTGGCCGTTCCGAGGTCAATTGCCATATTCTGGGAGCCGAATTTCAAGAATCGAGACAGGAAGGAGGCCATCAATTTTTCCATAAACTTTTCAGCCACTTACCGCGATATTCGAGGCAGCGTCAGGCTGGTCGTTGTGCGTGAATGTCGCGTCCTTAACGCAACCCCAGCGCAAAGGCCAAAAATTTGTGTCAATTGAACGCATAAGTGGGGCCGATTGGCTCGAATTCCTGCCACTTCATCGCTAGGGTGTGGATATGCCTGTCATTCGCCGCCTTCCAGAAGCTTTGGTAAACCGGATTGCCGCCGGTGAAGTGGTCGAACGCCCGGCCGCCGCGCTCAAGGAACTGGTCGAAAATGCAATCGACGCCGGGGCTGCGAGCATTGCGATCAAACTCACCAGTGGCGGGCTCGAACTGATCGAAGTGACGGACGATGGCTGCGGAATGGACCCGTCTGAAATTGCTTTGGCGCTTGAGCGCCATGCCACTTCCAAACTGCCAGACGAAGCGATTGAGCTGGTGGCTACACTCGGCTTTCGGGGTGAGGCTTTGCCCTCAATCGCTAGCGTCTCTCGCCTGACCATTGAAAGCCGTCCGCGAGGTGCTGGAGATGGCTGGCGAAATGTGGTCGATCATGGCGAAATGTTGGGCGATGGACCTGCCGCGCTGCCGCCAGGCACCCGCATCCGGGTTGAGCAACTGTTCGAAAAAGTCCCTGTGCGCCGCAAATTTCTGCGCTCGGCACGCAGCGAATATGCCGCTTGCCTTGATGTCGTCCGGCGCCTTGCGATGGCGCGGCCAGAGATTGGCTTTACGCTGGAACATGATGGCCGCCGGGTTCTGGCGGTCCAGCCGGGCGAAGAACTGGCCGAGCGGGTGGCGCGGATCGTTGCGCGCGAGCTTGCAACCGATGGGGTGGTGATCGATGTTGCCCGCGGCGAGTGCCGGCTAACCGGGGTTGCGGGCCTGCCAACCTACAATCGCGGGGTGGCCGACCACCAATATCTTTTCGTCAACGGGCGTCCAGTGAAGGACCGGCTGCTGATCGGAGCAGTGCGCGGTGCATATTCGGATATGCTGGCGCGCGATCGCCACGCGGTGCTTGCGCTGTTCCTTGAAGTCCCTCCGCAAGAAGTTGATGTGAACGTCCATCCGGCCAAGACCGAGGTGCGGTTTCGTGATCCGGCTTTCATTCGCGGCTTTCTGGTAAGCGGTCTGCGCCATGCGCTTGATGGCGCTGGCCAACGCAGCGCGCAGCCTGCTTCATTGGCGGCAATGGGAAATTGGCAGGCTGAGCCGATTGCGCCCTCTGTCATGTTTGCAGGCTTTGCCTCACCCTCGCGAGTTAATGAGGCCGGGCAGGTTTGGCGCGGTTATGAGCAATCTGTAATGGCACTCCCCGCTGCGCGGGCTGAGGAGGCTAATGCCGAGACGGCTGACTATCCGCTGGGCGTCGCACGCGGGCAGGTTGCCCAGACCTATATCGTGGCTGAGGCAGCCGATGGACTGGTGATTGTCGATCAGCATGCCGCGCATGAGCGGCTTGTGCTCGAGCGGCTCAAGGCTGCCGGGGCAGGGAGCACTATGACAGCCGCACAGGCTTTGCTGCTGCCCGAGGTGGTTGAGCTGGATGAGCCTTCGTGCGACCGACTCGAAGAACGCGCGGTACAGCTATCGGCGTATGGCCTCGCGATTGAACGGTTCGGGCCTACTGCGATGCTGGTCCGCAGCGTGCCGTCGGTACTGGGCAAAGGCGATGTCCAGGCGCTGGTCCGCGATATCGCCGATGATTTGGCCGCCAATGGTGATGCGCTGCTGCTGGGGGAGCGGCTTGATCTGGTGCTGGCGACGATGGCATGCCACGGCTCGGTTCGGGCCGGGCGGGTGCTTTCAGTCGCGGAAATGAATGCCCTACTGCGCGAAATGGAAGTTACGCCCCGCTCGGGCCAGTGCAACCACGGGCGGCCGACGTGGGTGAAGCTGGCACACGGCGATATCGAAAAGCTGTTCGGGCGAAGATAGAAGCAGCGTTAGGCTTCGATGTTGCGCGCCCGGATGAGGCCGATCGAGGTCATGTTCATAACCATGACATCATCCTGATTGAACACCCGCACCGCCGAACGCATACTGCCCATTTCGGGGCGCGAGCGGCTACGGGTTTTCTCGAGCAACTCGGTTTCAATCCGCAGCACATCGCCTGGATGAACCGGCTTGAGCCAGCGCAATTCGTCCACACCGACCCCGCCAAGCCCCGCCTGCTCGCGCGCGCCCATATTCCCGACAAGCATCCGCATCGTCATCGCGGTGGTGTGCCAGCCGCTGGCGGAAAGTCGACCAAAGTGCGTCTTGGCGGCGGCATCATCATCGAGATGAAAGGCCTGCGGATCATATTTCGACGCGAATTCAATCACCTCTTCACGGGTCACCTCGTAACGCCCGAAGCTGGCCTTGCTGCCCACTTCTAGATCTTCAAAATATTGCACAATCCAACTCCGCTAATTTAACCGATCGATTAAATGAGCGAGGACAGGCCGTCAATCACTGAGCGAGAACTTTGCAAACACCGTATAGCCGATCGGATTCTTGCCATAGGCGGCATCAAGCACGGCAGGTTTGGCATAGGTCGCCACTGATCCGCCCAGTGCCAGCTCCATGGGACCAAGCGGGATGCGCCGCGCATAACCCAACTGAAACTTGCTGACCAGTTCGATTCCGTCATGGCCTCGGTGCGTGGCTCGCCTGAGCTTGTCGCATTGGGCAAGGATGGGAAGGATCAGGATCGCTTTACAAGCCGCGACATGATTGCGGTGGAGGAGCGGCTTGGCCTGTCCGCCTCAATGCTGGCGACCAGCGAGCGCCACGGTGTTGCCGACCAAAACCGCCATGCTGCGCTTGATGGCGCAGCCGAACGCGGGATGGTGTTATCCGGCGAACAGCGCGATGCGTTCGATCATGTTACCGGCCAGCGCGATCTTGCCTCAGTCGTGGGTTATGCCGGGAGTGGCAAGTCGGCGATGCTAGGCGTCGCTCGTGATGCTTGGGAACGTGAAGGCTTTAACGTGCGCGGTGCGTCCCTCTCGGGCATCGCCGCTGAAAATCTTGAAGCTGGTTCTGGCATCACATCGCGGACGATTGCGAGCTTGGAATATCAGTGGAAGCATGGCCGCGATCAATTGAGCGAGCGGGATGTGCTGGTAATCGACGAGGCGGGTCTGACCGGGACGCGCCAGATGGAGCGGGTGCTGTCGGCAGCGCGCGACGCGGGCGCGAAGGTCGTGCTGGTCGGCGATCCCGAACAGTTGCAAGCGATCGAAGCGGGTGCTGCGTTCCGTTCGCTCGCGGAAAGCCACGGCGCGGTCGAGATCACCGAGATCAGGCGGCAGCGCGACGACTGGCAGCGCGGTGCGACCCGCGAGCTTGCAACAGGACGGACGGGCGAGGCCATTCATGCTTACGGCGAGCATGGCATGGTTCACAGCGCCGAGACACGCGAGGATTCGCGCGCCGAGCTTGTTGAGGGCTGGGATCGCGCCCGCAATAATGACCCGAGCAAAAGCCGCATCATTCTCACCCAAACCAATGCCGAGGTGCGCGACCTTAACATCGCGGCCCGCGAGAAGTTGCGCGATCATGGCGAGCTTGGAAATGACGTGGACTTGAAGACTGAACGCGGTAGCCGCGACTTTGCCAGCGGCGACCGGATGATGTTCCTGCGCAATGAGCGGGGCCTAGGGGTCAAGAACGGGACGCTTGGCACGGTTGAGCAGGTGACGCCCGGACATATGGCCGTCCGCACCGATGACGGTCGCAGTGTATCGTTCGACCTGAAAGACTATGCCCATATCGACCACGGCTATGCCGCCACCTTCCACAAGTCGCAGGGCGTGACGGTCGATCAGGCGCATATACTTGCAACGCCGGGGATGGACCGCCATTCAGCTTATGTCGGCCTCACGCGCCACCGTGACGGGGTGCAGCTTCATTATGGCCGTGACGATTTTGCGGATCAGAGCAAACTTGTCCGCACCTTGTCGCGTGAACGGTCGAAGGACATGGCGAGCGACTATCCGCTCCCCGACGGCCCTGCGCGCATATTCGCCGAGCGGCGCGAGTTCCGGTTCGGCGAGGTCGCCCGCGATATGGTTGCCAAGGCACGGGGGCTGTTCGCCGATCCTGACCGGATAGCGGCTTTGCGGGGCCGTCTCGACAAGGCGCTGGGGCGTGAACCGTCAGCGGCGCCCGAGGCTAAGCGCGCTGCGGACAAGGAACCGGGGCAGGATCGCGGCACCAATGCCGCTGCGATCCGTCTCCGCGCCCGTATGGCCGAACTGGGCCAGCAGGTGCGCAAGGATGATGAGCGGGATAGAGACCGGACAAAGGATCGAGACCGCGACCGTGGAGGACCAGGACGATGAGCGACACACAGGAAGATCCACTTTTGGGGTTGCTGACCGATATTGCCGAAGGGGTGGCAACGCTGACCGAACGCTTCGATGGCATCGAGGCACGCATGGCTGCGCAGCACATCGACGTGAGCGAGGCGCTGGCGACCATCGCCGAAATCGCCACACGCACATATTACGCCAGTAAATCACCCAAGGGGCTGCCCGATACGGTGATTAACTCTGCCGTGATGGATCGCATGATCGACCATTGGCCGCTGGAATGGTCAATGACGTTCCCGCCATCGGAATTTAGGATATTCAACAACCTTGAGGCGCTCAGCGTCGCGGAGATCGAAGCGATGCTCAGGGCGCGAGCGGTGATTGCGGAAGGTGCAACCAACGCGCAGCGGCTTCGCCACGCGCGGGCTTTGGTGATGCTCAACGAGGAAATGACCAAACGATTCAAAGCTCACGAGAAAGCCGTCGAGCGCGAAAAGACGGGGCGGAGCAGATGAGACCGGCAGGAAACGCCCCAATGTCGGTCGATCCGGCCTATTACTCGGCTCCTGAAACCCACCGTTCGCTGAGCAGCCGCTTTTCGACGGGAGTTGGGCCGAAAGGGTGTGGGCGGGTTTGGAACCAATCATGCAGAAAGCTGCCTTACGTTGGCAGTTTGGAACTTGGTCGTAATTGAGGTATTGGGCTTGAACAACAAAGTTTTGGTCCCTTCAAGTCTGCGGAAAGGACTTATCTGTAACCGCTAGAAAGCTCAGCCGCCAAAAAATCGAAGACGGTCCGGACGAGCGAACTGGTGTTTAGCTCGCGATGGGTGACGAGCCACATCGGCACAATGATGGGCGGCATGGAAGGCAAGACCCGTCGCACAGATAGCTCGGCGTCGCCAATGGTCTCTGTTATCAAGCCTATACCAGCGCCGTGTTTGACGAACGACCATTGCACGAGATGGTTGTTGCAGATCGTCGGGAAGTTCTTCTTTGTGAGATTGAGGCCGAGTGAGTTGAGTCCCTTGATCATCACGTCGGTGTCAGCGAAACCTAGGAAATCCGCCGAAGTGAGGTCATCCAATGAAGTCGGGTTCCCGATCGCATTAAGATAGCCAATGGTCGCGTACATGTTCGCATGGTCGTCGCGCACTTTCTTGACGATCAGATCGGGCTGTGTTGACACCATATTGCGCACTGCGATGTCGGCTTCGCGGAGGCGTAGATCTGTCATTGCATTGGAAGCGATGATTTCGACGTGAATGCCCGGGTATGCTTTGCGCATTTTGGTGATGATGGGCGGCAAAAGAAATGCCGCGTGAACTTCACTCGCTGTAATGCAAATTGGGCCTTCGATCAATTGCGATTGTCCTGATGCCGACAAAGAAAAGCGACTCGCAGCCTCGCCCATTCTGCGCACATGCTCAAGTAGTGAAAGCCCGCTCGGGGTGATAACCAGCCCACGCCCGGCGCGCTCGAACAGCACAAGGCCAAGTTCCGCCTCCAGAGCATCGACCTGCCGACTAAGCGTGGGCTGTGTCATACCCAACGCGCGAGCAGCGGCGGAAAGCGACCCTTCCTCCGCAGTCACGAGGAATGCTCGTGCCCGGTTCCAGTCAAATGCTACTGAGCGCCAATTCATACGGATACGTATATATCAAATGCGAAAAAAGCCAATATCTACTTGATCTGCGTATGGTTAAAAGGAGGCTCGTCAAAACAGAGGAAAAAAGCCATGAAAGCCGTCACCTGCCGCCGCTACGGCCCGCCCGAGGTTTTGCGCGTCGAAGAAATCGACCAGCCGATACAAAAGGCGAATGAGGTCCTAGTCCGCGTGCATGCATCCACAGTCACGTCGGGTGATACTCGTATGCGTGCCTTCACAGGTGCCGGTATTTTCTGGTTGCCCATGCGGTTGTTGTTCGGCGTGCTGCGGCCCCGGAACCCCATTACTGGAATGGAGTTCTCTGGGACGGTCGCGGCAATTGGCAACACCGTGAAGGACCTTCGCGTTGGCGACGCGGTGTTCGGCATGAAGATTGGCGGCGCAAACGCGGAGTACGTTGCGGTCTCAGAAAAGGGTGCGATCGCAGCCAAGCCAGACAACCTGAGCTTTGAAGAAGCTGCGGCGGTGCCGTTTGGCGCGCTATCGGCTTTGGCTTTTCTGCGAGACTTTTCGCGGCTGAAAGCTGGTCAACGCATCCTGATCTATGGCGCAAGTGGTGCGGTCGGCGTCAATGCGATCCAATTGGCCAAGCATTTTGGCGCGGAAGTCACTGCCGTGTGCAGTGAAGCGAACGCAGACTTGGCCAAATCTCTCGGCGCGGATTTCGTTATCGATTACACGACTGTCGATTTCACCAAATCTAGCGAAGTCTACGATGTCATTCTCGACACGGTTGGTGTCACGTCGTTCTCACGCAGCAAGCGCGCGCTTTCCCAGAATGGCCGCCATGTCTTTTTGGTCCAGGGCCTTACGCAAATCTTGCAGGCGCTATGGACCTCTCTGCGGCCCGGCAAGCGCGTAATCAGCGGAAATCAAAGGCCCGACAGGAGGAAACTCATGGTTCTGTGCGCATCCGTCGCGCCGAGGGTTTCTAGCCCGACCGCCATAGCGTAAAGCGCTTCAGATGCATCGGGGGCCGCAATGCCCGCTTCGCTGCACAGGCTGATGAGATAAGCAATTCGGCGGGCATCCAGCTTGGCTTTGCAGCGCTTTTCATCGCTTACGGCTTGGCGCGCCTTGGGACAGTGATACCGATGAGCCAATGGATCATCTTCCTGACCATACCGGCACTGACTCGCTTTGGCCAAAGCCGAAAGAGAATTCAATGACCTGCCCCGATCTTGCCGCCCCTCGCGCCGCGCTGAATTTCTATCATTCCAGCAGCACAGAGCTGCGCGAACCGATGACGGCACTGGAGGCGTGGAACCGGATAACGGAGCGACCGTTGCTGGGGATTTCGCTGGCTTTTCAGATTCGCGATGCAATATCCGCACGGTTCGGCGTCAAGCGGATTGGTGGGTTCACAGGGCGACGCGTCAGCCACCCCCAAGTCGGAGAGAAGCTGGACTTCTTCTTGATCGAACGGATCGCATCAGATGTTCTGACCCTGTCTGAGCGCGACAAGCATCTCGATGTCGTGACCTGCGTCACCACGACCAACCAGCGGCTGACCATCACGTCCTCGGTCAAGGTGCATAACCTTTTTGGAAGGCTGTACATGATCCCGGTCGCACCTGCACATCGACTCATCGTCTGGGCGATGCTGCGGCGCCTATCGTAACGGGCATCGCAACGATAGGTAGGCTTACAATCACAATGACTGCCGCTTGATCCCTTAAGCCGTGTTTTCCAAATGTCCGTTTCCAAGACTACGGACAAACGCTTCAAGCGACCGACTCTAGGGCGCGAAGCGGTCGTCTTACAATCTTAGTCTGAACGTCCGCTTATGCCACCTGGCCGTCCAAAACCCGCCTGTCAGCAACCCACCCCATCCTTGCCGCGCATTGGCAACGCTTAACGAAGAAATCGACAAGCGGTTCAAAGCAGGCCGGGAAAACCTTGCCAGCGATCCACCATCGCAGATACCGCAACGCAATGGCTGTGCGGCGCTTCAAACAACGAAATGATGGACAAACGCCACCCTCGCTGCCACATGCCCACGTACGTTCAAGCTGTAATAACCTGCGCGGAACCCTAATTTATTCTACACAGTTCCTGCACAGGCAAATTATGTCGATTTTTATCAATAAATATCAACATAATACAGGACTCCCGTCCTCAGTTCAGGATGACATGGTTTTTTGGGTTGCACTTTTACCCTCACACATTGAACTTGAAATGCATCACATCGCCGTCCTGCACGGCATAGGTCTTGCCTTCCTGGCGCAGTTTGCCCGCATCCTTGGCGCCCGTTTCGCCGGCCAGCGCGATGTAATCATCATAGGCGATGGTTTCGGCGCGGATGAAACCGCGTTGCATGTCGGAGTGGATTTCGCCTGCCGCATCCGGGGCCGTCGCGCCGCTGTGGACCGTCCAGGCCCGCGCTTCCTTGGGGCCGACGGTAAAAAAGGTCAGCAGGTGGAGCAGATCATAGCCTGAGCGGATGATCCGGGCGAGGCCGGTTTCATGGAGACCCATTTCTTCCAGAAACACCATCCGTTCATCGTCGGCCATGCCGGTTAGCTCGCTTTCGATCGCGGCGGAAACGATCACCGCATTGGCGCCTTCAGCCTTGGCCTTGGCGAATACCAGAGCGGAGAAGGCGTTGCCCTCAGCGGCGGATTCCTCATCGACGTTGCAGACATACAGTACCGGCTTTGCAGTGAGCAGCTGGGCTTGTTTGAAGACCCGTTCTTCCTCCTCATCCTTCGGCACGGTCAGCCGCGCAGGCTTGCCCGCGCGTAGCAGATCGAGCGCCTGCCCGAGCACCGAGGCGACAATTTTTGCTTCCTTGTCACCCTGCGCTGATTTCTTCTGCGCGGCGGGAACCCGCTTTTCCAGGCTTTCCAGATCGGACAGCATCAGCTCGGTCTCAACCGTTTCAGCGTCCGAGACCGGATCGATCTTGTTTTCAACATGCTGGATATCATCATTCTCAAAGCAGCGCAGTACGTGGATGATCGCATCCACCTCGCGAATGTTGCCCAGAAACTGGTTTCCGAGGCCTTCACCCTTCGAAGCGCCGCGCACCAGCCCGGCGATGTCGACAAAGCCCAGCTGGGTCGGGATGATCTTGGCGCTGCCAGCAATTTTGGCGAGAGTGTCCAGCCGAGGATCGGGCACGCCGACATTGCCGACATTGGGCTCAATCGTGCAGAATGGATAGTTCGCCGCCTGCGCCGCCTGCGTCTCGGTCAGCGCATTGAACAGGGTGGACTTGCCAACATTGGGCAGGCCCACAATTCCGCATTTGAAACCCATCGTATTTCCTCAATCCTGTTGGCGCAGCGCCACGTCACTCATAAACCGCGCGTTATCGGCCTTCGCCAGCCATTCTGCCTCGGCAGTAACCGCGCCTAGCATATTTGCCAGCGGATCGAGTTCAGACTTGGCGTAGTTACCCAGCACATAGCCAGTCACTGCGTCCTTGTGTCCGGGATGGCCGATGCCGATCCGGACGCGGCGGAAATCGGGCCCGATGTGCTGGTCGATCGAACGCAGGCCATTGTGCCCGGCAGTGCCGCCGCCTTGCTTGACCTTGACCTTGAAAGCGGCAAGATCGAGCTCGTCGTGGAACACTGTCAGCGCGTCGGGCTCAAGCTTGTAGAACCGCAAAGCCTCGCCCACGGCGCGGCCGCTTTCGTTCATGTAGGTGGCGGGTTTGAGCAGAAGGATTTTCGTCCCGCCGATCCGGCCTTCCTGCAGCCAGCCGGAGAATTTCTTCTGCACTGGGCCAAAGCCGTGAACGTCAGCCAGCACATCGGCGATCATGAAGCCGATATTGTGCCGCTGCAGCGCATATTGCGGACCGGGATTGCCGAGACCAACCCAGAGTTGCATTCAAACTCACCTCCTCTTCAGGGGAGGGGCCGGGGGTGGGGCACTCCGCTTGGTCAGACCTGAGGATAGCCCCCTACCCCAACCCCGCCCCTGAAGGGGAGGGGCGGTGTTGCTTCAAGCCTCAGCCGGCGTTTCTTCAGCGTCACCCTTTTCGCTCTTCAGCGCGGAAGGTGCCACGATTGTCGCGATGGTGAAATCGCGGTCGGTGATCGCCGAGACCGAGCCTGCTGGCAAAGCCACATGGCTGATGTGGATCGATGCGCCAACTTCAAGGCCGGTAACATCGATCTGGATGTCGTCGGGAATCTTGTCAGCTTCGCAGACCAGTTCCAGATCGTGGCGCACGATGTTCAGAACACCGCCGCGCTTCAAGCCGGGGGAGGCCTCTTCGTTGATAAACAGCACAGGCACATGGACCGTGACCTTGGCATCCTTGGAAAGGCGCAGGAAATCGACATGGAGCGGGCGTTCATTTACGGGGTGGAAAGCAACGTCCTTGGGGAGCGTGCGGATCGACTTGCCGCCAACTTCGACCATCACAATCGAGTTGGTGAAGTGGCCGGTGCCAAGCTGGCGGCGCAGTTCCTTCTCTTCGACATGGACCGCAAGCGGGGCTTCCTTGCCGCCATAAATCACGGCGGGGACACGGCCTTCACGACGCAGTGCACGGGAGGCTCCCTTGCCTGCCCGATCACGCGTCTCAGCCGGCAGGGTATGAGTATCGCTCATCTGAACTACCTTTTCAAAAACACAAATTGCACAATTCGCCCGTCACGCCTCCAGGGATGACCATGATCGGGGAAGCGCGCGCCCCTAATGCCAAAATGCGCCAAAAGCAAGGCTATTGGAGCCGCCGCACCTTGTAGCCTCGGGTAGCCAGCAATGCTGGCAGTCCCTCCGCCCCGGCAAGGTGAAGCGCGCCCACCGCCACCAATGGCCGCGCATCTTGCTGGAGCATCACCGAAATCCGGTTCGCCCAGGCATTGTTACGGTCAGTCAAAAGCGCACGCCGAAGCTCAGGATCGGCCATCATCCCGCTTTTCGTTTCTTCTTCTAGTACCGCCATATCGCCCTTGCGCCAGGCGTTTCCGAGGCGGTCTTCGCTCGTATCTTTCGCAGCTTCAGCCACGATTGCGACCAGCAGATCGCGCTGCTCGGCTTCGGGCAGCGCGTCAAATACACCAAGCTGGGCCGCCGCCCCTTCCAGTTCGCCAATCGGCTTGCCCTTTGCAGCGCTCAATATCTCGCGGTCGAGACCAAAGTCTGCGTTGGCCGCGCTTTGGGCGGCATTGGAAATAGTCAGTGCCGCCGCCCAGGTCTCGGTTTTGCCAAATTGACCGGGATCAAGCTCAAGGTCACGCATCAGCGCCAACAGCTGCGGCCTGAGCGCGGTCGGCACCCGGGTCTCCAGCGGGGGCAGGCCAGGGCTGGCGGCCAAGCGCGCATAGATTTTCGACATAGCCTGCTTGTCGTCTATATTTGCAATCTCCAGCACCAGCCGGTCCGAACCCGCAATCGCTGCCTCTACTTGCGCTGAGCGCCAGTTGACTGGCGCGGGCAGGGCATGGATGGTTCCTAGCAGCCAGGCCTTCTCACCCTGATCACCCGTGATTTCCCAAAGGGCGGGCGTCACCACTTCGCGCGCCTGCGGTTTGCAAGAAGCGACTGCCAGTATCAGCCCGAATAGAATCCGGCGCATTACTGCACTCGCTTTGTGGCGATCCCCAACTGGGTAAGCTGGTCCTGGACACTGCCCGGCCCGCCAAGATGGCCAGCACCCACAGCGACAAAACTTATCCCCGGCGCCTCTAATCGCTGCTTTATCCATCTGGCCCAGATCTGGTTGCGATTGGTTAGCAAAACAGCTACCATCTCGGGGTCGTCTTCCTCTGCGTTCATAAGCTCAGCAAGCCGGGCGGCGTCACCTTGGCCCCATTCGCTGACGATCTCATTCACATCGCGGCGCAGCGTGGGCAGCGCATCTATTACCTCACTAAGATATCGCAGCTGGGTCGTTTCGGGCAGCGAATCAAACAGACCCAGCTGATAGTCGAGCGTTTCCAGCCCTAGCCGAGGCCGGCCGCGCTGCCTCATCCGATCAGCCAAGGTGGATTCCACCCCGTTTGTAATCGCAAAGCCATCGCGCAATAGCGGAACAGTTGCCAGCACAACCGCCGCATACCAGGGCTTATAGCTATCGAAACTGTCGCTCGGCAGATTGAACCCTCGCAGCGTTGCTTCGAATTTTGCCAACTCAGGCGCGGATAGCAGCGCCCGCAGATTCTTGCCCTTGGGCAATATCGCCCGATTGAGCAACGAGGATTGGACGGAGCCATCCAGAACTTCCGGGATCTCAGTCACCAATTCGTCGGCACTGCCGATTGCATCGGCCAGTGATCCTTCAAGCCATGTCATGCCGCGGGGCAATAAATGGATCGTACCGAACAGATAGATCGTCGTATCGGCGTCAGAAACTTGCCACAATGCGGGCTGAAGCTTCTGCGCAGGAGCTGCGGCCACGCCTGCCGATAACTGTTGGGCAGTGGCAGCACTCGCAAGGCATGCCGCGATCAGTGATAGGGCCGCGATCAGCGATTTGGGCATAGTCATCATGCCAATCCTTATAGCCGAACAATTGCGCAATGCAGCATCGCATATTGACCGTGCAGGGACCATGAGCCAAAGGCCCGGACATGGCCGAGAAAGCGTCGCCTTTGAGTTTCCAGGATATGATCCTGAGCCTCCATGCGTTCTGGAGCGCGCAGGGCTGCCTGATCCTCCAGCCCTATGACATGCGGGTCGGCGCAGGGACGTTCCATCCCGCGACCACCTTGCGCGCGCTGGGGCCGGAACCGTGGAGCGCGGCCTACGTCCAGCCCTCGCGCCGCCCGACCGATGGCCGCTATGGCGAAAACCCCAACCGGCTTCAGCATTATTACCAGTATCAGGTAATCCTCAAGCCCAACCCGGCCAATCTGCAGGAGCTTTATCTGGCTAGCCTGTCCGCGATCGGGATCGATCCGCTCGCGCATGACATCCGGTTTGTCGAGGATGACTGGGAAAGCCCCACGCTGGGTGCCTGGGGGCTGGGCTGGGAGGTCTGGTGCGACGGGATGGAAGTCACCCAGTTCACCTATTTCCAGCAGATGGGCGGGTTCGATTGCAAGCCGGTCGCGGGCGAGCTCACCTATGGGCTGGAGCGGCTGGCGATGTATATCCAGGGCGTCGACAACGTCTATGACCTCGCCTTCAATGATAAGGGCGTCAGCTACGGCGATGTTTTCCTTAAGAATGAACAGGAATTCTCGAAGTACAATTTCGAAATAGCCGATACCCCCGCACTGTTTGAGGGCTTCGTCCGCGCCGAGGCAGAATGCATCCGCTGCATCGAGGCGGGCATTCCGCTCGCCGCCTATGACCAGGCGATCGAGGCGAGCCATCTGTTCAACCTGCTGCAAGCGCGCGGCGTGATCTCGGTGCAGGAACGCGCCAGCTACATGGGCCGGGTCCGCGATCTGGCCAAGGG
>JANOKC010000086.1:0-2503 GCA_031419035.1 Novosphingobium sp. | reverse complement strand
CACAGCACAGAGGAGCCACCGGTCTATGTGATCGGCACCGAAATGCCGGTCCCCGGCGGCGCTTTGGAAACGGTGGAGCATCTGGTGGTCACAACCCCTGCCCACCCGGGGCTGGCGCGTTTCGCGCACCATCCGGACTGGCGGTCCACCATGGCAAAGCATCACGGTCCAGCAGGTTTCAGAATTCCTTCGGCTCAACCCTTCTGCCAACCTTGGGCCGCGACGTGAGCAAGCCCTTGGCCGTCAGCACCTTGATTGCCTCGCGGATTATTGAACGGCCAACATTGAATTCAACGGTCCAACACGCCTCGTTTGGCAAGACAGTTCCTGGCGGATAATCGCCGCGCCCCAAAGCAGCAAAACCACGCACACCTGGTGCGTCCTTCGACGATCTTCGCTGGTGGGCGCAGGTAGGGCGGCGTCGCGTTCGTCGCAGGACGGCAAGCGAAGGAGTTGGATCAAGGCGAGATCAAACTGCACATAGCTCGGTCTGCGGGGCGTGACCTTGGCGGGTGGCACCGGCCATGAAGCTGGATGGGTTGCACAACATGAACGCGACAGGTTCGCCGCATGTTTGGGGCGGGCGAAGTCAGATGTATGGAAAAAGCCGGTGGAAGAAAAAGCGCAGGCGCCGGACCAAAATCGGGCGCGGGAGCGCGACCTCGCGCGCAGTCGCTCGCGCAACTGCCAAAAAGGCCACCAATGGGGGTTGAGCGGCGAAGTCGATGAGCGTTGATGAATTTCAAACTCGTGACGTTCATCGCGATGCAGCGGAAACGGCAACGAAAATAATTCTAGTAGTCATTTGATTGCGTTGGTATCAACCGTTAGCCAAAAGAAAGCCATACTGTGCTGATCGTCGGGATTGCGACAAGCGATGCAGACCGCAACGGCGGCAGTTGAACCAGAGGACCTAAATGGAACCGACGCTCCACCCCCTTGCTCCGCACCACTTGCCGGCTTTCATCACGGCTGCGGGTGATACAGACGTTCTTCTGGTGTTAGCGACAATATCATTAATTGGACTGATCCTGTTTCTGGGACTGCTCTATTTCAAGCTGCACGCGCTGCCCGAACAGTTGGCGCATCGCAATCCCAACAAGATGCAATTCGAAATCGTGGCGGTTCTGTCACTGCTGGCACTGTTCACACACAACACCAACTTCTGGTTCGCCGCGTTGATCCTCGCAATGATCCGCTTCCCGGATTACCAGACGCCGCTTGAAACCATTGCGGCAGGGGTCACAAGGATGGTGAGGGGAAATACCGCGGCGCCCCCACCGCCGCCGCCGCCCACTGATCTTGCGTTCGAGCCCACCACGCAGCAACCGGAGCAGAAGGTCTGAGCCATGCTAGAACTGTTAATATGCTCCTTGCTGACAATCTTTCCGGACTACCTGTTGCGCAGATATAGGCAGGGCAAGCGGTTCGGGCATGAGATCACGCTGTTTACCGTCTGGTACGAGCTACGCTGGGGCATCACGGCCTGCCTGTTGCTGACAATCAGTCTGATCACTGTCGTGTTTTATTTTCATCCATTGACCAGCAATGTCACATCCTTCTACCGCACCATCCCGATTCTGCCCGAAACGGGCGGAAGGGTCACAGAAGTCTATGTCGGATTGAGCGATGACGTCGAAGCTGGTCAGGCTTTGTTCCGACTTGACAGCTCAATGCAGGAATCAGCGGTGGCGACTGCGCGCCAGAAGGTGGCGGAGATCGACGCGCAGTTGATACTGGCACAGGCTGACCTCGCAACCGCCGACGGTAAGATCGCCGAGGCGCAAAGTTCTTTCCAGCAGGCTCAGGATGAGCTTGATGCAAAGGAAGAACTGCGGACCCGCAATGCCGATGTCGTTCCGGAGCGTGAAATCGAGCGTCTTCAGAACCTTGTTAACGGGCGGAGCGGCTCGCTGTCGGTCGCGAAGACAAGCAAACTGTCATTGGAAGCCGAGATCAACGCGGTATTGCCCGCTGCGCGCGCGACTGCGATGGCGCAAGCCGCCGAGGCGCAGGCCCAACTCGACAAGATGACCATTTATGCGGGCGTCGATGGCAGGATGGAGCAGTTCACGTTGCGCGTCGGCGACCTTGTCAACCCGATGCTGCGTCCGGCGGGTATCCTGATCCCGCGTGAAGCCGGCAGAACGTCATTTCAGGCCGGTTTCGGCCAGATTTCGGCAGCTGTCCTCAAAGTTGGAATGGTTGCTGAAATGGCTTGTGCGTCACGGCCGTTCGAAGTTTTCCCGATGGTGGTCACTGAAATTCAAGACGTGATCTCATCCGGCCAACTGCGCCAGTCCGATTTGCTGGTCGATCCGAATAGCATCACAAGGCCGGGATCCATTACCGTGCATCTGGCGCCCTTGTATGCCGGCGGAGTGACCGGTGTAATGCCGGGCAGCAGCTGCATTGTAACCGCCTATACCAGCAACTATGATCGCCTGCACAGCGACGAGGACCTCAGCACGATGACGTATCTGACGCTCCACGCCATTGATAC
>JANOKC010000085.1:0-7835 GCA_031419035.1 Novosphingobium sp. | reverse complement strand
CGACAGCGGCCCTCCCTAACAGGCCTTTGGGACCGACAGCTTTTGCCAATCGTCCGAGCGGGCCATTGTCTGGAATATTGGGTGGATTCTGGACAGACTGCGGTAGGTCCCCGATCATGAAGAGCACACCTTCGACAATATGTCCGTCGTCAGAACATTTGGCGCAACTCGCGGCGTAAATTATCGGAGTGTGGGCCTCGTCTTGGGATTGATGTTAAGCGACGAGCTTGCGGTGTTACAGGCGCCGATATTCGATGGTCTTTCGATTGACTTTGCGCTGGATTATTTGTTGCTTAATCTCCGAACAAACCCAGCGATGGCAAATTGATCTGCCCACCAGTCAAATACGCTATTTACTGAAATGGGAACGGGAAGAAAAGGAAAACGCATATGCCGCAATTCGGCTTAGCAGGCGCGACAATACTTGTCACAGGAGCCGCTGGTGATATCGGTGCTGCGACTGCCGCGATGTTTGGCCGGGAAGGTGCAAGCGTTGTTATAACTGATCGCAAAACGGATGATCTGGATCGCCTTGCCACAACGCTGCGCGATGACGGCGTTACCGTACATGCAATCGGCTGCGATCAGACCGACCCAATCGCTGTATCCGCCATGTTTGCCGAGTTGAGTGAACGCGGCCCGCTCAAGGCGGCGTTCGTGAATGCGGGCTATGGCAGCTATGGGGCGCTGATCGATCAGGACTTCAAGATCTGGAAAAAACACATCGATGTGAATTTGAACGGAAGCTTCCTGATGGCCACAGGCGCTGCGCGACTCATGGCGCAGTCTGGCTCAGGCGGCGCGATCGTGTTTAACGCTTCAACCGCCGCCAATCATGTCTGTGACTTGCTGGGTGCTTATGCCGCATCAAAGGCGGGATTGGCGATGCTGGCGCGAAGCCTTGCTTCTGAACTTGGGATTCACGGCATTCGAGTAAACACGATCCTGCCTGGTGTCATTGAAACCAAGATGACTAGCTCGTTGCTCGATGACACTGCGACGCGTTCAGACGTGTTGCGTGAAACGCCAGTCGGTCGGCTCGGCAAGCCCGAGGATATTGCCAATCTTGTTGTCTACCTTTGCAGCGACCAGGCCGGATATATTTCCGGTGCCGAGATCCTGGTGGATGGCGGCCAGACCATCCATGGCTACCCGCGCTGGTTCCGGGTGGATTATGGCGAGACTAAGGAATGGCGACCACAGGCGGCTGTCCGGGGTTGAGCCCGGGAGCGGCCTGGGCCACCCGTTTCCATTGAAGAATATGGTGCCTGCTTGCCCCTTCTTTCAGCGGCTCATGCGCTGAAAGCGTCAACCCGCCAGCCGGGTCGAACACGGCCAGGCGGCGTTGCTCGGTATCTGTCATATCGGGATTGAGCGACATGGTAACCCTGTGAACCACCTCGTCACTCTCGATCTGCCATCTTCCCGCATAATGAAAATAGCTCTCAAAGGCTTGGCCCTTTTGCTCAAGGGTTGCGTTGCGGGCATTGGCAAGGCCAAATCGGGCCCGGGCACCGGTGGCAATACTCGCGGTCATGATGCCGTGCTCCGAATAGACAATAAAGCCCTGCGCTGCTTCGCCAAACGGGCGCGTAACGCTGCCATCTGAATATTCGATGCGCCAATCGACCAAGCTCCAGGCGCCGATGAAATCTCGCGTGTTATGCGGCAATGATCGTCTCCCTTAAGCGCGCCGGTCGGCGGTGCTGAACGATGCGGAAACGGCTTGCGACAAAAGCAAGATCGGCGAGGCATGCGTTGCCCGCGGGGTTCAGTCCAGTTACGTGATAGTCGCTGAAAGCGGCCGCGAAATTGGCCCACATTGCGCCGTGAAGATTGATCGATAGATTTGCCCCGGCCTCTGCATAGGCATCAATCGACCGGTCAACAAATGCTTCTTCGACTGAGTATAGGTACGACGATATCGCGCCGTACTGCTTCGCAAGCATGGTCGCTTCCAAAACCGCTGCGTCGGCATTGTCCGCTGCAATCACAAACAGCACAGGCCCAAAATGCTCTTCGGCATAAAGTGCCGCGTTGCCGGACGGAAGGGCAATGACCAAAGGAGTCATGGTGCGTGCCTTGGGGAAATCCGGGTGGAGATAGGGATCTGGTTTGCGCAGAATTTGCGTATCGGGGTGTTGTTCCGCGTGCTGCGCCAGCTTCAGGACGATGTCGCAACTGGGCTGGGCCTGCACCGCGCCCATGATCCCGGCAGCGACCGGCGGATTGCCGGCAATCTCATCGATCGCGGTAACCAGCGCCTGTGCCACCTGATCGAAACTGACATGTCCGTCAGCCGTTTCAATGCCTTGTCTGGGGACATAGACATTTTGCGGGCTGGTGCACATTTGGGCGGAAAACAGCGAGGTCGCCCGCGCGATCGCCATCACAGTCGCCGCAAGATCGGCGCAGGATTCTATAACGACCGAATTGATTCCGGCGGTTTCGGTAAACAGTAATTTACCAGTGATGGTCCGCTCCAGATGGCCGCCAAAGCGAGGACTGCCGGTGAAATCGATGATCTGGACGGCAGGATCGCCGATCAAGCGCAGGGCAACCGGTTGGTCCAGCGTATCGACAGCGAGTGTCACCAGATCGGGATCGCAGCCATAGTCGGCAAGCACCTTACGGCATTGTTGCACGGCGATCGCCATCGGCAGGATCGCAATGGGATGAGGCTTTACAATCACCGGATTGCCGGTCGCAAGATTGGCGAAAATGGCCGGATAAGCATTCCACGTCGGAAAGCTGGCACAGCAAATCACCAGCCCAATTCCGCGTGGGATCAAAATGTAACTCTTGTCGAGCGCGACATCTTCGTTGCCGAACCTACGCTCCCAGTGGGCGGTGAGTGCCACTTCTCGCATCGCCTTTGCGGCATAGGCCAAAGCCTCGATCCCGCGGTCAAGCGCATTGGGACCACTGCCGCTGAAGGCCTGGGTATAACTTTGGCCTGTAACGTGCATCACGCTGTGGGCCATTTCGAAATTCCGGTCGTACAACTGCGCAGCCATCTCAAGGCAAAGCGCAATGCGGGCTGCTGGTGAAACTTTACGCCAGCCTCTGATTGCCGCGCTGGCGGACGCGGTCAACGCCTGCGGATCGCTAACCGGGTAGTCAATGCCAAGCGCCCTGCCGGTAAAGGGCGATACTTCAGCGCCTGACCTGCCAATCATGCCGGGCTGCTCCAGCGCAAAGGGACGGCCAAGCTGTGCTTCGAACGCCTCGCGCCCGGCCTCTGGCTTGCCGGGTGCATGGAATTTGCCACTCGGTGAATCCTTGAACGGGCTCCAGCTCTTTCGGGTTTCGATCGCCTCAATGGCCGCAGACAAGGTTTCAGCGTGCCGTGCAATCAGCACTTCCAACTGCTTATTCATTACAGGCTTTCTCAGTTCAATCGTTCGACGATCATTGCTGCGCCAACACCCGATGCACCGCTTAAAACGACCAGACCCAAGGTGCCGCCAGATTGATCGAGGCAGTCCAGCAGTGTCGAAACAAGAATCGCGCCGCTTGCCCCCATCGGATGCCCCTTGGCGATATGTCCGCCGCTGACATTCACCTTTTCCTGATCGACCGGATAGTCGCGTAGAAATTTGGCAATGGTGACTGCAAAAGCTTCCATGAATTCGATGCGATCCAGATCGGCCAGCGTGAGGCCGGCCCGCAGCAAAACCTTGTCCATCGCCGCCAGCCCTGCGGTCAGCGAAGCCTCGGGATCGCCGCCGCACTCGGCAAAGGCGATGATCCGTGCACGCGGCGCAGAAGCCACATCCTTGCCGCCAATAAACGCGAGGCCCGCACCATCGCAAATCGGCGGTGCATGCGACACAGTGTGGAGGGGTTCGAATGTCTTACCGCCCAATGCGCCTGCATACTGGGCTTGCAACCCTCCGAATGAAGCAGGAAGTGCGGCAAGTCCTTCAGCGCTTGTCTTGGGTCGGACGCATTCCTCACCGGTAAGCTTGCCAGTCGGAATCCGTGATTTCTGATGTAGCGGGTCCTTGTCGGCAGAGGCTGCCTTACGCTGGGATGTCAAGGCTACAGCATCCATCTCCGCGCGCGTTATCCCTTCTGCATGGGCAAGACGGTCGGCCGCGAGCACGACGGGGATGTAGCGAGCTCGTCGAGGGAGGTGGGCATCAGTATAAAAACTTGCCTGATCGCCCATGAAGGGCACCTGGCTCATCATTTCGACACCTCCAGCTAAGATGGCTCGATCATGCCCGCTCGACACTCGTGCTGCCCCCTGACCGATCGCGGACAACCCGGACGCACAATAATTGTTGATCGTATGTGCAGCAGTAGTGTCGGGCAAGGCTGAGTGGAGCTTTGAGACCAGCGCAATATGTCCGCCCTGCGCACCGAATTGGCCGACACAACCCAGTAGCAGGGTATCAGCCTGCGCGGCAACATTGCCAAGCCGAGCCTGCAGCGCATCAATCTGTTGCTTAACCAATTCCTGCGGCGACAGGTGAGCAAGCCCGCCATCAACCCTAGCCTTGCCGCGCGGCGTTCGCACGGCATCATAGATAAAAACGGAATTCACGCTGTCAAAGCCCGACTACAAAACTGACCGATGTTGTGGCACTTCCGCCGACATTGAAGGTCGCAAAGTTCTTTGCACCTTCAACCTGATAATCTCCGGCATCGCCGGTGACTTGCCGCCAACTGTCCAGCATCATACGAACGCCAGTTGCGCCGACCGGATGGCCCAGACCGATCAGTCCGCCCGAAGGGTTGACCGGCAGTTTGCCGCCGAGCGCAATCGTTCCGTCTTCAACCGCCCGCCAACTTTCGCCCGGCGCGGTGATACCAAAATGGTCGATCGCCATATATTCGGTGATCGAAAAGCAATCATGGACTTCAACCCCGTCACAGCCATAGATGTTGGGCATACCGGCACGGCCCAAGGCATCCATCATTGCTTTGCGGACATGCGGGAAGACGTATGGTTGACCCCGGCTCTCATTGACCTTGGTCGAATAAAGCAGTGGTGCGGTGGTGTGGCCCCAGCCCTTGATCCGGGGGATCGAATCGAGCGCGATGCCACGCCGCGTTGCGTAGCGCTCTGCCACTGCGCGTGAGGCAAGGAAGACTGCTGCCGCGCCATCGGTCACCTGCCCGCAATCAGACTTGCGCAGGCTGCCTTCGATCGGCGGATTGGCCTCGTTGTCGTCATCCGAGAAATGCGCCGGGGTCAGTTGCCAGCCGCGTGTCTGCGAATTGGGATTGCGCTTTGCATTAGCGAAATTATTTTCGGAGATGCCGCGCAGATGCGCGCGGTCAAGGCCAAACCGCTCCTCATATTCTGCCGCTACGTTTGAGAACATGTAGGGCCACAGATATCGGGCCTCCTGCCCTTCGTGTCCAGCCCATGCGGCAGAGCCAAGATATTCGGCCGCGCGCTGGCCGGGAACATTGCGCATCAATTCAATGCCAAGCACCAGCGTCAGGCCATAACGACCAGCCTCGATCTCCGCGCTCGCGGCAAGGATCGCAATGCTGCCCGACGCACAGGCGGCCTCGTGGCGCGAGGCGGGGACGCCTGCCAGATCGGGGTGAACGTGGCCGAAGAAGCCTCCGAGCTGGCCTTGCCCAGCAAACAGCTCGCCGACAAAATTGCCGACATGGGCTGTATCAACCTCTTTGGGTTCAATCCCGGTCGCCGCGAAAGCGGCTTCGGCCACATCGCGGAACAGTTCGAACATCCCGCCGCCCTCGCGATCGAGGTTGCGAGCAAAGTCGCTCTGCGCGCCGCCGAGTACGAAAACTTCTTCAGTCATTTCAGACTTCCTTTTCCAGCGCAGCAATAACGCTGTCGCGAACCTCGTTACGCATTACCTTGTTGGTTACGTTGCGCGGCAGCACCGCAAACCGGAACAGCCGCTCGGGCAGCTTGAATGTCGCCATGTCCTGTAACCGCAAAAAGCTGGTGATTTCGTCCAGCGAGACATGCTCGTCGCCGCGCGGCACATAGGCCAGCCCAATTCGCTCGCCCATCACTGCGTCAGGCAGTGAAAAGGCACAGGCTTCGGCCAATAGGGGGTGGCCACCGAGCAACTGGTCAATCTCTTCGGGTGAAATGTTCATACCACCGCGAATGATTAGATCCTTACAGCGCCCGACAAACTGATAGAATCGGCCCTCTCCCGCAATCTCGAACAGATCGCCGGTCTTGAAAAAGCCGTCTTCGGTGAAGGCGGCAGCGGTTTGTTCTGGCGCATTGTGATAGCCTTCGAAAATCGTCGGTCCCCGAATCTGTAGTTCTCCCGAAACGCCGTCAGCGGTAATCTCTGCACCCCCGCCTGGCGGGACCAGCCTGGTCTCAATCTGGCTGTCCTCCTGTGCCCCAAACGGCGGGACGAAGCGCGCCGCACGCGGGAAGAAGCTGGCGCGTTCAACCGGATCGGGCACCACGTTGGGCCCGGACACCAGAGCCATACCCTCGTTCGATCCGAAGATATTGATTACCATGATCCCGAATCGGTCCTGGAAGCCCTTCACCATCGCCGGGGCCAAGGGCGCCGAGCCCGACCCGATCGATCTGAGGCTGGACAGATCAACGCTGGCAAGCAGCGCTTCATTCTGCAGCAGCATGTTGAGGATCGCTGGTGGCGCGATCGTGAAGTGAGGTTTCTCGACCGCAATCTGGGCCAGGAACACCTGCGCATCAAACGGATGATGCAGCACCATGGTGCCGCATACCTTTAGCCAGCTCATGGTGACCCCGCCGATGCTGGCCATGTTTATGAGCGGAAACGGGTTCAACAGAACATCCCCGTCGCGCAGGTCCGCCGATTGATAAGTGCCTGGCGAAATTGCAATCCAGTGATTGTGGCTGCGCGGCACCCCTTTGGGCGCGCCCGTGGTGCCCGATGTCCAGCAAATTGTAAAAACATCGTCGGCATTGCAAGTGAAGGAGCGGCGGTGATCGGCTAGCGCCTTGGTATTGCCCGGCACATTCGAAAGATCGAGCGCTCTCGCCGGGCAATCCGGCCCGAATGTCATCAGCGTGATCGCATCGCCCAGTAAGGGCTGGATCGTCTTGACGTGGTCGCAGCCCTTCACTTGTGTGGCGCAAATGAACGCCTTGGGCTTAACCACGCCGATCATTCCTAACAGTTCGTGGCTCCGATACTGCACTGCAGCCGGACTGATCACTACACCGATCAAGGCCGCAGCAAAGTAGAGGTTGACCAGTTCGGAAAGATTGGGGAGCTGGACCAGCAGGACATCGTCCTTGCCAATTCCGGCTGCAACCAATGCCCCGGCCAGTCGCTCAACCTCGGCGAGCATCTGGCGATAGGTCAGTCGCTGTTGCTCCCCGAAAGCGAAATCGGCGCGGTTGGGCGCGTCGACAATCGCCGCCCGCTCAGGATGGGTAGCGGCGTTGCGCAAAAACATACTGCCCAGCGTCTGGTCCCCCCACCAGCCGCTGGCCCGATATCGCGCCCGCTTTTCTTCCACCCCGGCAATCATTTCAAGCGGCCAGCACAGTGTTTTCAGGCATGCCAATATCGCTGCCATTTGCCCAGGTCGAATGGGTACCTGCGCATATTCGCTCAGGCAGTATGATTCTGCAGACTGGTCCTGCCTCAAAATTCTTGGCGTCGATCAGCACGCATTCGGACTTGTCGGTGTTCAGATCAGCGACAAACGAGACCAGATAACCATCATCCTCGTCCTTGGCATTGATGCGCGGAACGAACGGCGTTTCGCTGCCGAACCGGCCGGGGCCAAACTCGATTGTCTGGCTCGAACCCGTTGCAAGATCATGCTTAACCAGCCCGCTAAACAGGAACCAGTCGGGCACCGGCACTGCGCTGTAA
>JANOKC010000084.1:0-9496 GCA_031419035.1 Novosphingobium sp. | reverse complement strand
ATGGCCCAGATGCGCGCGATCCAGCCCAAGATGAAGGCGCTGCAGGACCGCTACAAGGACGACAAGCCAAAGCTCCAGCAGGAAACGATGGCGCTCTACAAGACCGAGGGCGTCAATCCGCTGGCGGGTTGCCTGCCGATCTTCCTGCAGATCCCGGTGTTCTTCGCGCTCTACAAGGTGCTGATGCTGGCGATCGAAATGCGCCACCAGCCGTTCGCGTTGTGGATCAAGGATCTGTCCGCACCCGATCCGCTGCATATCCTCAATCTGTTCGGCCTGCTGCCGTTCACCCCGCCTTCGTTCCTGGCGATCGGGCTGCTGGCGGTGCTGCTAGGGATCACCATGTATCTCCAGTTCAAGCTAAATCCGGCGCCGATGGATCCCGTCCAGCAGCAGGTTTTCGCGATCATGCCATGGATGATGATGTTCGTGATGGCCCCGTTTGCAGCGGGCCTGCTGATTTACTGGATCACCTCGAACATCCTGACTATTGGCCAACAATGGTTCCTTTACAGCAAGCATCCGCAATTGAAGGCGCAGGCTGAGAAGGATGGCGTGGATGCCAAACGCGCGGCAGCCCGGGACAAGTAGATGACCGACGATGAAACCGCGATTGCTGCACTGACCGAGGAAGCGCGGATATTGTTTGCCGGGCGGATTGAGTTCCTCAAAAGCGCCCCTGCACTCAAGTTCCTTCCCGATCCGGAAATGCCGGAAATCGCCTTTGCCGGACGGTCAAACGTCGGGAAAAGCTCGCTGCTCAATGCGGTCACAGGCCGCAAGTCCATCGCCCGCGCCTCGGTCACGCCCGGGCGTACACAGGAGCTCAATTTCTTCGAGGTTGGGGAACCGACCCAGCTGCGGCTGGTCGATATGCCGGGCTACGGCTTTGCCAAAGCGCCCATCAAGGTTGCCGAAAACTGGCGCAGGCTGGTCCGCGATTTCCTGCGCGGGCGGGTGGTGCTCAAGCGCGTCCTGCTGCTGATCGATGCGCGCCACGGGATGAAGCCGGTCGATGCCGAGATGATGAAGATGATGGATGAGGCAGCGGTCGGCTACCGCGTGGTGCTGACCAAGGCGGACAAGATCAAGGCCGACGAGCTGGCAGAGGTTCTGGCCCGCACCCAGGCCGATGCTCGAAAACATATCGCTGCGCATCCTGATGTGCTGGCGACCTCTGCGGAAACAAAGCTTGGCATCGCCGAACTGCGCGCTGCCGTGCTGGCGGATGCAGCGATCTAGGCGGAATCCTCGCTCTTCTCCGCCACATTGCCTTTCATCAGCCGTAATACCGAGAAACCCAGTACGGCCGTTCCCGCCAGCAGCGCCAGCCACAACATTGCCCGCTTGCCCGACAGTGGGGATTCTGGCCCCGCTCCGGCGAGAGAAACGACTGGCTGCGGGCCGGTCGCGATCACTGCGCGCGGCAGGTCTGCGCTGACGTCGCCCGGCACCACATCGGCAACCGAGAGCAGTGTCGAAGGAGCCCCCGCAAGCCCCACCGCCAGCGTATAGGGCGGCTTGCCGTTTAACTGGGCAACCAGTTCGACCGGCTCGAAATAGAGCAATACCGCGGGCGGCGCAGCGAACCCGGCACTGCGCGGATCGGCGATCACGCGGTAGTCGCGCTGCGCCGGACCGCTAAGCTCCATAACATTGCCTGCCCACCCCGGACGACGCAAAGTTGCTGCGGCCAGCGGGGTCCAAGGCAACTCTGAATTGCCGCGCGCAGAGAGCTCAACCGGAATCGTTCCTTCGCCGCCCATCGGATCGATTCTGATAGCTGCGAGCGGACCGCGGAACGGCAGAGCAAAGCGAGCCTCGCGCGGTCCCATCAGTTCGGTTCCACTGGCCTTGACCACAACCGGCTCCGGCGCGCCAGATTTAGCCGTTGTCACCCTTGCACTGCGCACCGTAACGCTTTTGGCCGCACCCCAGCTGGCGCGCAAATATTGTCCTTTGAGCAAGACTCCGGGCAGATTGATCCGACCCGCTTCCAGCTGCGCCCCATCGGCATCGGTGCGAAACAACACCTTCTCGCCGCGCGGCTCCCACATCCTAAGATCGGCGCTGCTCTCCAGCGTAATGGTTATGGGCTGGTGCATCGGCAGATCGGCATCAAGCGTAAAGGCAATGGCCGGATCGGCAAGCTGGCGCGTATCGAGCAGCGCTGCGACCGTTTGTTCCGGCCCGGCAGGCGCTGTCGTGCCCACCACCCGTGCGACGTTGTCGGCGCCAATAGTCAGTGCCACGCCTGACGTTCCCGGTGCGGGCGATCCGATCACAGGGTAGATCGGCACCGTGATACCGGCCCGCTGTTCAATTGCAGTGGCTTTGACCAGCGCCAGCGGCAGGTTCCGCCCGGAGGCGTCAAATAAGCGGAGATCGGCGCGGTCAGCGCTCTGAAATGCCACCAGCACGCTTGCAGGAAGGTCAAATCGCTGCTCCGCTCCACCTGCTGCGGGCGTGACGGCCAATCGCACCGAGTAACTCTCCGCTTTTCCAGGATCGGGCGCCGGAGACACCTTGCAGGCCGCGAGCAGTGCAATCGCCGCGATGGCATAAAGTCGTAGTAATTTCATAACTTTGACTCCCCCTTGCGCGGCGGGAGCGGCACGAAGTATCCGATCACCAGCATCAATATGCCAACCCCGATGAAAGTCACGATCCGCTGGCCGCCTTGCGCACTCGACATATCGACCAGCAGCAGCTTGAGCACCACCACACCCAGCAGCCCTGCGCCGGCAAGCCATCCAATCCGGCTCGTTCGGCGATTGGCCAGCAGCATCAAAGCCATCGCCAGCAGCGTCCACAGGATCGACAGGCCGGTCTGGACAAGTGGGCTGCCAGAAAGCGCCGCGCCGCTCCATTCCACGCCCAGCCAGTGATGCGCAGTGCGCAGCCAGATGCCGTTGATGCTGGCAAAACCCAGCACTGCGCCTGCGACCAGCGCCTTTCGTCCAACCACCAGGTCAGCGCCGGTGGGCTGCGGGATGGCGTTCGCCACCATCCGCCGCCACAGCATCAGCGAAACAAACGCAAGGCCGAACGAGAGATCAACTGGGTTGAGCAGGGGCAGATAGGGCAGCGGATCGGTGACCCCAGAGGCAAGGAGCGCTGTCACCTGCGCACCGAAATACACCAATACTGCCAGCGGCACGGCTGCGACCCAGTAATAGGCGCGGCCATGCTGGTTAAGCGGCCAGCCGAGTTTTAGCGCGCCCGGCGCGGCTCTGCCCGCCCATCGGGTCAGCGCCATCAGCACCGCAATCGCGCTGATCAGGAAGATCACGCCAGTCCATGAGGTATTCCACAGCGCGCCGCGATCAACAGCGAATTGCAGGCAATCGGCCAGCACCATGGTGAGCAGCCAAACCGTTCCGGCGTGCACCGCGAACTGCCAGAATCTTTGCATGTCCTGGTTCGCGCCTAGCGCAGCATCATTGCGCCGGACCAGATCGTAATGCAGCGCGAATGCGGCAACCCACAGCGGCCCGTCCGGTAGATAGAGCACATGCCGCCCAAGGCCGAGCGAGATCAGGAACGCGCTGAGCAGCAGAGGAAGACTCGCCCGGCTAGGCCAGGTAGCCACGTCCCAGTTCTGCCACCGCCCGGTCCAAGCCGACCCCCACATTGCCGCCAACACCGCGAGCGTAATCAGCAAGACCTGAAGATACGGGGCCAAAACGGAAACCATCGATGACATTGCATCGGCAGGCGGCATTAAGCGCCTGATCTCCAGCCACATCGTCAGGCAGGCAAAGAGGAACCCGGCAAGGAACGTCGCATCCTTCAAGCCAAATTCGGCACTCGAATAAGTCTTGGCCAGCGCTGAGCCGCTGTGCGGCAACTCGCGGCGCATCCACCAAGCAGTGGCGAGCAGCGGCAAGGTTATAAGCAGTCCGACAAAGAAGCCGCTGTTGGCCAGCGGCAGCGCCGAGACATTAAGCTGGAGTGTAGTCAGGAAGATCAGTGCGGCCAGCCCTTGGAGCAGCAATCCAAACAGTCGTGGCATCCAGCGCGCCTGACGGCTGCCAACCCAGAACGCCGCAGCACCTTCGAGCGCCCAGGCGGTAGATGTCCATTTGACATCAAGCGCCAGGGGGATCGCGAGAGTCACGAAACCGATCCCAATCGCAATCAGGCATTCATTCATCAGCCGCATTTCATCACGCCGCTTGCGCATGGTGAAGGCCGCCACTCCGACATAAACTGCACCGAATGCCAGCGCGGAAAAGGCGCTGCCAAAGCTGTAACGATCAACCAGCCCCACTTGCAGTCCGAAGCCAGCAATTGCCGGGCCGAACAGTAGCGTGCTGTCAGCATAATTGCCGAACTTGCCGGGCGTGTTGTGAGCATAGAGCAAGGCGGTGGCGAGGTAGATCAGCACCGAAAGCACCAGGAATATCTGGCAAACCAGATAGTGTTCGGGCGCATAGCGGGCCAGACCCCAGGCACTGGCGATGGCGACAGTAGCGAAAAACCCGAGCAGATTGAGCGCACGCCACGACCGGCGCCAGGCAATAACCAGAATCGCCAAGTTTAGGATGGTGAGATAGGTAAATAGCCCCAGCGGCGTCTCGCTCTCCCCCCCCAGCAGAACCGGAACGGCAAAGCCACCAGCAAATGAACTGATCGCCATGGCCTTGGAATTCTGCATCAGCGCCAGCGCGCAGCCCAAGGCGCAGAACAGGATCATCAACCCGAAAGCGGCCAGCGGCGGCACCAGCTCAAACACCCGCGCAGCAGCGAAGACGGTGAGGTAAAGCACAGCCACTCCGCCGCCCTGCAAGGCAAGTCCAAAGGCCGGCCGTTTCTCGCGCCGGTTGAATCCCACGGCCAGCAAAGCCACGCCCATGGCCGCCACCAAGGCAAGCCGCAGCTCGATCGGGAACAGCCCGGCGTTGGCCGCATAACGCGCCAGGAAGCTTAAGCCGACGAACAGGGTCACCAGGCCAGCGCGGACAATCGTGTTGCCGCCCAGCAGCCAGTCACGGGCTGCGGCTATCCCTTGATCGATCAGGTTCGGTTCGCGTTGTTCGGGCGGCTCTGGCGGGCCGCGATCCGAATAGGTTGCCGGAACCGGCTCAGCCGCAAATTCACGCGGTTCGGCGGGGCTTGGGGGAATTGACTCCGCTTTTCGAGCTGGTTCGGGTGCGTTGAGCGGTTGGGCTGCGATCACCGATTGAGGCCCAGAGGACGGCTGGCCAAGCGCAGCGGAAATCTCGCGCTTGATGAAATCACGCAACTCCGCATCGACGATCCGCTTCAGCCCTGTGACCACTTCGCGGCGGACGATAGATTCAAGCCAAAATCCAGCAAGAAAGCCGAGGAACCCCCCGATAACCAGACCAAAAACCTCTAGATCGGCGAACAGCCATCCAGTCAGCCCCCCGACGATAGCACCCCATAGTTTCATGTGCTGCTTGCCCATCATTGTCCCAAGCAGCCATTTAGTCACATTATCTGGCACAGGTCACGCCCGAAGCCCGCCGTTCATTCTCGACAGGCATTGGCTGAACAGCTAGGTGCGAAACTCCATCCGATCCGGGGCGATCCATGAAGCTGATAATCGGCAACAAGAACTATTCCAGCTGGTCACTGCGCGGCTGGCTGGCGGCCAAGCAATCGGGCCTCACCTTCGAAGAAATCCAGGTCCCGCTCTATGGCGAGGACTGGGAGGAAGAGAAGAAAGTCCGCGATGATATCGCGCCATCATCGGGCAAGGTTCCGGTGCTGTGGGACGGCGACGCGGTGGTGTGGGACAGTCTGGCGATCATCGATTACCTTGCCGACAAGGTGGGGCGCGAGCGGTTCTGGCCCAAGGCGGACGATGCTCGGGCCATGGCCCGCTCAATGGTCGCGGAAATGCACTCAGGCTACGCCGCGCTGCGCCGCCAATGCCCGATGAACATCCGCCGCCAGCCATTCGCCGCGCAGATCGGCGACGATGCCCGCGCCGATGTGGTCCGCATCCTGACGCTATGGGCCGAGGCTCGCGCCCGGTTTGGCAAGGGCGGGCCGTTCCTGTTCGGCAGCTTCTGTGCTGCCGACATAATCTATGCGCCGATTGTCAGCCGCTTCATCACCTATGGCATCGCCGTTCCCGGATTTGGTCTCACCTATATGCAGGCGGTGTGGGAGCACGAATGGCTGCAAAACTGGATCGCCGCAGCCGAAGCCGAGGACTGGGTGATCGAGCAATGGGAAGTTCCGGCGGCGAAGTGAGGCGGATGTCGGAGCGTGTCCTAACCGCCGAACGAGCGGACTCACCTTGAACCATTCGTCATTGCGAGCGAAGCGAAGCAATGACGAAGTTTCCTGGGCAAGACCTTTCGCCCTAAAACCCGCTGCCATCTTTGCGCCGCTGCTCACCCGCATCGGCAAACAAATGCATGTCGATATCGGGATAGTGGCAGTCACTGGCCGATGGCCGCCCGATCGCTACAAACACGCAAGGCGCGTCTGAGCGGTTCTGCAACACATGACCATTGCCATCACTCTTTGCGAAAGTTACGATATCACCCGCGCGCATCGCCGTATCGCCGCTATCGTCGACCAGCACCGCCTCACCCGCCAGCATCACCACCAGCTCGTCCTCGCCCTGGTGCCAGTGGCGCTGCGATGACCAGGCCCCGGGCTGAAGCACCACGTGACTGGCCCCGAAATCCGTGATCCCGCTCGCAGGTGCGAGCCGCCGATACCAGCGCCCCTGGACGACATCGGCATAGATCGCCGGATAGCCGGTGGCATTCGTTTGGGGGATCGTATCAAGGTTCAGCTTGGGCATTGTCCGCACTCCTGCTTGTCTCGGCGCGGCATAGCCCATATGCGGGTGTTCATCCATGACCGAGCTTTCTGTCCCCCGTCCTGTTGCCGATCTGGCCGAAGCGCTGATCGCCTGCCCCAGCGTCACTCCGGCAGCGGGGCTGGTGTTCGATTGCCTTGAGGGGCAGCTCGCCCCGCTCGGCTTTGCGGTCCAACGCTTTATGTCGGGCGAAGCGCCCGATGGGCCGGTCGAAAACCTCTTTGCGATCCGTCCTGGACCCAAAGGCAGCCGTCACTTCGGCTTTGCCGGCCACGTCGATGTTGTTCCCCCCGGCGATGGCTGGACCTCGGCTCCCTTTGCACCTGAGCGGCGAGGCGAGCTGCTATATGGCCGCGGTGCAGTGGACATGAAGGGCGCGATTGCCGCGATGGTTGCCGCCGTGCGCGATGTTCCCGCACAGGCTGGAACCATCAGCTTTATCATCACCGGCGATGAGGAAGGCCCGGCCCGTTTCGGCACGGTCTCTCTGATCGAGCATATGCGCGACATTGGCGCTATCCCCGATCTGTGCCTGGTGGGCGAGCCAACTTCGCTTAACCGGCTGGGCGATGTGATGAAAATCGGGCGGCGCGGCTCGGTCAATATCTGGCTGACGGTCGAAGGCGGCGAGGGCCATGTCGCCTATCCGCACCTTGCCAACAACCCGATCGGGCCGCTGGTCAGCATGCTGGCGGAACTCAACTCAATGGAACTGGACGAAGGGACCAACTGGTTCCAGCCCTCTAACCTTGAGATTACCGACATCACCGTTGGCAACCCAGCGACCAATGTGATCCCCAGCCGCGCCACCGCCCGCCTCTCGATCCGCTTCAATGATCGCCATAGCGGACAGGAGCTGGCGGACCGCGTCGCAGCGATTGCAGCAAAACACGGCGGCACTTCGCGCGCGGTTATTTCGGGCGAGGCGTTTGTCACTCTGCCGGGCGATTTTTCGGCGCTGGTTGCCGCAGCGGTTGAGGCTGAGACGGGCCTCACTCCCGAAGCCTCAACCACCGGCGGCACTTCAGACGCGCGGTTCCTCAAGGCGATCTGCCCGGTGATTGAGTTTGGCCTGTGCAACGCAACCATGCACAAGCGCGACGAGGCCGTGGCGGTGGCCGATCTTGAGGTGCTGGCGCGGATCTATGCGCGGGTGGCACGGGCGGCATTGGCGGACTGATTGCTCGTTTCTGCGCAGCCTGTTAGGCTGACCCGCAACAATCATGCAGGGAGTGCAAATCCATGACCGAGCGCCGCTCGATCCTCGGCTGGCTGAACCATGTTCTGACCACCCGGCTAACCACCTGCATCCTGATTGGCATGCTGCTGGGTGTGATCGTCGGGCAGTCGCTCCACGCGTTTGCGGACCCGGCCTGGGTCAAGGAAACGGTAGCGCCATGGTTCAAGCTGTTGTCGGACATCTTCCTGAACCTGGTCAAGCTGCTGGTAGCGCCGCTGGTCCTTTCCACCATCGTCGTTGGCATCGCCCATATGGGGGATAGCAGCGCGCTTGGCCGAATCGGATTTAGGGCCATTGCCTGGTTCATCACTGCTAGCCTGATCTCGATCGGACTGGGACTGATCATGGTCAATCTGTTCCAACCCGGCGTCGGTGCGCCGATCCCAGATCTGGCCGAAGCCAGCAAGGCGGTGGGCGAAGTAAAGTCTCTGAAGGCGACCGAATTTATCCTCTCTATCTTCCCCAAAAACGCCTTTGAAGCGATGGCGACCAACAATATCCTGCAGATTCTGGTGTTCTCGCTGTTCGCTGGGGTGGCGCTTTCGGCGATTGGCGAGCGGGGCGCGGTATTGGTCCGCGGCGCTGATGCGCTGGCCGAGATGATGCTGCAAATCACCGGCTATGTGATGCGTTATGCGCCGATTGCAGTGTTTGGCGCATTGGCGAATGTGGTTGCGGCCAGCGGGCTTGATATCCTTAAAACCTATGTGGAACTGCTGGCCGAGTTCTATTTGTCGCTGGGGTTGCTGTGGATGATCCTGCTTGGGGTCGGCTGGGCATTCCTCGGATCGTCACGGATCAAGATGTTGATCCGCTATATCCGCCAGCCGCTGATGATCGCCTTTTCCACCGCCAGCTCCGAAGCAGCGCTGCCCAAAATGTTTGAACAGCTTGACCGGTTCGGCGTGCCGCGCCGCATTTCGGGCTTCATGCTGCCGCTGGGATACAGCTTCAACCTTGACGGTTCGATGATGTATATGAGCTTTGCGACGATCTTCATCGCGCAGGCCTATGGTATTGAGCTGTCTGTCGGCACGCAGATCATGATCCTGCTGACGCTGATGATCAGTTCCAAAGGAATCGCCGCCGTGCCGCGCGCCAGCTTGGTGGTTATAACCGGCACACTGGCGATGTTCGGCCTGCCCGTGGAAGGCGTGGCGATCATACTGGCGATCGACCAATTCCTCGACATGGGCCGCACCGCCACCAATGTGGTCGGCAATGCGGTGGCCACTTCGGTCATCACCAAATGGGAAGGCATGCTGGAAGTGCCCGAGCCAGAAAACGTCGAGCTGCCCCATGCCCCGGCCCACACTGCCGCCGATGGCCGGGCCGGGCTGGAACTGGACGAGACGAATTTTCGTTAGGGTTGCTTAGCCTTCGGAGCGGCGCTCTTGTCCTTGAACCCGCACAATTCCGCCACCGGGCAGCGCCAGCATTCGGGCGTG
>JANOKC010000083.1:0-4017 GCA_031419035.1 Novosphingobium sp. | reverse complement strand
AATTCAGCCTTTGGGCATATGAACGGATTATAGCACCATGTTCGCAGTAGTGCGCACGGGCGGCAAGCAGTATCGGGTTGCCGCCGGAGACAAGATCGCAGTCGAAAAGCTCAGCGGTGAAGCCGGTGACAAGATCACTTTAGGCGACGTCCTGCTGGCCGGTGACGGCGGCGAGATCGCTGACGCTGCCAAGGTGGTGGTTTCGGCTGAGATCATTGCGCAGGCGAAGTCGGAAAAGGTGATCGTTTTCAAGAAGCGTCGCCGCCACAATTATCGCCGCAAGAACGGTCATCGCCAGCAGCTTACCCTGTTGCGCATTCTGGCCGTTGGCGGCGAAGAAAAGAAGGCTGCTGCTCCCAAGAAGGAAGCTGCGCCCAAGGTTGAAGCCGCCCCCGAGGCTGCTGCGCTTGCCGCTGAAAAGCCGGCCAAAAAGGTTGCCGCCAAAAAGGCAACTCCTGAAGCCGCTGCTGAATAAGAATTCGGAGTAGATCGAGATGGCACATAAAAAAGCAGGCGGCTCTTCGCGCAATGGTCGCGATTCAGCAGGCCGCCGCCTTGGCGTTAAGAAGTTCGGCGGTCAGGAAGTGATCGGCGGCAATATCATCATCCGTCAGCGCGGCACTCGCGTGTACCCGGGCGTCAATGTCGGCATTGGCAAGGATCATACCTTGTTTGCGCTGACCGCGGGCCGCGTGCGATTCCATGATGGCAAGCAAGCCCGCAAATATGTGTCGGTCGATATGGCAGTCGCCGCCGAATAGCCGGATGGTCAATCAAGGGCCGTCCTGACAGGATGGCCCCCCGTTAGCGCTTTAACCAGCCTGACAATATGAGGGAGAGGGGCCAACCCGTCTCCCTTTTTTCGTCTCTCCCTCAGAACAGCTCGCGCACGGCAGCCCATTCCGGGTGCGCCCTGACGCAAGCCGTAATGGCTCTGTCATGCGGAGGCGCTATGCGCTGTCGCGGGGCATCAATTGGGAGATGCACAATGTTCATTCGCAGCGAAAGGCTGTTCCTGCGGCCAGGCTGGCCCGAAGATTGGGAAGAACTGCTCGCCGGAATCGGTGATGAGGCGGTGGTGCGCAATCTTGCCAAGGCTCCCTGGCCTTATACGGCTGATGATGCCCGCTGGTTCTCGTCCAAGCCGCAGGATCAACGCTGCCCGCACTTCTTTGTGACCGTTCCAACCAGCAGTGAGCCGGCCCGGATTATCGGCGGCGTTGGGCTGGCGCTTAGCGACGGCGAGATCGAACTTGGTTACTGGATTGCCCGCGACAGCTGGGGGCGCGGCTATGCAACCGAGGCCGCGAGGGCAGTGCTGCGGTTGGCCAGGATGCTGGGGCACCGGCGGATCAGTGCAGGCCATTTCGCTGACAATCCCGCTTCAGGCCGGGTGCTGAACAAGGTCGGTTTCAAGCCCACTGGCGAAGTGCGTCCGCGCTTTAGCTGCGCGCGCGGCAGTGAGGCTCCGGCGGTGATTCATGCTCTGGAACTGGGCCTCCCGTCTGACTGCGACGGTGGGGGTGACCCCGACATGGCGATGCGAGCAGCGTAGCGCGTCGTCCCCGGCTCGACCGGGGGCCGATGGCCTCGTCGACACTACTTCGGAAAGATGAGGCCAGCGATCCCCGGTCAAGCCCGGGACGACGTTACCCCAGAACCGCGTCCTTGAACTCGCTCTCGGTCTTGCCGATCAGAGCGCGGTCATCCTGGTTCCAGGGGTGGAAACCGGGCAGGAAATAGGCGCACCACGCTGGAAAAATCCGGCGCAGGATGCCTGGCCGCCACAGCAGATAGGCGGCCAGTTGCCACTTCACCTTGTTTCCTGTGATGCGGTCTTGCGCAAGCAGATCGAGCGAATCGGTCCAGCGGTTGGTGAGAAAATTCTTCGTCACGATCACCATCATGATGGACTTGAGTTTCCAGCGCCGCCAGCGGCTCCAGTCGCGGGTGGCATGGAGATAAGTGTCAAAGGCGACGCCCTTGTGCTCAATCTCTTCCATCGCATGCCAGCGCCACATCGCGCCGGAATCGCCGGTCGCACCGGCGAAATGACGCGGGTTGGCGAGGAAATCATGCGCCATCATCGCGGTGTAATGCTCAAGCGCCATGGTCACGGCCAGGTTGATGATCGCCGGGCGATCCTTGGTCAACTCAAGGTTTGCAGCAACGCGGGTATCAATCTTTTCAAGATCATAGCCAGCTTCAACCGCTGCCTTGTTGAAGACGATATGCTCACGCGTGTGGTTGACTTCCTGTTTGACGAAAGCGCGAATTTCTTCTGCCAGCTTGGGGCTGGCACCGTCGCGGTGAGCTTTCACTGCTTCGATGAAAAAGGCCTCACCGCGCGGGAAAGTGGCGGATAGCGCGTTGTGCCATGCTGTCGCGATCGGATCATTGTTCAGCCACCAGCGGCCGGGTTTGTCTGCGCGGCCAAAGCGCTGGTCCCGCACGGTGATCGAAAGGTCTTCCGGGGTGGGTACAGGCTTCTTGCCGATTGCTGTCACCGGCTCTACGTCGAGGGGGAATTTTGTTGGTGCGTTCATGGCACTTTGGATATATTAACTGACATCTATGTCAATAAGAAAACGCCTTTCACAAGAAGAGAGCCGCACTGCCGCGCTGGAAGCTGCACGTAATCTGCTGGTCGAAATGGGCCCGCAGGCGGTGACGCTGAAGGCGGTGTCTGGCCGGATCGGGCGTACCCACGCCAATCTGCTCCATCATTTCGGCTCGGCTGCCGGCTTGCAAAAGGCGCTTGCAAAGTATCAGGCCGAGACGATCTGCGCGACTATCGCCGAGGCTGTGATTGCCAGCCGTTCGGGAATCGGTACCCCGCGCGATGTGGTGGATATGACTTTTGACGCATTCGACAAGGAGGGCGGTGGCGCGCTCGCTTCGTGGATGTTGCTCAACGGCAATGAGGATGCGCTTGATCCGATCGTCGAGGCGATCCACAATATTGTTGATGAGCTGCATGAATTCGGCACCGGGAGTATGAGTGAGGTGACCCATGTGCTGGTACTGATGGCGCTGGGCGATGCGTTGATGGGCAGTGCTCTGACCGCCAGCTTGGAATTGCCGCGCACCTCAGCCCGCGACACGGCCGAGGCTATGCTGATCGCTGCGGCGATGAAAGCGGGGATCGTGGTGCCTGGTCAGCCCGGCTGAAGCCAATATGGCAATGTATCCGGCCTGATATCCTCAACCCGCAAGTGATCAACCGCCAACCCCAGTTCCGTGTAAGCAACCCGCTGGCGCTTGGGATCGCTCTCGCTTAGCGGCACCACCACCAGCCGCCGGTTCACCTTGGCCCGCCAGTTCATCCGCGCGGTGTTTTCCTGGCCGACATAGCAGCCTTTGGTGAACGACACGCCGTTCAGCTCCGCTGCGTTGCATTCGAGCCAGAGCAGATCACCAAGTTCGGCGTGACCTTCGCAGACGCCACACTCGAGCCTACGCTTGCGGAACTGTTCACTGCCGTCGGGCTTTTTGCGATCCAATTTGCCGATTCCGCGATATCCGAGATTCGGCAGTCTTTTGTCAGGCCAGCCGTCTTGGTGACTGCTTGAATCCCACCATACGCCCAAGTTCGGTTCGATTTCGATCGAGATGCTTCTTCGCAATCGATACATTGAAAGTCGGCGAACAAACGCGTCTGCCTGCGACGCTTCACAATCGATCAGGAAGGCACCGGACTCCCGAAACCCTGGTTCAAACAGCTTCGCATTTGGGATTGGCAAAACTTCTGGTTCGACAAATAGATCGAACAGCACTTTGCCTTGTGGCGACAATAGCGCTGCGTAGGCTCCACCATTCTGCTCGACATCGTTGGTCAACAGGCCTTGCAGGAAGGTACCGACGTTTTCGTCAGGCTCGGTTGGCGAAAGTCTGATGATCGCTCGGTCTCGAAGGTAGTAACTGGTCATGGGTGACAGATAGGGTGCCTGCCGCCTAAGGGAAAGGGATGACCGACGCTCCGACTCGCCTAACGATCCGTCGCCCCGATGATTGGCA
>JANOKC010000082.1:0-11376 GCA_031419035.1 Novosphingobium sp. | reverse complement strand
TTGCCGCAATCGTCACCGTATAGGCGCGCTTCAAACCGTCGTTGGTGGTCTCAACAATCTGCATGACAATGAAAGCCTTCTAAATCCTGTGTAGCCGCAGCGAGTGCTGACTGAAACGAAACTGGTGCGGGCGAAGGGACTCGAACCCCCACATCGTAAGATACTGGTACCTAAAACCAGCGCGTCTACCAATTCCGCCACGCCCGCAGCCCGACGAAGCCATAAAAACAGGCGTCATAAAAACAGGGGTGGCCCTTATAAGCACTATCGCAAAAGGGCAAGCGCCGAGGGTTGTATGATCCAAAGGAAACGCCCACCTGTTGTCCATAGCGAAGGACAAGACCGCGATGGCCACCCAACCAGACACGAAGCCAGACCGAATAAACCCGCAATCTCCGCCCGAAACGCCCGTGCAGCCAGCGCCTGCCGAATCACCCCCGGAGTTTCCCGGCGAGGCTGAGCCAATGGCACCGGACTATGATCAGCCAGGCACCCATCCGGACGAGTTCTAGAGCCTCAGACCTAACAGCGCTGCGATTCGGACAATCATTCCCTGCTCACTCCGCGTGGACAGGTTACTGCGCACTGGAGCCGGGCATTCGAGGCAATAGGCTTGCGCACCGCGCGCACCCAGCAACCGCTCCACCTCAGCCAACGCCTGACCGATCAGCGCACGCTGCTGGGTAGCAGCCATGCCGACAAAGTCCCGGGCTTCGGTGGGAGCACTGTCTTCTTCTTCGCCGGTTAGCGCAGTTAGCAGCGCCCCATAGGGGTTGACATCCTGACCCTTGAACTCGGGATGCCATGCTCCGTCGGCAAGGCCAGCCTGCTTGGCGGCATAGGCCAGCGCATCGTCCAGCCCGCCGAATTGATCGACCAGCCCGTTTTGCCGGGCAGTACCGCCATCCCAGACGCGGCCCTGCGCTATCGCGTCAACCTGCTCGGGCGTTTTTCCGCGTGCGTTGGCGACCAGCGCGATGAAGCGGGCATAGCCGCTTTCGATGTTGGTCTGGAGCATCGCATCCACTTCTGGTGTGAAGCCAGTCAAGAGGTCGGGCTGGCCGGAAAGCGGCGTAGTGCGCACGCCATCGCCGCTGACGCCGTAGTCCGCCAGTGTCCGCTCAAAACTGGGGATCACCGCGAAAATCCCGATTGAGCCGGTGATTGTGGCCGGTTCAGCAAAGATCCGCGCTGCCGGGGTCGAAACCCAGTAGCCGCCGCTGGCCGCCAGATTGGCCATCGACACGGTCACCTTCTTCTTGCCGCCAGCCTTGAACCGCTCAAGCGCGGTTCGAATCGCCTCTGACGCCATGACCGAACCGCCGGGCGAATCGACCCGCAGCACCAGAGCCGGGGCATCATCGGCGGTTGCCTCATCAATCAATCGCGCAATCCGGTCGCCACCTGCGGTGCCAGGGCCAGCTTTCCCATCAACGATCTCTCCGGCGACAGTAATCACCGGTATCGCATCGCCGGGCGTTTCAGGGGTATTGGCCGCAAGCCAGGTCTTGTAATTGGTGTGGGCGAACTTGCCGGGCAGTTCATCTAGCGGATCCTTGCCAACAATTTCTGCCACCCGGTTTCCGAAATCAGCCCGGTTTCCGATTCGATCAACCAGCCCTGCAGCCTTGGAAGCCTCTGCCGCATTGCCCTGTGCAGCCTTTAGCCAAACAACCGGATCGGCGGTGACGCGGGCAATATCTGCCTTGGGCCGGGCCTTGGCTACATCAGCCTTCCACGCATCCCAGATCGAAGCATAAAGCGCGCGCCGGGCGGCTTTTGATGGTTCGGACTGTTCATTGCGGAGGAACGGTTCAACATAGTCCTTGTAGGTTCCAACCCGGTAGACGTGGGCCGTAATTTTCAGTTTTTCCAGTAGCTTGCCGAAATACAAATTGTTGCCTCCCGGTCCTGACACGAAAGCCCCGCCCAGCGGATCAACCCATACCTCGCTGGCATGGGCAGCCAGCAGCATCCCATCGTCAGCATAGCCCACCGCGAAGGCCAGAACCGGCTTCTTTGCGGCGCGGACGGTATCAAGTGCCGCGCCCAGTTCTTGCAGGTGGACCAGCCCGCCGCCGGAAAAGCGCGACAGATCCAGCACCACTGCCTTGATCCGATCATCGCCAGCGGCGGTACGAATGGCATGGGCCACGTCGCGGGCCCGGTATTCCTTCATCGGCGCTTGCTGGGAAAGCAGCACTTCAAACGGATCGATGACCGATGGCTCTTCGACTACTGAGCCATCGAGTTTTAGCAGCAGCGCTCCGTCATGCACCTGGCCAGCGCTGGGCCGACCGGTCAGTGAGACGTAAAGCAGGCCAAAGAACAGCAGCATGAACAGCAGCACCATTCCATCCTTGATGCCAACAAGCAGATGCCAGACTTTGCGCGCAAAAATCATATGATAATTCCTGTAGATGCTTGGGCGTTGAGATAGGGAGCGCAGCGGCCAAAGGCCAGCCCCGCTCGACAAATGGCGCTCACATATCTCCCAACAGCCAGAATAACCCAAAGTCGCTTGAGCAATCGGCCGGGTGCGACTAGGGAACTGCCTTTAATGACATCATCCAAACCATCCGCTTCAGGCCGCTATCCAGCAGGCGCTGCGGCATTCCCGCATCGTGACCTGCTGGGCCTGTCTGGCCTTGCCCCTTGGGAGATCCTGTTCCTGCTGGATGAGGCAGAGCAATGGGTCGAATTAAACCGCCAGCCGCAAAAGCGCGATGACCGGTTGGCCGGGCTGACAATCATCAACGCCTTCTTCGAGAACTCGACCCGGACGCTGCTGTCATTCGAGATCGCCGGCAAGCGGCTGGGCGCGGATGTCGTCAACATGCACGCCGCCCAATCGAGTGTGAAAAAGGGTGAGACTTTGATCGACACGGCGCTGACGCTGAACGCAATGCGCGCCGATGCGATGGTGATCCGCCACGGCAGTTCCGGCGCGGTACAGCTGATTGCTGGCAAGGTCGATTGTCCGGTGCTTAATGCGGGAGACGGCCAGCATGAACACCCGACCCAAGGCCTGCTCGATGCGCTGACAATCCGCCATGCAAAAGGCGATTTCGCCAAGCTGACAGTGACGATCTGCGGTGACATCCTTCACAGCCGGGTTGCTCGCTCAAACATTCATTGCCTGACCACGCTGAGAGCAGACGTGCGCGTTTGCGCCCCGCCTGCGCTGATGCCCGCCGCGATTGAACAGCTGAAAGTCACGCCCTTCACCGATTTTGATCAAGCACTTGATGGCGCAGATGTGGTGATGATGCTGCGGCTTCAGCAAGAGCGGATGCAGGGGCAATTCATCGCCTCCCCGCGCGAATATCGCCACCTTTATGGCCTGACAATGGAGCGATTGGCCAAGGCCAAGCCCGATGCGCTGGTGATGCATCCTGGGCCGATGAACCGGGGCATAGAGATCGACAGCAATGTGGCTGATCTTGCCAACAATGGAACAGGCGCGCGATCCGCAATTACCCGGCAGGTGGAAATGGGTGTCGCCATTCGCATGGCCTGCCTTGATGTGCTGACCCGCAAAGCGCGCGGCGTCGAGGGCTGGACATGAGCATCGCCGCCCCACTTACCATCACCAATGGCTTGCTTGTTCTGCCATCGGGAGAACCCGCCAAAGGCGCGATCCGCTGCGAGGGCGGGCTGATCACCGCTATAGGCAATGTCATACCGCTGGCCAGTGACCGCGTGATTGACGCCAAAGGCGCGCTGATTGCGCCCGGTCTGGTTGATCTGGGCGTTTTCGCGATCGACAAGCCTGCGTTCCATTTTGGCGGAATCACCCGCGCAGCCCTGATGCCCGATCAGGCACCACCGCTGGATCATCCGGCGCGGGTGCGGTTTGCTGCGCAATCGGGCAAGCCGGATCTGTGGGTTCACCCCCTTGCCGCTGCGACCCGCGGCCTGGAAGGCGGCGAACTGGCAGAGCTGGCGTTGATGCGCGATGCGGGGGCCAAAGCGGTCAGCACCGGGCGCCACTGGATTGCTGATTCGGGCGCTATGCTGCGCCTGTTGCGCTATGCGGCAATGCTGGGGCTGGTGGTCGTCAGCCATGCCGAGGATAGCGGATTGACCGGTAACGCGGTTGCCACCGCCGGGGAGACAGCGACCAGACTGGGGCTGGCCGCGGCTCCTGCCGAAGCTGAAGCATTGGCGATCGCCCGCGACATCGCGCTGGCTGAGCACGCCGGAGCACGCCTCCATTTCCGCCAGGTGACCACGGCGGCGGGGCTGGCGCTGGTCCGCGACGCCAAGGCGCGCGGTGCAAAGGTCACTGCAGGCGTGACTCCAGCGCATTTCATGTTGTCTGACATCGCTATCAGCGATTTCCGCACCTTTGCGCTGCTCTCTCCACCCTTGCGCGGCGAGGCGGACCGTCAGGCGGTGCTGGCTGCTTTAGCCGATGGCACGATCGACGTTATTTCATCGGGCCACGACCCGCGCGGGCCAGAGGACAAGCGCTTGCCCTTTGCCGATGCCGAACCTGGCATGGCTGGCGCTGAAGTGCTGCTGCCACTGACACTGGGCCTGATCCGTGATGGGGTGATCGGCACCGCCCGCGCCTTTGCGCTGCTCGCCGGGAATCCCGCCGCGCTGCTGGTCGTGAATGCGGGCCGTCTGGAAGTGGGCGCGGAGGCCGATCTGGCATTGATCGAGCCTGACCGGCCCTGGATCGTAGATTCTGACAAGATGGCCGCCAGCGCTGGAAACACGCCGTTTGATCGCTTGCCCGTGCAAGGCCGTGCCACAGCACTGTTCAAGGGCGGCGCGCCGGTTGGATCATAGAAAACCCCCTCCACTTTCGTGAAGGGGGTCATTCATTTCCAGGTTATTGAATGTGTTAGCGGCGGCGAGCCATTTGCGGGCCTGCTCCGCCGCGAAGCGGTGACGCTTTGCCGGGGACAAGTGACCGCGCCGGCAGCGCCGAATAGGCAAAGCATACGCCGCCCCGCGCTTTGACGCTAGAACACATGCCCAAGGCCGAATTGGAATTGAACCCAGCCGCTGCAACCCGCCAGAAATTCTTGCCGCGCACTACGGCTGGCGTGATCGTCATGCGGTAGTTGCGCAGCCCCGGATTGCGAGAAGCAAAGATGCCCCAGGCCCGGCGGGCCCCCTGCGCGCTCGAAAAGCTGCCCATCTGGACCAGATGCGAACCGCCCGCCGTGACCGCACGGGGCTTGTTCGCCTTGGTTTGATAAGCAACCCGCGCCGAAGCAACGCGGACCGGATTGGCCGAAACGGCAACCGCGCTGGCCGGAACCGACTGGATCACGGGCGCGGCGACAAAGGCCTGCTCGAAGCTTTGTTGCGCAGGGACCTGTGCCTCAGCAGCTGCGGGCGGCGGGGAATAACTCGCCACGACCATCGCTGAGCCATCAACCGGCGGCAATTCGCCAGCGGCTGCAACTTCGCTTGGCCGGGCTTCGATCGCGGCATCTTCTACAGCCACTTGCTGCGTTGCAGCCGATGCATTCAGGGCCAACTCCTGCGGCTGACCTGGATCACTGCGGACCGGCACCGAGAGCAAATTGGCGATCCGCTTGTGGAAATCTTCTGGACGGGCCTGCATTGCCCAATCGCTGATCCGGGCGTCAACCTTGTCGGCCGAAACGTCCTGCGCGATCATCAGCCGTGCTTCACGCCACCGGCCGTCGAGGGCATAGGCATAGGCGAGGTTTTGACGAACCGTGACGTTCGGCTCGCCATTTCGAACCGCATCGTTAAGGATGGCAACTCCGCGGCTGGTTTCGCCCGCAAGCGACAGGGCCAGGCCAAGATCTCCGGCCGGAATAGCATCGCGCCAATCATCGAGTAGCGCGACAGCTTCTTGATTTCGTCCCGCAGCGATATTGGCCAAGGCTAAGGCCAGCGCCGTGCGGGTGCTGTTATCACCCAGCTCCATCGCATCGTTGAAAGCAGTCACTGCCGATTGAAACCGGCCAGCGCGCAGATAGGCATTGCCCAGGAGAGTCCGATAGCTTGGCTCACGCGGAGCAGCCTCGACCACGTCCTCAGTCAGCGAGATTGCCTTATCGATCTTGCCCTTGCTTAACGCTAGCTGCGCCTGGCTGACGGTCTTGTCGACGCTTGGCTTGGCAGTGGCAGCAGTGCCCCCTGAGATGAGCGCGGCAACCGCCACACCAGCAAGGCCCAGCGGCAGGATAGCACGGCGAATACGAGTGGCGGTCATGGGACGTTCCCCTCCTTCAAAAAACATATCAGCGCTTCTTTGCAACTTGCGCCGCCAGCGATGCCACTTCGGGCAGCCCATCAAGCAGCTGGTCGAGCGCATCGGTCACCAGCTGTTGGGCGCTTCGGCCCCCCAAGGTGCAAGCGAGGCGGAGCTTGAGATGACGCTCTGCATCAACCCGCAACGTGAATGCTGCGCGGCGGCCTTCCGAGAGCGCCGAACGGCGGGGGCTATCTGAACGAGCCGGGCGCGCCAGGCGGGCCGCAAGTGCCTCCTGCTGGCGCAGCACATCCGGAACGATCGGAACAACATCGGCCCCGTGGAATTCGCGCGACGGCAGATGGCCCTCTTCAGGGCCATCGTCATGCCCCATGTCGTTCCAGCCAAGATCATCATTAAACGAGTGATCGACCGCATCAACGGTCTGGGTCAGCGGCAGCATCTGCGGACGCATTGCGGGACGCGCGCCGCCCTTGCGGGCCAGCAGCGTCGGCGAAAGTGATGCGAAAGGCTTGGCTTCTGTCATGCCCCCTGCCCCTATCACGAGCCAGCTACGCGGCGGCCGAAGCCACCGGAAGGACGTTGATGGCCTCCTGGCATAACCGAGACGCTGCCCGGAGCAGCGAAGATGGTCCGGCGGAAATTCTTCTCGAGACGGTCAGAAATGTAATTCCACAGCGCCACAACTTCGGCCGCGGACCGCCCGTTGGGCTCAACCTCCATCACAGTCCGGCCATCGATCATCGAGGCCGCAAAATCCGTCCGGTGATGCAACGTAACCGGCGCAACGGTTCCATGCTGCGACAGCGCAACAGCGGCTTCCGAAGTAATCTTGGCTTTGGGCGTGGCACCGTTGATCACGAAGATCAAAGGCTTTCCGGCGCGTTCACACAGATCAACCGTTGCGCCCACGGCACGCAAATCATGCGGGCTTGGACGGGTTGGCACTACGATCAATTCGGCCACAGAGATCACGCTCTGTATCGCCATTGTTATAGCAGGCGGCGTATCAATTACTGCCAGACGGAACCCCTGCTGGCGCAAAACCGCCAGATCGTTCGAGAGCCGAGCCACAGTGGTCTGTGCGAATGCGGGGAATTCATCCTCGCGCTCGTTCCACCAATCTGCGGTCGAGCCTTGCGGATCGATGTCGATCAGCACAACCGGCCCGGCGCCAGCGCGCTGGGCCTGCACGGCGAGATGGCCCGACAGCGTGGTCTTGCCCGATCCCCCCTTTTGCGATGCCAATGCCAAAACGCGCAATGCAAGTCCCCCTGAAATCAGAATAGAAATAAAGCGATTGCGTTGGGGGATCGCAGATCGTTCCTAATTTTAAGTTAAAATTGCGCTGTCCATTCCTACGGCGCCAGCTCAGCAGCTCCTGAGAATGGACCAAAAAGATTTTGCTAACAGGCCATTAACCATGGCAGTTAAGCATCATGACAGGGTCTATCGGCGATGGCGCATTTAAGCGCCAGGTGGGGGGACGTACCGCAGTTAACTGCATCGGGCCGGAGCGGAGAAATTTTATGGGTCGCAAACCTTTTCCCACAATTATCATTATGGCCGCAGCAACGCTGTTGCCAGCGCCTGCCCAAGGCGATGCGCAAACCGATGTGCAAGCCGGAATCGATGCCTGGGCGCGAGGCGAGCATGCAGCTGCAGCCCAGCAATGGAAGGGTCCAGCAGCATCGGGCGATGCCGATGCCCAGTTCCTGCTGGCCGAGGCTTACAAGCAAGGCCAGGGTGTGAAGCAAGATCTGGCAAAGGCCGAAGACCTATATGGCAAGGCCGCCGTGCAAGGCCATATACAGGCCTCAGACATCTATGGCCTGTTGTTGTTTGATCGCGGTCAACGGGTAGCAGCCATGCCCTATGTCCGCGCAGCTGCTGAACGGGGCGAGCCGCGCGCGCAGTATTTGCTAGGGCTCGCCCATTTCAATGGCGATCTAGCCGTGAAGGACTGGGTTCGCGCCTATGCTTTGGTCAGCCTTGCGCAACAGGCTGGCCTCGCTCGCGCTACTCCGGCACTCCTCCAGATGGACAAGTACATCGCGCTTGAGCAGCGTCAGCAGGCCGTCGCACTGGCCAGCGAGCTTGCCAGCCAGGCCGAAGCCAATCTGGCCCGGCAACTTGCTTCGGCAGACCTCAACGCTGGCCCGGCAATCGTCCGAATACCGCCCGCCCAGCCTGCACGGTCTGCCAGCTATCCTACAGTTGCCTCCGCTCAAGGCGCCGTAGCCGCCGCTGCCCGGGCTGCGGGAACCGAAAGTCCTCGTACTGCCGGGGCTGACTATGCCCGGCCTGCCGCCCCGCCGCCGCAAGTGGCCGTAGCGCGCCCACCTACACCTGCGCCCGCGCCTGCGCGCCCCCCGGCACCAGCGCCGGTCGTTAATCGCCCTGCCCCTGCCGTTGTTGCTGCAACCGCCGTGACCAGCGGCGTTTGGCGCGTCCAACTGGGCGCGTTCGGGGTGAGTGCCAATGCCGATGCCATGTGGAACAAGGTTCGCAGCCGACCTGAACTTGCCGGCCATCCCCGGATCAACGCCACGGCAGGCAAGGTCATCAAGCTTCAGGCCGGCGGATTTGCCTCGCAAGAAGCAGCCCGTACGGCCTGCTCGCGGCTTGCTGACGCAGGAGTGAGCTGCCTTGCAGTGCGGTCCTGAACCTAGTCCTTGGCGAACGGGTTCTTTGCACTGCGCAGCGTCAGCCGGATTGGCACGGCATCAAAGCCCAGTTCGCGGCGGATACCATTGACCAGGTAGCGTCGATAGCTTTCGGGCAGCAATTCCAGCCTTGTGCCAAATACAACAAAGCCGGGAGGCCGCGTCTTGGCCTGCGTAATATAACGCAGCTTGATCCGCTTGCCGCCGGGTGCTGGCGGCGGGTTGGCGCTCAGCGCATCATCGAACCAGCGGTTGAGCGCACCGGTGGCGACCCGCTTTGACCAGGTCTCGCGCAGATCGAACGCCGCGCCCAGCATCTGGTCGAGCCCCTTGCCGGTCCGCGCCGAAACCGCGATCAGTGGAACGCCGCGAACCTGCGCCAGCCCATCTTCCAGCGCGGCGCGAATACCATTGAACAGGCCCGATGCATCCTCGGCAATGTCCCATTTATTGACCGCGATCAGCAGCGCCCGCCCCTCTTCAAGGACGTGGCTGGCGATCTTTAGATCCTGATGCTCAAGGCCTTGGGTTGCATCGAGCAACAGCACCACCACTTCGGCAAAATCGACTGCGTGGCGCGCATCGGCGACCGCCATCTTTTCCAGCTTCTCGGTGATCCGCGCCTTCTTGCGCATTCCCGCTGTATCAATCAGCCGGACCGCACGGTCCTCGCCCAGCTTGGGATCGCGCCACACCCAGTCGACCGCGATTGAATCGCGGGTGATCCCAGCTTCTGGTCCGGTCAGCAGCCGGTCTTCGCCCAGAAAACGGTTGATCAGGGTGGACTTACCCGCGTTTGGTCGCCCGACAATCGCAAGTTTCAATGGCCCTGACAGGTCATCTTCATCCTCAGCCTCAGCCTCGTCAGGATCGGGCTGCTTGTCGTTCAGAAACGGCAGTAGCGCCTCGAACAGATCGCCCAGCCCTTGGCCATGTTCAGCCGAAAACGCCACGGGATCGCCGAACCCAAGTGAAAACATCTCGAACAGCCCGCCATCGCCGGCATTCCCTTCAGCCTTGTTGGCGACCGGGATCACAGGAACCTTGGCGCTGCGCAGCCAGCGGGCGATTTCCTCATCCAGCGGGGTCAGTCCAGCGCGGGCGTCGATCACGAACAGCGCCACAGTGGCGCCAACCAGCGACACTTCGGTCTGCTGGCGCATCCGGCCGGGCAGCGTGGTGGGATCGGTATCTTCCCAGCCCGCCGTATCAACGATGGTGAAATCGAGGCCCAGCAAATGCGCTTCACCAAACCGGCGGTCGCGCGTTACCCCCGGCTGATCATCGACCAGCGCAAGCTTCTTGCCGACCAGCCGGTTGAACAGCGTCGATTTGCCGACGTTGGGCCGGCCGATAATGATGACTTGTGGGAGCATGGCGCGGCCCAAGTGGCGCTTGGCGGACTGATTGGCAAGCGAAAGGGCAATCCTTACCCCGCCGTTAACCATAGTTCGCAGGCTGGCGTTAGCCTTGTTCTGCAAGACTCCAGTGCATGAAACGGCATCTTCTTGACGGTGTAACGCTTGCTCTGGCCGCTTTAACGCTGCCAGCAATGGCCAGTGCTGCGATCAATGTGGACTCTGCTCCAAAGGGCGGAGAGCAAATCATGCCGCCCTATCTGCAATGCGTCCCCTATGCCCGCAGCGTTTCTGGCGTTCAGATCTTTGGTGATGCCCATACCTGGTGGGGCCAGGCTGAAGGGCGCTATGCGCGCGGATATCGGCCCAAAATTGGCGCAGTCATGGCGTTCAAACCGCATGGGAACATGCGTTTGGGCCATGTTGCGGCGATCAGCCGAATCGTTGATTCGCGCACGGTGCTGCTCAAACATGCCAACTGGTCGATGATCAACGGCCGCCGCGGCCAGATCGAGAACAATGTTCGCGCGATCGATGTCTCACCCGAGAATGATTGGAGCCAGGTCCGCGTCTGGTTCGATCCGATCCAGAATCTGGGAGGAACGCATTGGCCGGTTCAGGGCTTTATCTACAACGGCAAACCTAAGGGCCGTGAAGCCAGTCTTGCCCGGACAGAAAAAAGTTCCGATCCGATTGGCGACATCATTGCGGCGCGGCTTCGGTAATCTTCAGGCCTTTGCCACCGGCGCGTCTTCGCCCAGATCTTCAAACCAGGCTTCAACCGGCCCATTGAGCTTCAGCGTCAGCGGCTGGCCCTTGCGGTCCATCGATTTTCCGGCCTGAACCCGCACCCAGCCCTCGGAAATCGAGTATTCCTCAATATTGGTGCGGACCACGCCCTTGAACCGGATGCCGATGCCGCGCATCAGCACTTCCTCGTTAAAAAACGGGCTACGCGGGCTGATCGCCAAATGATCGGGGGGGACATCAGGACCCGTTGTGATTTCTTCGCTCATGGAACGCGGCTCTAGATTGTGTTCGCGGCTTGTCAATTCGGGAGAGTTTGGTAAGTGCGCCGCCTTCCGCTTATCGGCGGGGCGCGTAGCTCAGTGGTAGAGCACACCCTTCACACGGGTGGGGTCGC
>JANOKC010000081.1:0-13136 GCA_031419035.1 Novosphingobium sp. | reverse complement strand
TGCAAAAATATCCCCTAGAGGCGCTTGAGGTGCCCCGCAAGCGCGCGTATAGGCCAGCCCAAATTCAGCCTCCGAAAGGGCGAGTGGGGCACAATTTCTCTCGCCGGCAATGGAAAGCGAAAGCGCAAAGAAGATGAAATTTGGCCAACATGCCCGCGCTGCGGGTCTTGCAATCAAGGTAATGTGTCTGTCGCTGGTGTTGCTTGCAGCGCCTCAGCTGTCAGCTGCGTCTGCGCCCGCTGCTGCTGCGACTCCGGTGGCTGTGACTGCGGCGCCGGCTCCGGCTGCTGAATCAGCGGTGGTTGCCGTTTCGGCTGCAGACGCAGCCCGTTTGGCCGTCGCGCCGGGTGGCTATACCCCGATGAAGCCGACCCCGGGCAAGGGCATGCCGGTTGATGGACGTCTGGGTTTTCAGGATCAATATTCGCCGATCGGTGAATATGGCTTGTGGATGCATCAGGCGATCTTGCTGCCGCTTATCACGGTAATCAGCCTGTTTGTGCTGGCCTTGTTGCTGTGGGTGGTTGCGCGCTATCGCAAGAGCGTCAATCCGGTCCCCTCCAAGACCAGCCATAACGCGTTGATGGAAGTTGTCTGGATCCTCATTCCGACCTTGATCCTGGCAGCCGTTGCAATTCCCTCGATTGATCTGCTGCAAAAGCAATTCAAGCCCGCCCCGGAAAAGGCGCTGACCATCAAGGCTACCGGCAATCAGTGGTTCTGGTCCTACAGCTATCCTGACAATGGCGGTTTTGAAGTGATTTCGAACATGCTGCCGGTTGAAGAAGCTGCCAAGCGCGGTGAGCCGGGTCAGCTTGCTGCCGACTATCGGATGGTGGTCCCGGCGCAGGAAGAAATCCGGGTTCAAGTTACCGGCGCGGATGTGATCCATTCCTTTGCCATCCCCTCGCTGTGGTTCAAGATTGACGCTGTGCCAGGCCGGATCAATGAGATGGTCATGTTCGTCAAAGAGCCGGGCGTGTATTATGGTCAGTGCTCTGAACTATGCGGCGCGCGCCATGGTTATATGCCGATCGTGATCGAAGCCCTGCCGCGCGACAAATACAACGCGTGGGTTCTGACCCAGAGCGGCGGTGTTATCGATGGCATGCCCAAACCTGCCCAGCCAATCGCTCCGGCTCCCGCTCCCACAGCATCCGCTTCTCCGGCGCCCGTCGCCTAAGCCCGCTTTCCAGAACAAGGTTCCCTCACAATGGCTACCGAACATCACGATCATGATCACAAGCCGGCGTTCTTCGCCCGCTGGTTCATGTCGACCAATCACAAAGACATCGGCACGCTCTATCTGATCTTCGCGATTTTTGCCGGGATTATCGGCGGGGCTGTGTCGGGCCTGATGCGGATGGAACTTGCCAATCCGGGGATCCAGTATCTCACGACCTGGGCCACCATGCTTGATGGCAAGCCGGCCGAAATGAACAGCGCGCTGCACCTGTGGAACGTTTTGATCACCGCCCACGGTCTGATCATGGTGTTCTTCATGGTCATGCCCGCGATCATTGGCGGGTTTGGCAACTGGTTTGTGCCGCTGATGATCGGCGCGCCGGACATGGCCTTCCCGCGCATGAACAATATCTCGTTCTGGCTGACCGTGGCGGGCTTCTGCTCGTTGATGTTTTCGGCCTTCGTGCCCGGCGATGCGACCGGGCTGGGTGCTGGGATCGGCTGGACCGCCTATGCCCCGCTTTCAACCTATGGCAGCCAGGGCCCGGCGACTGATTTTGCGATCTTCTCGCTCCATCTGGCAGGTGCTGCCTCGATCATGGGGGCGATCAACTTCATCACCACCATTTTCAATATGCGCGCACCGGGCATGACACTCCACAAGATGCCCCTGTTCGTGTGGTCGGTGCTGGTCACGGCCTTCCTGCTGCTGCTGGCGATGCCAGTATTGGCGGCCGCGATCACCATGTTGATCACCGATCGCAATTTCGGCACGACCTTCTTCGATCAGGCCGGTGGCGGCGATCCGGTTCTGTATCAGCATCTGTTCTGGTTCTTCGGCCATCCGGAAGTGTACATCATGATCCTGCCCGGTTTCGGGATCATCAGCCAGATCGTATCGACTTTCTCGAAAAAGCCGGTGTTCGGCTATCTGGGCATGGCTTATGCGATGGTCGCGATCGGCGTGGTTGGCTTTATCGTGTGGGCGCACCACATGTATACCACCGGCTTCTCGGTAAACACCAAGATGTACTTCACCGCCGCAACGATGGTTATTGCGGTGCCCACGGGCATCAAGATCTTCTCGTGGATCGCAACGATGTGGGGCGGCAGCCTGAGCTTCAAGTCACCCTTGGTCTGGGCGATGGGCTTCATCTTCCTGTTTACAGTTGGCGGGGTAACCGGTGTGGTGCTGGCCAACGGCGGGATCGACGATAACCTTCACGACACCTATTATGTGGTGGCGCATTTCCACTATGTGTTGTCGATGGGCGCGGTCTTCTCGCTGTTTGCGGGCTTCTATTACTGGTTCCCGAAGATGAGCGGCAAGATGCACAGCGAGTTCCTTTCGCACCTGCATTTCTGGGTGTTCTTCGTGGGCGTGAATATCATCTTCTTCCCGCAGCACTTCCTGGGGATGCAGGGAATGCCGCGCCGCTATCCCGATTATACCGAGGCCTATAGCTACTGGAACAAGATCAGTTCCGAGATCGGCTACACCACCATGGCGGTTGGCATGCTGATCTTCTTCGTCAACATTGCCTATGCCTTCCTGGCCGGCAAGAAGGCCGAAGGAAACTATTGGGGTGAAGGCGCCACGACGCTAGAATGGACCCTGTCGAGCCCGCCGCCGTTCCACCAGTTTGAAACCCTGCCGGTGATCGACGACAAGGATCACCATTGATGTTTGGTAGCCTCTTCCGCTTGCGGGAGGGGCTATTCATTTGACCATGACCGTAACTGCAACTCTTCCACTCCCCACCGACTGGCGCGATTTCTTTGCGTTGACCAAGCCCCGCGTGATGAGCCTGGTGATCTTCACCGGGCTTTGCGGACTGCTGGCCGCACCGGGCCAGATCAACCCGGTGATCGGGTTCACCGCGATTTTGTGCATTGCGCTTGGTGCGGGCGGGGCAGCTGCGCTGAACCAGTGGTGGGAGGCCGATCTTGACGCGATGATGAAGCGCACCGCGTCGCGCCCGCTTCCGGCTGGCCGGATGGACCGGGAGGCGGCGCGCGATTTCGGGATTGCCCTTTCGGCAGGCTCAGTGTTGGTCATGGGCCTTGTTGTTGGGTGGCTCGCGGGGCTGATCCTGGCTATCTCGATCGTCTATTATGCCGTGATCTACACCATCTGGCTCAAGCCGCGTACGCCGCAGAATATCGTGATCGGCGGCGGGGCAGGGGCGTTCCCGCCGATGATCGGCTGGATCGCGGTGACGGGCGACATCACATTGATGCCGGTGCTGTTGTTTGCGATCATCTTTTTCTGGACCCCGCCGCATTTCTGGGCGCTCGCGCTGTTTGTCGAGACGGACTATGCCAAGGCCGGGATCCCGATGCTGCCCGTTGTAGCCGGCAAGCCAGCGACGCGGCGGCAGATCCTGATCTATTCGGTGCTGCTTCTGCCGCTGACCCTTTTGCCATGGTGGATTGGCGGAGCAGGCCTTGTATACGGTATCGCGGCGTTGCTGCTCTCGGGCCTGTTTTTGGCGCTGGCGCTGCGGGTTGCGGTGTTCCGCCGCGAAGGTGATGACGCATCAATGAAGCCGGAAAAGCGGCTTTTCGCTTATTCGGTTGTCTACCTGTTCGCGCTGTTTGCTGCGCTGGTGGTGGACCACTGGATCGCCCTGTCAGGAGCATGAGAATGAACCAACTTCAGGATCACGAAGCAGAACGCAAGCGCATCCAGAAAGGCCGTAATATCGCGATGGCCCTGGTTCTGGGCGGGCTTTCCGTGCTGTTCTTCTTCATCACTATCGCCAAGATTTCGGGCTGAACTGAGATGGCCGCCGTTCTGCTTGAAGATCGCAATCGCCGGGTCGGCCTTATCGCTCTTTCCGGCGCGCTGGCGATGCTTGGGCTGGGCTATGCCTCGGCCCCGCTATACCAGCTGTTCTGTCAGGTTACCGGCTTTGGTGGGACAACCCAGCGTTCCAGCGAGGCGCGGGCAGGCGAGATCAAAGTCGCCTCCAGAACTATATCAGTCCGGTTTGACGGCAATGTCGCAAGCGGCATGCCATGGGAATTCGGGCCGGAGCAGGTAACGCAGACTTTGCAGATCGGCGCGCGCAAGATGGCCTTCTTCAAAGCGCATAATCTTTCCCCCAAAGCAGTGACCGGGGTTGCCAGCTTCAATGTCGCCCCGGCGGCGGCAGGACGCTATTTCAACAAGGTTCAGTGCTTCTGCTTCAACCAGCAGACCCTTCAGCCGGGTCAGAGCGTGGATATGCCGGTGATCTATTACGTGGATCCGGCAATCCTGAGTGATCCGGACGCAAAAGACATCGAACAGATCACTTTGAGCTATACTTTTCATCAAGTTGCGCAGCCCGAGCCAAAGCCTCTGGACCGCGCCAAGGTGGCAGGATAAGGGCTGACGGAAATTCATCGGCGGCTCGCCCGCTGCAATAGCAATGCCTTTGGGGACACAGACCATGGCCGGTACCAAGAACCACGATTACCACATTCTTCCGCCAGACATCTGGCCAGTTGTCGGAGCTTTTTCCGCGCTGACGATGACCAGCGGCGGTGTGTTGTTCATGCACGATATGCCAGCTGGAAAATTCATCCTTCCAATCGGCTTTGCGCTTGTGCTGCTGACATTCTATTCATGGTGGACCAATGTGGTGCGCGAAGCCCATGCTGGCGATCATACGCCAGTCGTGCAGTTGCACCTGCGCTATGGAATGATCCTGTTCATCGCTTCGGAAGTGATGTTCTTCCTTGGCTGGTTCTGGGCGTTCTTCGATTTCTCGCTGTTTCCTTCGACCATTTCCGAGGAAGTTGGCGGGCAATGGCCGCCCAAAGCGATCGAGGCTGTGCTGGACGCGTTCGACCTTCCGCTGCTTAACACGCTGATCCTGCTGTGTTCGGGCACTACGGTTACCTGGGCGCATCATTCGCTGATTCACGGCGATCGCGACGGCCTGAAGAAAGGCCTGTGGGCGACGATCCTGCTGGGCAGCCTGTTTACTTGCATTCAGGCCTACGAATATTCTGTTGCGCCGTTCCCGTTCGGTGAAAACACCTATGGCTCGGCCTTCTACATGGCGACCGGTTTTCATGGGTTCCACGTTATCATCGGCACGATCTTCCTCGCCGTTTGCCTGAAGCGCACCTACAATGGCGACTTCACCCCGCGTCAGCACTTCGGCTTCGAAGCGGCGGCGTGGTACTGGCACTTCGTAGATGTGGTCTGGCTGTTCCTGTTCGTAGCGATCTACGTCTGGGGCGGCTGGGGTTATCCGGTCCATTAATGGCTGAAGACATGTCAGACCAAAAGGGGCAGCCTGGGATACCCACGGCTGCCCTTTTGGGTCTTTGTTCCAGGTGCGGACAGAAAACGCTGTTCGGCAGCTTGATCCAATTTGCGCCGCGCTGCCGCAGCTGCGGGCTCGATTTCGCAAGCTTCAACGTCGGCGATGGCCCCGCAGCTTTCCTGACCCTGATCATCGGCGCGCTGGTTACTGCGCTGGCAATCTGGCTTGAGCTGAGCTGGCACCCGCCGTTCTGGGTCCACATCCTGCTATGGGTGCCGCTGACCAGCGCCGCGGTCATCTGGGGCTTGCGCGCGGGCAAGGCGGCGTTGCTGGCGGCTGAGTTCCAGCAGAATGCCGGCGAAGGAAAGCTGAAGGACGAATGATCCGGCGTATTCCGATAGTTCCGACACTGGTGGTGCTGATCGCGGTTGGCATCATGATCCAGCTTGGATTTTGGCAGCTCGATCGGCGCGCTTGGAAGGAAGGGCTGATTGCTCGTTACAGCGCTGCGGAGCGGTTTTCATCCGAACTGGCTTGGCCATCGGACCGCGCCGGAATCAACGCAGCCTTGTTTCGCCACAGCAGCCTCGATTGCCGTGCCACCGCAGAAAGCGCGGCGATCGCTGGACGGAATTTCAAAGGCGAGCTAGGCTGGGCTCATCTAATGCGCTGCACGCTGCCTACGGGTGCAAGTGCGGAAGTGGTGCTGGGCTGGTCGCGCGATCCGCAGCCCCGGCGATGGGCTGGCGGGCTGGTCAGCGGCTTGATCGCTCCGGGCGGCAAACAAGGTGCCCGTCTGCTGGCCGATCCGCCGCTGGCCGGGCTGGAGGCCAGCGCTCGCCCCGATCCCAAAGATTTGCCCAACAACCATCTTGCTTACGCGGTGCAATGGTTCCTGTTCGCGGGCGTGGCGCTGCTGATCTATGGGCTGGCATTGCGCAAGCGGCTTGCCGCAGAAGCCTCCCCCCGCTAACCGCGCCTTCCATGGAATACATCTCCACTCGCGGAAGCGCCCCCGCGCTCGATTTTGCAGGCGCAACGCTGGCTGGCCTTGCATCCGACGGCGGGCTGTATGTTCCGCGCGTTTGGCCGCGTTTCAGCGAGGCGGAGATCGCGAGCATGGCCGGGCTGCCCTATGCCCAGCTGGCGGCGCGGGTGATGCAGCCTTTTGTCGGCGATTGTCTGACTTCAGAACGGCTGCTGGAATTGACCACCGCTGCCTATGGCCGCTTTGCCCATGCCGCTGTGACACCATTGAAGCAGCTTGATCAGCAGCACTGGTTGCTTGAGCTATTCCACGGCCCGACGCTGGCGTTCAAGGATGTCGCGCTGCAATTGCTCGGGTTGCTGTTTGAGGAATTTCTGGCGCGCGGCGGCGATCCGCTGACGATCGTAGGCGCGACTTCGGGCGATACTGGCTCGGCGGCGATTGATGCAGTGGCGGGCCGGGCGCGGATCGAGATTTTCATGCTCCACCCCAAAGGCCGGGTCAGCGATGTCCAGCGCCGCCAGATGACCACGGTGCTGGCGCCCAATGTTCACAACATCGCGATCGGGGGCAATTTTGATGATGCCCAGGCGCATGTGAAGCGGATGTTCAATGATCCCGCGATGACTGGGCGGTTCCACATCGGCGCGGTCAACTCGATCAACTGGGCGCGGCTGATGGCGCAGGTGGTCTATTATTTCGCCGCCGCGCTCCAAATGGGCGCACCCCAGCGCAAAGTCGCCTTCGCGGTTCCGACTGGCAATTTCGGCGATGTATTCGCAGGCTATGTCGCGGCGCAGATGGGGCTGCCGATCGAGCAGCTGATTGTCGCGACCAATGTGAATGATATTCTCCACCGGGCGCTGACCAGTGGTGATTATTCGGCAGGTACGGTGACACCCACCGCGGCGCCATCCATGGACATTCAGGTCTCCTCCAATTTTGAGCGGCTGCTGTTCGATCTGGGGGGGCGTAATGGCGTTGCAACGGCGGCGCAAATGGCTGGATTTGAGACGACCAAGGCTATGCAGCTGACCAATATGCAGAGTGAGGGTGCGGCCAAGCTGTTCAGCAGTGCGCGGGCTGATGCCAATGATATGGCGCGCGCCTTGCGCTGGGCCTGGGAGGAATGCGGCGAGCTACTCGATCCGCATACCGCTATCGGCCTCCATGCAGCGCGCGCCGCCGGATTTGCGGCGGAAATTCCCGTGGTCACACTGGCGACCGCCCATCCGGCCAAGTTCCCCGATGCGGTCGAGCGCGCCACCGGCCAGCGGCCGAACATCCCCGCGCGGATCGGCGATCTGTTCGAGCGCGAAGAACGCTTTGCCGAAATACCCGGCGATTACGGCGCAATTGCCGATTATGTCGCTGCCCGCGCCGTACCGCGCGGCTGATGGCGCAGCTCGAAACCCAGCCGATCATCCTCGCGGGCGAGGGCTGGGCGGATTACGGCCTGATCGACAGCGGACATGGCCGCAAGCTGGAGCGCTATGGCCCGCACCGCTTCATCCGCCCTGATGCGCAGGCACTGTGGACGCCCCGGGCAGAGCGCTGGGCTTCAGACGGAGAATTCGTGCCCGGTTCCGATGAGGATGGCGGCGGGCGGTGGCAGTTTGCGAACCCCGTGCCGCAGGATGGCTGGCCGCTGGAATGGGGTGGGGTTAAGTTTACCGCGCAATGTACCCCGTTCCGGCACCTGGGGTTTTTCCCGGATATGGCCCCGGTGTGGGACTGGATGGGTGAGCAGTTGGCGCGGAAAAGCGATGCGGCGACCCTAAACCTGTTTGGCTATACCGGGGTAGGCACGCTGGCGCTCAGCCAGTTCGGCCCGGTGACCCATGTGGACGCCTCGAAAAAGTCGGTCGCGCAGGCCCGGCTCAATGCCGAAACTTCGGGGATGGAAACCCGCCCGATTCGCTGGATCGTGGACGATGCGGCCAAATTCACCGCCCGCGAAGTGCGGCGGGGCAAGCGCTATGACGGGATCATTCTCGACCCGCCCAAATTCGGGCGCGGACCGGAGGGTGAGGTATGGCGGCTGGAGGACCATCTCGGCGGGCTGGTGGACGATTGCAGCAAGCTGCTCGATGCAGACAGCCGGTTCCTGTTCCTGACCGTCTATGCCGTGCGGATGTCATCGCTGGCGCTGGCTGGCCTCCTGGATGAGGCGCTGGTCGATCTGCCCGGCGTGATCGAGCATGGCGATCTGGCGGTGCGCGAAGAGGGTGAGATCGATGGCAAGACCGGGCGCCTGCTGCCCACTGCGATCTTTGCCCGGTGGAGGAATGATTAATGGCCGATAGTCTGATCCTTGAAATCGCCGATCTTGAAGTGGATGTCCTGACCGGGATCTACTCTGAAGAAACCGGACGCGCCCAGCCGTTGCGGATTACGATCACCGCGGCGATGAAACCGGCGACGCGATACGAGCCAGATACGCCGCTCAGTGCCAGCAAGAACTACATGGACCTCAAATTCGCCGCCACCGATGCGCTGCCTGAGGGGGTGCATTTCAAACTGATCGAGGCGGTAGCCGATCACATCTGTGACACGCTGTTCGTGCAGGATGCCCGGATCGAGGCAGTGACGGTCAAGATCGTCAAACTGGCGATTGCCGAGAATGGTGAGCAGATCGGAATGACGCTGCGGCGCGAGCGGCGCTGATGGCGGTTTATGCGGTCAAGGCGCTGCCTGAGGCAGCATTGGCCGCAGCCGCGCTGTTCCATGCCCATCATTTGCCCCTGATCGAGATCGTGCTGGCAACGCTGGCCGAGCCGCTGATAATCATATTTCCTCCCGCCGATCACACCCACCGCGGCTGGCGGCTGGCGGTGGTTCAAGAGCTTGCGCGCCAAAATGCGCCGCTGCGGATCAATGCAGTGGCAGGTGATAGTGAGGCCGCGATTGCGGCGGCAGTCCGTTATCTTGAAACAGCCGATGGGGTCACTGGACAATCTCTTCTGTTAGTTGGCTAAGGCGCTGGTGCGGTGCTATCCTCTCTTCCATGAGCACCAGCCAACCTCTGATTGACCAGTTCCAGCGCCGGATCACCTATCTGCGCCTGTCAGTGACCGATCGCTGCGATCTGCGCTGTGCCTATTGCATGCCCGAGCGGATGAGCTTTCTGCCGCGCGCCGAAGTGCTCAGCCTTGAAGAACTGCACCAGTTGGCGCTGGGTTTCATCGCCCGGGGAATCACCAAGATCCGTCTGACCGGCGGCGAGCCGCTGGTGCGGCGCGACATGATCGAGCTGGTTCAGGCCTTGGGCCGCAAGCTGGGTGCCAATGATGGAACGGGGGGGCTGGAAGAGTTGACGCTGACCACCAATGGCACGCGGCTGGCCGAGTTCGCCGATGATCTTGCTGCGGCGGGTGTGAAGCGGATCAATGTCTCACTCGACACACTGGACCGCGAAACCTTCGCCCGGCTGGCACGGCGCGATATGCTGCCGCAAGTGCTGGAAGGCATCGCGGCGGCCAAGGCGGCGGGCCTGGCGGTCAAGATCAACACCGTGGCGCTGAAGGGCATCAACGAAGCTGGGATCGCCGATTTCGTTGGCTGGGCGCATGGTCAGGGTCACGAAGTCACGCTCATCGAGGTTATGCCGCTGGGCGAGGTGGAGGAGGATCGGTTCGATCACTATTTGCCGCTCAGCGTGATGCGTGACCGACTGGAGCAGAGCTTTACTTTGACCCCAAGCGATCACCGCTCGGGCGGGCCGGCGCGCTATTTTGATGTGGCTGAAACAGGCGGGCGGCTGGGCCTCATCACGCCGCTCACCAATAATTTCTGCGAAGGCTGCAACCGAATTCGGGTGATCGCCACCGGCCAGCTGTTCGCCTGCCTTGGCGGCAAAGAACAGGTCGATCTGCGCGCGGCGCTGCGTTCGGATGATCCGCAAGGCGCGCTCTCTGCGGGGCTCGATGAAGCGATGCGGATCAAGCCTGAGCGGCATCACTTTGCCATCGACGCCCCCGGCGGTGCTCCGGCGCTGGCGCGGCATATGTCGATGACGGGCGGCTGAGCAGTGGCGGCAACGCTGTTGTTCCTGGGCCGGTTGGAGGATTTGGCCGAGGGACCCCGTCGCGAAATTGAGCCCGGCGCGCTGGAGTTGGTGCTGGCAAAGCTTGAACCGGCACTGGCGGTGGCCTTGCTGGAAGAGCGGGTTCGCCTTGCGCTCAATGGCACTCTTGTTTCAGAACGCGGCGGGATCGTGCTGAAGGACGGCGATGAGCTGGCCTTTTTGCCGCCCGTCAGCGGGGGTTGAGGGCTTGCCCGATGTCCGCCTGCTCGATGTACCATTTGATCCGGCAGCAGAACTGACGCGGTTTACAGCGCTGCATCCCGCAGCAGGAGGGATTGTCAGCTTTCTCGGTCAGGTCCGCAGCGGTGACGGGGTGGACAAGCTAGAGCTGCGGCACTTTGCGCCCCTGACCTTGCCTGGGATGACTGAACTGGGCGCAGTGGCGCTAAGCCGCTGGGAGCTGGACGGGCTGTTGATTCTGCACCGGACCGGACGGATGCTGCCGGGCGACCCGATCGTGCTGGTTGCGGCTGCCGCCCGCCATCGCCGCGATGCTTTTGCCGCAGCCGATTTCGCGATGGATCACCTCAAGAGCGATTCCTGGTTCTGGAAGCGCGAGCGGCGGGGCGGGACTTGGCACTGGATTGAGCCGCGCGCCGAAGATCACGCCGATATCTCGCGCTGGGGGTAGGTAGCTTAACGCAGCCGGATTTGATCTAGGTCAATGCAGAGCGCCATGTCGCGGCGCATTTAGCGGTGCGAAGGAGCACCGAAATGTCCAAACATATCACCGCAGCTGAACTCCGGCAGGTCGCCAGTCTGGTAAGCCAACCAAATCAAGTGACCATCGTTGATCGCAGCTTTGAGCTGCCCAGCGCGGTCTATGTGCTGACTATCGGAGCCTATCTCGCCTTCGTGATGATTATGGCGGCAACCTTTGGCAATCCGGAACTGGCTATCCCGATGGTCATCTGCGTGGCCTATATTGCTATGGCCTTTGGTGTCCCGTCGATGTGGACCCAAACCGGTTCGGCCAATGGTATGCGCCGCCTAAGCTGGGGGAAATTCCGCCAGAATCAATTCAGCACGGCAACGGGTCCAGTTTCGGCCAACTCTGCCTTGGTGCAAATTCTTGTGTTGCCTTGCGCAATCCTGCTCTGGAGTGTGGCGATTGCAATAATTGTTACGGTCTTTGGATAGGTTGGCAGTCTAATCAGCAAGTTCGGCCAGTTGGTCAGGTTCAAGCAAAATGATCCCGCGCGCGCCAGACCGGGAAAGGAACCTTTTTGCAGCCAGCTTGCTCAACTGACGGCTGACCGTTTCGATCGTTATGCCAAGAAGTCCGGCCATTTCCGATCGCGTAAGCGGCAGTTCAAACGCGGTTGCGCGGTGGCAGGGCGAGTCGCTTGCCGCCGCGGCTAATGCCAGTAACAGTCCCGCAACTTTGCTCTCTGCGCTGCGGCGGCTGATCAGATCGACCAGATGGCGCGATTCGTGGAGATCGGCGTGGGCGCGGCGCAGCAATGCTTCTCCCAGCGCAGGGAAGCGGCTTACGGCCTGGTTGAACTGAGTGCTGGAGAACACACAAAGTCTGCTGTCAGTCAGCGCGGTCACATCATATTCTGCAAATGGAGTGAACAGCTCGCCGATGAAGCCTGCCGGGTGGATCAGCGCCAGAATCCGCTCAACTCCGGCGCTGTCGCAGCGCGAAATTTTCAAGGCGCCGCTGATCAGGGTTGCGCAGGCCGCCGCTTCCTGTCCGGCATTGAACAGGGTTTCGCCGCGGGCCAGCTGCCGAATTCGGCCTGATCGGGCAAGCTCCTGACGCTCCTGATCGGAAAGCGCAGAACAGGCACCACGGTTCCTGACCGGGCAAGCATGGCAATCAAGTGTGCTGCTTGCCGATGCCATCGCTTCAGCTGGCCAGCATGCTGTAGAGATCGACGAGAATGCGGTCTTCCTGTTGGATAATGGCGATGGCCTGATCGCGCGCTGCGGCAATCGCTGCTTCATCGCCGCCGCTGATTCGGGTTGCTGCATAGAGGGCATCAAGATCAGCCAGCGCGATCATCGCATTGCTGCGTGCCGATTCGAGATCGGCCAGAGCCAAGGTTGCTACAGACCAACTGTCGCTCGCCACCGATGCACCGGCCGCCGCATTCGCAAGCTGCCTTGCCTTTGCCTCGCGAGTTTTGAACAGAACATCGGCCGAGCGAACACTATCTAGCAGCTGCTGCAGGCGGGCCGCCAGTTCCGGACTGGGCAGAGCGGGGCTGGCGATTGGCGTAGGATTGGCTGGAACCGCTGGAGAACTGCCGCTGACGCGCTCTGCCGGTCGGCGAGCTAGCGAGGGGTAGTTAGCCGTATCGGCGCCGCAGCCCGTCAATATCAGGGCGATTGCCATGGGCGCGGAGAAAGGCATAAACTTGACCATGGGCATGGCCATAGCATGCCCGACCAAGGATGCCAGAGGCGGCGGTTTTGCCGACTTCTTACGTTGACAGCGCAGGCACCTTCGATTAGTGGCACTGCCTCTTACGGACCCCTGCTGACAGGCGGGGCAATCCGGCGCGCCGTTACTTGAACTTCCAATACGGGATTTTCCAGGGCGGAGCGAAGAATTCAGCCTTTGGGCATATGAACGGATTATAGCACCATGTTCGCAGTAGTGCGC
>JANOKC010000080.1:0-11116 GCA_031419035.1 Novosphingobium sp. | reverse complement strand
ATATTGTCGAAGGTGTGCTCTTCATGATCGGGGACCTACCGCAGTCTGTCCAGAATCCACCCAATATTCCAGACAATGGCCCGCTCGGACGATTGGCAAAAGCTGTCGGTCCCAAAGGCCTGTTAGGGAGGGCCGCTGTCGACAACTTGATTGCCGTTCCCGGCGTCCCGTTCCGATCCCGTAAGCTGCCGTCGTTCATGGTACTAGCGCATAAGGCCATCGGTTATACCCGCGATAAGGTGGGCAGAGGCGTTGTCTGACGTCTTCCTCGGAGATAGCTAACCTGTCGAAGGAGACAGCCGTGACGAATCGCGACCCCAACATCATCTACTCGGGCCTCGGTGGCGTTGTAACGGAGCAAGGTATCACGGTAGAGCTTTCGATCCACCGACTGGAAGACCGGCCAGGCTGGGCCATGGAGGTCATCAACCAGGGTGGCACTTCTACCGTTTGGAATGAGCTTTTCGACACCGATAATGCCGCGTTTGCGGAGTTTCGGCGAACCGTCGATGAAGAGGGGATGAAGGAGTTTCTCGATGACAGCAACGTTATCCCCTTTAAGCGCTGAGCGCTGTCGACACAGGAGATGCACGGGGCGGGTGCGCTAAAGCAAAAGGCTAAACGGGGGAGCAGCAGCGTGAAGAAACGATATTGGGGCCTGCTGGCCGTGATTCTGGCGATCGTGGCTGCTTATGCTGCGGGCGTTCGGATCGCCCCGCTGGGGCAGGATTTCGATGCTGCCCCGCTGATCGCCAGGGCCAAAGCCTATGACGCGCTGGTCGAGCGCGATCGGTTCGGCGTGCCACACATCTCGGGCAAGCGCGATGCCGATGTCGCGTTTGGCATGGGCTATGCGCATAGCGAGGATGAGTTTGCGACGATCGTCGATGCCGTGCTGACGACGCGCGGGCGCGCCGCCGAAACCAAGGGCGAGGATGCCGCAGTAGGCGATTATCTCGTCCGGCTGTTCCGGGTGTGGGAGAAGGTCGCGGCGGGATACGACACGCAGATCACCCCGCAAGCGCGGGCGATCATGCAGGGCTATGCCGACGGGGTTAATCTTTATGCTGCGCAGCATCCGGGCTTGGTGCCCGCTGGCGTCGTGCCGCTCTCGGGCCGTGACGTGTCAGCTAGCACGATCTTTCGCGGGCCGTTTTTCTATGGGCTCGACAAGGTGCTGAAGACCATCACCGAGAAGGCACCCGCACGCGACACATCCCCCCCCCAAGGGATCGAACGGCATCGCGATCGCCCCGTCGCGATCATCGGATGGCGCGACCCGGCTGCTCGTCAATTCGCATCAACCATATGAAGGGCCGGTCGCCTGGTATGAAGCGGTGCTTGACAGCGGTGAAGGCTGGCACGTTGCGGGTGGATTTTTCCCTGGATCGCCGTTCATGCTACACGGCCACAACGCGCATCTCGGCTGGGCAAGCACGGTCAACAAGCCGGATCTGTCCGACGTCTATCAGTTGAAAACCGATCCCGCCAAGCCGGGTCAATATTGTTTCAATGGTCAATGGCGCGTTTTTGAGAAATCGGTCGCAACGTTTCGCGTCAAGATTTTTGGGCCGATTCTGTGGACGGTGAACCGCGATGTGCTGTGGAGTGTTCATGGCCCGGTATTGGAAACCGATCACGGCACCTTCGCGCTCAGCTATGCCGGCGAGCATGAAGTGCGCCAGCCGAACCAATATATGGCGATGAACAAGGCGCGCTCGCTGGGCGAGTGGCGCGCTGCAATGGGCATTCAGGCGTTGCCGAGCATCAATTTCATTTATGCCGATGACAAAGGGAATATCGGCTATCTGTCGAACGGCCAGTTCCCCGTGCGCAAGGACGGTTTCGACTGGAAGGGCACGCTGCCGGGCGATCGGCCCGATCTGTTGTGGACGCAACGTGTGCCGTTTGCGCAGTTGCCCCAGGTCTGGAATCCGAAATCGGGCTATGTGTTCAATTCCAACAACAACCCGCTAATCGCGACCGACCCCCCCGATAATATCAAGCCCGATGCACTGGCCCATAATCTGGGCCTGCAGACCAACATGACCAATCGCGCGCACCGCGTGCTGGAAACCTATGCGCGCGACACATCAATCACGCCCGAGGAGTTTGAGACCTACAAATATGATCTGGCCTATAGCGACCAGAGCGTGCTCGCCGGGTTGATCAAGCAGGCACTTGCCTATGATGCCAGAGGCAACCGCGATCTGGCGGTTGCACAGGCAATTCTGAAACGTTGGGACCGGCGCACCGATACCGGTAATCGCGGCGCGGCGCTGGCGGTGCTTATGGGCGAACCGATCGGTCGTGCGCTCGAAATGGGCGAACCGACCCCGCCGCTCCGCCCGGCGCTCGATGCAGCGATTGCACAGCTGAAGAAGCATTTCGGGCGGCTTGATCCGGAATGGGGTCAGGTCAACCGGCTGCGGCGCGGCAAGGTCGATCTGCCGATTGCGGGCGGACCCGATGTGTATCGGGCGGTCTATGGCAAGAAGCAGGATGATGGCACGCTGACCGCGAATGGCGGCGATACCTTCATCATGTTCGTGACGTGGGACAAGACAGGCGAGCTCTCCTCGCGCAGCATCCACCAATTCGGGTCTGCGACCATGGACGTCAAATCGCCCCATTATGCCGATCAGGCACCGTTGTTCGTGCGGATGAAGACCAAGCCTGTGCTGTTCAACCGGGCCGATCTGAAGGGGCAGATTGAGCGCAGCTATCGCCCCGGCAGATAGTTGCGCGGGGCCAGAGGCGTGGGACAATCGCACGGCAATCGCCTAGGATAGGCGCGCGCATGGTAGCTGATTTCCTGCTATATCGTCGCTGACGGCGGGGGCTGGTCTGAACTAACGGCGGATTTCGGCATCGCCGAGGTTATCGCCGAACGGCCGATGTTAGGGCGCGAAGCAGACATTTCTAGTTGCGCTGAACCAACGGCTGCTAACCGCACTTGGGGCCCTGAAACCGGACTGTCGGCACCGTCCAACTTTCCTGCCATTCGAGCCCCTTGAAAGGCCCGCTGTAACCGGTCGATCATTCAAGACCGAATTGTCCACGCCCCCTAGACAAAACGCCCTTTATGGGCTGATTGTCGCCAAGTGGACCAGCTAGAACGTGCTCAGATTCGGTTGCTTTTGGAGCACCTTGGCTCCGAATATGATCGAATTTGCGGCGATGCGCAGAAGGCAATGCACGCACGGCACTCGGCAAAGGGTCTTTTGCGATCTGGTGCGACCGTCAAGGCCGCGATCCAGATCGCCGAAGAACAATCCGATGCCTTCGTGGACAAGCTTATCGACGGAGTGACGGCGGTTGCTCAGGACCTGGATGCATTCAATCTGATTGTGTCGGAATTGACCGCCCGGTTTCGTGGACGAGAGGCGCAGCTAGCCCAAGCCGTCCGTCTGGCGACTGCGGGGGATGGCGAAAAATTTGCCAGCGTGCAGCGCGAGGGGGAACGGCTTTTCGCAGAAATGCGATCCCGCGTCTTCAAGCGTCTCGAAATCCATCGATTTTCTTTTACGCGTCCAACGAAAGGAGATTTGGCAACGATGGGCATTCGATCACAATCAACAGCGCCGCTGCCCGATGCGCTAGCGAAGCCTAAGAGCGCTGGAGGCGCGCCGCTGGCCGAACATTGGGACGCGATGTGGTCGGACATCGCCATCAAACTCTGGCTTGGCGATCTGAAGCCAAAGACGCAGGCTGATGTAAAGCGGGCCATGTTCGCCTGGTTCAACAACCAAGAAATCGTGATTGGAGACACTGCCATTACCCAGCGCGCAAGGCAGCTTTGGCAGAAGATTCAAGAATCCAGCTAGTTTCCGCACCTTTGCGCACGTTCGCGCGCGCTCAGCCATTCGGATTCATCGATACTTACCCGTGCACGCTGGCACCCGCTGGCGACATGCGGAGCAAGCACAATGGACAAGTTGGCCTATTCGATCACTGAGACCGCCAAGGCACTGAGCCTTGGCCGCACTTCGGTTTACGCGCTGATCGCCGAAGGGCGGTTGGAGACCTTCAAGTTTGGCAGCCGCCGCCTGGTCAAGGCGGACTCGATGCGGCGGCTGGTGGACGGGCAGGCCTAACCGCCATGCCCTCGCGCCGCGTCAATCCTAACCGGGTCAAGCTGCACCGCAGCTACAGCGTCTCCGAACTGGCGACCTGCCTGGACGTGCACAAGAACACCGTCCGGCATTGGCAGGCCCATGGGCTGGAGCCTGTCGAGCCGCGCAAGCCCTTCCTGTTCCACGGGGCGACCACCCGCGAATTTCTGGCCAAGCGCAATGCCAGCCGCAAGCGCCCTTGCGCGCCTGGCACGTTCTATTGCCTGCGCTGTCGCCAGCCGCGCCAACCTGCCCTTGGGATGGTCGATTACCTGCCCTTACGGGCCGATAGCGGCAATCTGCGCGCGATCTGCGCTTGCTGTGAAGCGATCATGCACCGGCGGGTGCGTAAGGCAGACATTGCCCGGATCATGCCCAATTGCGCAGTCCAATTCGCGGAAGGCCAGTCAAGCCTAATTGGGCAGCCGCCCCCTTCCCCTAATTGTGATTCCGAAAGGCAAGGCTAGACCATGGCAAAGCACAACGCAGCGAACGAGCGGATCAAGCGCGACTATTTCCGCTTCCTGGCGGAAGCGAAGGGGCGCGACACGGCGACGATTGACCGGGTGGCAAAGTCGCTTGCACGCTTCGAAGACAGCACCGGGCGGAAGGACTTCAAGCGGTTTCACCGCGAACAGGCGATGGCCTTCAAGCGGCGGCTGGCGGAACAGGTCAATGCACGGACGGGCGAGACACTCAGCAAGGTAACCGTCCATTCCACCCTGCGCGAGGTAAAAACCTTTCTCGAATGGCTGGCGCGCGAGCCGGGCTATCGTTCGCACATATCATTCGCCGATGCCGACTATCTCAGCCCGAACGAAAAGGACGTGGCGATTGCGCGGGCGCGGCGCGAGCGACCCTTCCCGTCGCTGGAGCAGGTCGAAGCTGTGTTGGCGGCCATGCCATCCGCAACCGCGCTGGAGCGGCGCGACCGGGCGCTGGTGGCCTTCACCACGATCACCGGGGCACGGGTGGACGCCCTGCGCACGTTTCGACTGGGCAACGTTAATCTGACGCAAGGCTTTGTCGAACAAGACGCGCGAACCGTCGCCACCAAGTTTGCCAAGACCTTCCGGACCTATTTCATGCCGGTAAGCGATCAGGCGTTGGCAATAGTTGCCGGTTGGGTCCGCGAACTACGCGAGGACCACCTGCGCGCTGACGGCGACGCTCTATTTCCAGGCACGGCCATGGGGATTGGCGAGGCGGGCGGATTCCAGCCGCAAGGGCTGGCGCACACCGGCTGGGATTCAACCGGCCCGATCCGCGACGTGTTCCGCCGGGCCTTTGCATCGGCTGACCTGGACTATTTCAATCCGCACAGCTTCCGCGCCATGCTGGTGCACCATGCCATGCGGCTGGGCCTGGGGCCTGAAGAATTCAAAGCCTGGTCTCAAAACCTGGGCCATGTCGACGTGATGACCACCTTTGTCAGCTATGGCCGCGTGCCGGTGCAGCGGCAGGGGGAATTGATTCGAAGTGCGGGTGCGCAAAGCTCTGACGACATTTTGGACGATCCCGAAGTTCTTGCATTGCTGAAAAAGCTAGCGAATCGTGGTCGGAAGAGTTGAACAGTTCTAAGCGGGAAAATTGTCGTAATCGTCACTTTGATTGCCGATATCTGATAGCTACACACCGCCACAAGCCCAATAATCCATCCCACTAACGGCTGGACAAGTGTATGGCCTGCGCGGCTGGCGGCGCGGCAACGTCTATCCTGATTTCCTGCTGGCTGCCACGCGCGACGAAGCCAGCCGCGAGCGGATTGTCGTACTGGAAACCAAGGGCGTGCACCTCGCCGGGAACGAGGATACGAAATACAAGTCAGCCATGCTTAATCGCTTGACCGAAAACTTTCGCGGCGACGCCACGCGAAAGGATGCCTTGCCGCTGCCCGTGAAACCGTTCGATTTCATCGCTGCCCTTGTCGTTTTTAATGAAGTGCAAGCGAAGCTGCCCGCAATGATCCACGCCAAGGTCTAAATTGGATCGATTTGGCAAGCAGGATCGCCAATTGCCTTTGTGAAGCGCTCAAATCGGCCATTCCTTGCAGCCCGGCAATCATTCCAATTTTGCAATGTTCGATTATTCACTCTGATTGAAAAGTGACAGCGTCCGTATTTTTTGCACTTTATCGTTTTAGTTCAATTATATGAATGGCACGATTTGTCGCGTCCGGTGTGTAACTCTAACTGAGATCATGGTTGCGGTGTTCCATCCCGTATGGCAATTTAGGAACAGGCAAACCAAGCTAGCGGGAATCGTTGGGCGAAGCCGAACAAGGACAAATTTCAACCCTAGCCTTCACTCTTGGGGGTATGATTGGGGGTATTTCGAAAATGCGCCCATCTAGAAACGTTGAAAATATAAGGAAAATGACCTATTTCGCGGTTCCCTTCACCGCTCCATTTTTCGGCAGTGCTACCGTAGCGCCCGCGCCTCGAGCGGTGGGAGTCTGATCCCGGAAATCAGCACTGCTCCCACTACCAACGCAGCCAGCGCCAGCATCTGCGCCAGATCATAGCTGCCGAACCGGTCATGCATCAATCCAACACCAATGATCCCGGCGGCATTGCCGATCCAGCCAAGGCCGATCAGCGCCCCATAGATCGCGCTATAACGCGCCAGGCCAAAGCGGCGGGCGACGAAGTAGGCGTTGATATCAAGCTCCGCCCCCTGCAACAGCCCGATCATCCCGGCCGCCAGCAGAGCGGCCAGCGGCATCTGGTCGGTCAGCAGCAGCAGCACGAACCCGGTGCCGGGCACCACGGTCAGCGATACGGCCACCAATCTCGGGTCGAACCGGTCAAGCAGCAACCCGCCGCCCAAGCGCCCGATCAGCTGGCCAACCGCAAAAGCCGAAAGCGCCAGCGCCCCCATCGCAACATCAAGCCCTTCTGCCTGGATCATCGGTGAAAGCTGACTGACGAAGCCCGATGTGGCTGCACCGATGAATATCCCGGCGATGGCGAGCAGCCAGAAGTGGCGCTCCCGCAGGAAACTGCGCTTTGCCTCGCCCACGGCAGCCGCGACACGCACGACCGGGCCAGCCACCCGCCGGGGGAGCAGGAACTGCACCGCCGGAATGCCGACCAGCAACGACAATGCTGCCAGTGCTACTATCCCGCCGCGCCAGCCGTATATCTCCATGACTGCCTGCAATGGCGGTGGCGCGAGGATGGTGGTGATTGAAACGCCAGCGGCGACCAGCCCTAGCGCTTTCCCGCGATGGAGATGAAAATGGGCATTGACCGGGCGGGTGGTGGTGAGCGCGGTGGTGCCCACGCCCACAAAACCAAGCAGGAAAATCCCGATCCCCAATTCAGTCAGCGTGGTGGCGAACTGCACCATGCACAGCTCAATTGCTGCGACCAGCATAGTGCAGACAGTGAAGACAGTGCGAAACCCGTATTTGTCCGCCAGCCAGCCGATGATCGGCGCGCCTAATGCACCGGATATCACCAGCGATTGAATACTGCCGATTGTCCCGCGGGAAATGCCAAGTTCTTGGGCCATCGGCAGCACGAACAGGCTGAACGAAAAGAACAGCAGGATGATGCCGGTGCCCGAAGCAAGCGCACAGGCCAGCACGATGCGCCAGCCTTCGGTCCATTCACTCTGGCTCGGCGCCGCTTGTCCGCCAGTCGCAGCAGAAGTGTTCAAGCCTCGACCCCGAAACTGATTTCGGCGTGTTCCTGCAAGCGCTTGACAAGCGCTTCACCCAGCAGCGCACCCGGCGTTGAAATCCCGCCCGCCGCCTTGCAATCGAGCAGCGCAATAGCGGTTTCGGAGATCATCCGGCTGGTCGAGCCATAGCCGGGATCATAGCGCCCCTTGACGCCGTAATGGATCGTCTGGCCATCGGCCATTTCCCCCACGAACAGCACATCATAGTGTCCGGTATCGCGCTCCTCCTGGGTCGGCCCTTCGCCTGGCTGGGGACCGCCACCGGCACCGAACGGGGCCTTGAGCGCCGCGACCATCGCCTCTGCCGCCGCCTTGCCCATTTCGCCAGGGCTGGTCAGCACCATCTCGTCATACTTGAAATCCGCGCCATAAGGATGCCCGAGCAGGAAATTGGTGCGATGGACATTCTTGGTATTGATCGCCGCCATGATGAAGGGCGCAGCCCAGCTATCGAGGCTGCGATCATATTCGGGGATCATCCCGCTGGGCTGGCTCGGGCCGTCAAAACCCGGCGTCAGGCCGAAGGGACTGGTCATATAGGAAATCAGCGAGGGGTGTTTGGCCAGCGTCTTGAGGCTTTCCTTGAGGCTTGCCGCAGTCCCGCCCGAGAAGGTGCCTTTCATCGCCCGGACCCGGCCCTTGACGCGGGGTGCAGCAGCGCCAAACCGCGCCTTGGCTTCCTGCTGGAGCATGAGCACGCCCAGATCGAACGGGATCGAATCGAAGCCGGACGAAAAGGAAATTCGCGCGCCACTAGCCTGCGCCGCAGCATGATATTTGTCGATCATCTGACGCATCCACACCGGTTCACCGCACAGATCGGCATAGTCCGTGCCTGCATCAACACAGGCTGACAGCAGCGGCTCACCATACAGCTGATAGGGTCCAACCGTGGTGATGATCACCCGCGCCTGCCCCGCCATCGCCGCAAGGCTGGCCGGATCATCGGCATCGGCCACGATCAGCGGCGTATCGGCAGGCGCGCCGATCAGGTCGCGCACTTCGGCAAGCTTGGCCGCGCTGCGCCCGGCCATTGCCCACTTCGGGCCTTTCGCTTTGTAATGATGGGCCAGATATTCGGCGACGAGCCGCCCGGTATAGCCGGTTGCGCCATAGACGATGATATCGAAGGGGCGGTCTGCCTTGGTCATGCGTGCTCTCCGTGGGGTCCGAATCTGCTCCGGCCGCGCTACGCATAGAACTGCATGATTCGGTAGCAAAGTCGAACTGAATTGCGCTGGCTGGCCCTAAAGCTTGGGCAGGGTCACGCCCTTCTGGCCCATATACTTACCCGCGCGGTCGGCATAGCTGACCTCGCAAGGCTCATTCCCCTGCAGGAACAGGAACTGGCAGGCGCCCTCATTGGCATAGATCTTGGCTGGCAGCGGCGTGGTGTTCGAGAACTCCAGCGTGACATGCCCTTCCCAGCCCGGCTCAAGCGGGGTGACATTGACGATGATCCCGCAGCGCGCATAGGTCGATTTGCCCAGACAGATCACCAGCACATCGCGCGGCACCCGAAAATATTCGACCGTCCGCGCCAGCGCAAAGCTGTTGGGCGGGATAATGCAGACGTCGGTTTCGCGGTCGACAAAGCTCTCGGGATCGAAGTTCTTGGGATCGACAATCGCGGAATTGACGTTGGTGAAGATCTTGAACTCGGGCGCTACCCGCGCGTCATAGCCGTAGGACGAGAGGCCATAGCTGATACAGCCATCGCGCCGCTGCGCCTCGACGAACGGCTCAATCATCCCGTGTTCGAGCGCCTGGGCGCGGATCCATTTGTCACTGAGAATCGCCATGGCGCGGTGATGGCGAAGCACGGCGGTTCGGGCAAGGTTCGCCCGGAGGATTTCCCCGTCCGGTTTAGATGGCAGGGTGCAGCATGGGTGCGAGGTCTGCTTGCGACAACATTGCAGACATTGCGAACTCATTGCACTATGCAGGCGGCTTCATAGAGTGTAGCTTGATAGCCCGAGGGAGACCATAGTGGGGGTTGTCGAGCGCCGGCTAGCCGCCATCCTGGCTGCAGACGTGGTTGGTTACAGCCGGCTAATGAGTTCGGACGAAGATGGCACCTTACGGCGCGTAAAGGCTCTATTCGGCGATACCGTGCGTCCAAAGATCGTTGAATATCGTGGTCGGCTTGTCAAAACCAATGGCGACGGCTTCCTAGCAGAGTTTGGCAGCGTATTTGACGCATTAAATTGCGCCGTCGATGTCCAGGCTGGGGTCTCGAAGGATCAGGAGACGCCGCACACCCCTCTCCAAATGCGAATGGGGATCAACATTGGAGAAATCATCTTCGACGAAGGCGATGTCTTCGGCGATGGTGTCAACATCGCCGCACGCTTGGAGGCATTAGCCCAGCCCGGTGCCATCTGCGTTTCACAGCGAGCCTGGGATGACTTGCGGAAGCTTGATTACCAATTCGATGATCTCGGTGATCAAAAACTGAAAAACATGCCGCACCCTGTGCGCGTTTACAGCTTAGCGCCGCGCACCCTCGGTAGATCATCCGGGCGTAGGCCTAAGATGCCGCGGCTCGGTCCCCGGGCCATGGGGGCAGTTCTGATTATTGTTGCTGTTGTGGGCGCGCTTGTGGTTTGGCTAAGCCGCGAAGACCCAATACAAAAGATCGAGCGCCACCTAGCCACCATACCTTGTTCTTGGGTTCGGGTAGCCGAAAATGCCGCACAGGATGGCCATTACCAAGTCAAGTTAGTGGGAGTTTCGCTTACTCCGCCATCTGTTCTTCAAAGCGATCTTGATAACTGGGCAAAGGACCAGTCCATTAACCTGACCCGGCTGGTCGTCGACACCGCCCCTATGGAGCCATCTCAGTGCCTTTGGCTCGAAAGCATCAAACAATTCAAATATGAAGGCTTGCCCCGCATCAGTCTTGGAGCCGTCCACCCCTACCAATTCGATAAGCGAAGCCATCACGAAGGGACCGTAAGCCACCTATACATATCACTTGGCTCTCTCAGAAAATACTTTGTCCTTTATGGCATAGAGCCGAGCGGTAAGGCTTCGGTCGTGGGGGATGAGAAAATTCTGCGCTCCTCCGAACATGTCAAATTGCAAGATGGTGGAGCCGAACTGTTGGTTATGTCAGACCATCAAGGGGGGTCAGGATTGATCTTGATTGATAGTAACCTTCCAATCCCAAGCGACATGCTGACTACGCCCCACTCTGCAGCGGCCGTTGAGGCAGAGGCCGACAAGGGGCAATGGAAGTCCGAATTAGTCTGGTACTATTCAGTGAAGGAACCGCAGTCGGTCGATGCTCCGGCGGTCGCGGGCAAGAATTG
>JANOKC010000079.1:0-28037 GCA_031419035.1 Novosphingobium sp. | reverse complement strand
CGGTCCGGCTGGCGAAGCTGCGGGCCAGCCGATCTGGCGGCGGCTTGCCCTGCCCTGGTTCATCACCGCGTTCCTTGCCGCCGTGACGCTCAACAGCCTGATACCGATGCCGCAGCAGGTCAGTGCATTCGCCTTGGTCAGCTCGAAGGCGCTGCTGCTGCTGGCTGTCACCGCCACAGCGATGCGATCACGCATGGATTTGCTGATGGAAATGGGCTGGCGCGCCGCCGTGCCAGTGGTGATGGCAACGCTGGCCAGTTTTGGCGCGGCTTTAGGTTTCGCAGTCCTGCTACTTTAGATCAGCAACACCGAAACATCAGCCAGCCCTTCGCGCAGTTTCTTGACCTCGGCGTATTCGGGTGAGTTCCAGAAGGCGAGTGCGGCCTCCTTGTCGGGCCATTCTGACACCGCGACTGAAGCGCCCGCTCCGCCGCTGCCTTCAAGCTGCACCGCGCCGGGTCCCCGAATGATGTATTTCCCGCCAAACTGGGCGACCAGCCTGGCCGCAGCGGGGCTATAGCCGGCGAGGAATTTATCGCGATCATTGACGTGTGCAGTGATGATCATCCAGGCAGTCATGGCTTCATTCCTTGCGGCGGTGCGAACAGTGCAGGATCAAGCGGCACGTCCACCTGCACTTCGCGCCAGTGGACGGTATTGGCGCGAACGCCGTTGTAAAACAATGTCACCTCGCGGGCCTGCAACCAGCGCGGTTTGTCCAGCATGATGAAATCGTCATAGACCCGCTCATGCCAGCCCTTTGGAGTGCTGAATCCCATATAGCGGATGAACCGGCTTTCCCGGTCGATCCCGAATACTGTGGCCTGTCCGCCCGGATCCTTGATCCGCACCATATCAAGCGCATGGCCATCGACGCTGCGATCAGGCGCATTTTCGACGGTAAACCCATCGCGCAAGGCCTGACGGATGATACCAAAGCCAAAATTGGCGGCCCAATAGACGTCAGCCTCTGCCTTGGGCACGATCCCCTTGTCGTTCCATGTGGTTTCCCCGTCAAAACCGACTTCGAACAAGACCCGGGCCTGCTGTTTTGCGGTGATCCGCACCTTGCCATCGGCCCCGTGGCTGATCGTCCGGTTGTTGTTCATCTGCCGCCACATGCGGTAATCATCAACCTGCCGGACCGGGCGCGCAGCATCGGGTGCATAGAATTCTGCTGTCCCGGCCAACATCAAACTCTGCGGATTGAGCCACGCCTCTCCGCCAGCCACTGCAATGGCTTCGGCAATTATGCCGCGAGCATCATCAGGACTTGCCGCAACTGAAGCGCCAGGCACCCCCAGCAGCAACGCTGCAGCGGCAGTTGCGCCGCGCCGGATCATTCGTGACATAGCCTACCGCCTTTCACCAATGACTATGGATTTGTCCGGACAATTTTGCAATGAAGGGAATCTTCCCATTGGGAGTGTCGTGGCATGCGTAAACTATCCCTACTTGCCCCATTGGCGGTGTTGCTTGGCGCAGCGGCTCCAGCGAGCCTGCCTCCTGGCACCTACACCAATGAAGAAGATCGCTATTTCGCGGGTGAGCGCGGCGATCCTGCCCAACCGGACTGGCTGGGGATAGAGGTGCGGCAGGATGGTCAGTGGCGATCGGTGGACGTCTTTGGCAAGCCGCTGGGAGAATGGCGCAGTGCTGCAATTTCGGGCCTGAGCATTACCGAGGGCGGAAAATTGACCGTCACTGACAGCAAGGGCAAGCCCACCGAGCTGCGCCGCGGCGATCCCTTTGTTTGCTGGATTTCAGTCAAACGCCACGCCGCCAAGCCCGATGGCAACCCTGATTGGCTGTTCCAGCGCGGCATGGCGCTCCACGATCAGGGCGGACGGATTGCTGCGGGCGGTGGGACAAGCGGCGCGCCCGGGGTGATCTTCCGGGTCCGCGATGTGGTCTGGCCCGCGAATTCGACTAACAAGCCCAGTCTGGTGCTGTATGTTCACCGCCCTGATGAACCGGACCGCGCTGTGTCCTATGTCTGGGCTGATCCCAAGGCCGATCTGATCGGCATCAATCTGCGCTGGGTGCAGGGTAGCTGCAGCCGTAAAGGAGCTAGTCAATGAGAGCGATGCAAGCCATTTTCACCCGCACAGGCGGTCCAGAAGTGATTGAATGGCATGAGGTTGATCTGCCTGCTCCTGGCGCGGGAGAAGTAACCCTGGTGCAAAGCGCCATCGGTCTCAATTTCATCGACACCTATCATCGACGGGGAATTTATCCGGTCCAGCTGCCCAGCGGATTGGGGCTGGAAGCCGCAGGAACTGTTGCCGCGGTGGGCGGCGGGGTGAGCGGGGTAAAAGAAGGCGACCGCGTTGCCACGTTTGGCCCGGCAATGGGGGCCTATTCCACCGCCCGCAATGTTGCGGCAGCCAGCCTGTTCAAATTGCCCGGCGGCATCGATGATCGCACTGCCGCCGCCGCCTTGCTCAAGGCCTGCACTACCGAGTTTCTGGTCGAGCGCTGCGCCAAAGTGCAGCCGGGCTGGCCGGTGCTGGTTCATGCTGCCGCAGGCGGAGTTGGGTTGCTGCTGGTCCAGTGGCTCAAACAAGCGGGCGCAATGGTGATCGGGACCGTCAGCACGGCTGAAAAAGCCGCCGCTGCGACGGGCGCGGGGGCGGATCATGTGATCCTCTACACTCAGGATCCGGTCGCCTCAAAGGTCCGCGAGCTGACCGGCGGGGCCGGGGTTCGCGTCACCTTTGATGGGGTTGGTATGGCCACCTGGGAGGCCAGCCTCGATTCGACCGGGCGGCGCGGGCTGGTCGTCAATTATGGCAACGCCGATGCGCCGGTCGGCGGGGTAAATCTGGGGATCCTTGCCGCCAAGGGCTCGCTCTACAACACAAGGCCAACGCTGTTTGATTATTACGCCGAGCCGGCCGAGCGCGCAGCAGGGGCCGAGCGGGTTTGGGAGATGCTCGGCTCGGGCAAGCTTAAGGTGACGATCGGGCAAACCTATCCGCTGCTGCAAGCGGCGCAGGCGCATATCGATCTGGAAGGGCGCAAGACCACCGGATCGACGGTGCTGCTGCCATGAGAGCGCTGCTTATCCTCGTTGCTTCGCTGGCTCTTGCAGGATGCAGCGATGTCCGCCCGGTCAGCACCTCTGCCGCCGCCCCTGGCGCAGCAGACCGTGCCGCAATTGCCGCGCAAGGCGATTTATGGAACGCGGCTTATTCTGCTGGTGACTGGACGGCTTTGCGCGCGCTTTATACCGACGACGCCTGGCTGATGACCGACAACGCCCCCGCCGCCAAGGGCGCTGATGCGATCATCGCCTATTTGCGCCGGTTCCGCGATATGGGCGCAACCGTAACCTTCCGGTTTGCGCCCGAGGACATTGCGGTTGAACGTCCGCTGGGCGTTTCGGTGGCGCGCTATTGGATGACAGCGCAATTACCCGGCCGCCCGCTGATCCAGACTGCAGGACGGTCGCTGCTGATCTACAAATGGCAGGACGGGCGCTGGAAGCTGTGGCGCGATATGGACAACACTACTCCCGATGTGAAGGTGGGGGATTAGAGCGGGATGCGCTTTACTTGAAATCTGGCTTGCGCTTCTCGACAAAGGCGGTGGTGCCTTCGATGAAATCTGGCATGGTGAAGGCCTGCGCAAAAATCGCCAGCGTATCGGCATCATCTTCGGCCTGCCCGTCCAGAACCCGCCGGACAAACCCTTTGACCTGGCGCGTGGAATGGGGCGAAGCGGCAAGAACGGGATCGGCCAAGGGGCCAATCTCCTCTCCGATCAGCTCAACCAGTCCGATCCGCAACGCCTCTGCCGCATCGATCAGACTACCGGTATAAAGCAGGCGCTTGGCCTGCCCCGGGCCAACCAGATCGGTCAGCAGTTTCACATCGTGGAGCGGATAGACCAGCCCGAGCTTGGCCGGAGTAATCCCGAACCGCGCTCGCGCAGTGGCAACCCGCAAATCACAGGCCAGTGCCAGTCCGCAGCCGCCGCCGATGCAATCGCCATCGACGAAGGCGATGGTCGGAAGTGCAAACCGGGTGAGATCGAACTGGGCGCGGTTGATCGCAGTTTGATTGGCCGCGCGCCACAGCGGATCGTCCTTGTTGGCCAGCAGCTCGCCAATATCGGCCCCTGCACAAAAGCCGCCCGGATTGGCTGAGCGCAGCACCAGCAGGCGCAGCTTTGGATCATCGGCGGCTCCTGCCAGAATGCGCGGCAAGGCAGTCCACATCGCCAGGTCAAAGGCGTTGCGTTTATCTGCACGGTCGATCAGCAGATGCGCCGTTTCGCCGTGCTTTTCGAGCCGCAGGGTCACGCCGGGCTGACCTTTGCAAAATGCTGCGCTATCGCCAGCCGGGTCGTCACCCACACATCTTGATGCTTCCTGACATGGCGGAAGAATTCCTCCAGCGCCCAGATGCGTCCCGGTCGGCCGATGATCCGCAAATGCAGGCCAAGGCTCATCATCTTGGGATTGCCCTCTTCCCCCTCGCGGTAGATCTGGTCAAAGTTGCGGATCGCATAGTCCAGCCATTGCTGCGGGGTCATCGCCGGATCGGTCCACATCTTCATGTCGTTGTTATCAAGCTGATAGGGCACGATCACCATCGGCTTTTCCGGCACCGTCGTGCGATCCCAGAAGGGCACATCGCCAGAATAATCATCCATGTGATAGGTGAAGCCCGCTTCGCTCAGTAGCCGCCGGGTGTTGTCGGTCAACATGTAGCGTGACAGCCAGCCGTGGGGCCGCACCCCGCAGGTTTTCTCGATAGACGTCACCGCCTTGCGGATAAATTCGCGCTCCTGTTCCTCGGTGAACTTGAACTGATGGACCCAGCGCCAGCCATGGCTAACCGGCTCGTGGCCCAGCTCGGTGATCGCTGCGGCAATCTCAGGATGGTTTTCCAGGCTCATCGCAGCAACGGTCCAGCTGGCCATGATGTCATACTGCTGGAGCAGCTTGACGACCCGCGGCGCACCCGCCTTCAGCCCATAGAGGTAATTGGATTCATTTGAATAATTGCGGATCTGCGCCTTGATGAAAATGCCCAGCTCATCAACCGGCTCCATCCCCCTGTCGCCGCGCGCGATGCTCTGCTCGGAACCTTCCTCGACATTGACGACGACCGACAGCGCCATCTTTGCACCATCGGGCCAATCGATCCGTTCCTCAATCACACTCTTTCCTCCCTGAGCCTGCTCGGGGAGGGGGACCACCCGCAGCATGGTGGAGGGGTATTGCACCCTCTCGATACCCCTCCACCATGCTGCGCATGGTCCCCCTCCCCAATCTTCGCTTGGGGAGGAAAATCAATGCATTTCCTCCCCGCCCGAGACATTGAGCGCCTCGCCGGTGATATAAAAGGCCTCGTCGCTGGCCAGCCAGGCGCAGGCGGCGGCAGTGTCGCCGGGCAGGCCGGGGCGGCCCATCGGGTTTTTCGCGGCCATATTGGCGAGATAAGCCTCAACGCTGGTAAAACCGAGCAGCTTTGAGAAATAGGCGTTCTGCTCGGCCCCCAGCGCGGTGGTGACGTGATTGGGGCAGACCGCGTTGACAGTGATGCCAAGCCCGCCCAGCTCCACCGCAGCCGCCCGGGTCAGCCCGATCATGCCGTGTTTGGAACTGACATAGGCGGGCAGATGCGGGAAGCCGGTTTTGGCGGCCTGGCTGGCGATATTGATGATCCGCCCGCCTTTCCCGGCCTTGACCATGGCCCGCGCCGCAGCCTGCGTGCAATAGAACGCGCCCGACAGATTGACCGCGATCACCTTGGCCCAATCGGCCGGATCGACTTCCAGTAGCGGCTTCATCATGAAGCCGATCCCGGCGTTGTTGACCAACACATCAATGCCGCCAAAAGCCTCGACAGTCCGATCGATCAGGCCGGCGCATTGGGCCGGATCGGAAACATCGCAGGCGACAGTCAGAACCTGAGCACCACGCCCGCGCAGTTCCTCGGCAACTTCTTCTGCCTCCGGCGTGATCGTCACGTCCGAGACGACACAGTTGGCCTTTTCATCAGCAAAGCGCTGCAGGATACCCTGCCCCAGCCCCTTGTGCCGCCCCGATCCAGTTACAACGACAGTCTTGCCCGAATAGCGCATCAAAGGTCTTCCGTCAGGATAAAGCAGGGATTGTCTGTGAATTGGCCAAAGGCTGCGGCAACCTTTTGAAATTCAGGATCGGTCACATCGGCGACGAACGGCTCCATACCATGGATGTCGATCACCTCGACATAGTCATAGGGCGGCTTGGCATCCGATCCGAACAAGCCGGTGGCGCGGTGGACGGTGAAGTTCTGGACCGATCCCAGCGCGTTGACCCCCGGAATATCGGTGCCCCGCGCCCAGGCTTCATAAGCGGCGGCATCGGCGCCCGGCTTCAGATTAAACAGGCAAATGATACGCATAATTTTTTCCCTAATTGGCAGGAGGGGCATAGGCATTGAGCGCGAGATCCAGCCTGCGCGCAAGTGTAATCAATCTCAGCTCGCTTCCCGCCGGTCCGACCAGCTGGACCGACACAGGCAGGCCGTTTGCATCCCGTCCGGATGGCAACGCTAGCGCGGGCAATCCAGCGATATTGGCAAGCCCGGTGAAATCGGCCTGCGTAGCAGGAGCGCGGGTGCCATGGGCAAAGGCGACATGCGGCGTGGTCGGCATCAGCAGTACGCCATCATCGCCCAGCGCATCAATCAAGGCGTGGCGGATAGCGGCGAGCAAGGCCGGATTTTCCGGCAATGCTTCTACAGCCAGCAGGATCGATTTGAGCTCAGCCGAAGCCGAAGCGCGGTTAGTGCCAAGATCAGCGATCAGCGCCCGTCCGGCGCTTGCCAGCGCCGCAGTGCGGATCGCGGTGGGACTGGCAGGTAGATCAAGCTCGCTATGCGGCAGGTCAATCGCGGCCAGCGCGGCGCGGTATCCTGCCCGCACCGCCGCCTGGCATTCTACCCCGGCAAGATCGCGCAATGTCAGCAGCCGCGCGAATACACCGCCGCTCCCACCATTTCCGATCACTGCCCAGGCCCGTTCGATCATATCCAGATCGCGCGCCAATGGCCCGATGTTGTCGAGCCGCGCATCGAGGAACAGCATGCCATTATCGTCGATCGCGCGGTGGGTCGGCTTGAGGCCATAGACCCCGCAATAGGCCGCCGGGATGCGAACCGAGCCCAGCGTATCGGTGCCCAGCGCCAGATCGCACAGCCCCGCTGCCACCGCCGCGCCGCTGCCGCCTGATGATCCACCCGGTGTGTAGCCGATCCGATGGGGATTATGCGTGCGGCCATAGAATGCATTGTCAGTTGTCGCCCCAAGCGCAGCTTCATGCATGTTGAGACTGCCCAGGATCGCCGCACCTGCGCTGCGCAGCTTTGCCACCACCGATGCGTCTTCTGAAGCAATCGTGCCGCGCAGATGCGCCATCCCGCCGGTGCGGGGCAGGCCCTTTACCGCAATGTTGGATTTGATACCGACAGTGGCGCCGGAAAGGGGGCCAGTGCCGAAAGCTGCGTTGCGATCGAAATCGACAAACGCCTTGAGTGCAGCGTTGCGCGATTCAATGGCAGCCCAATCAATCACAGGGCGCGCTCGTCGATCAGACGGATCGGCTTTTGACGGGTGTCGATCTGGGTTGCCGCTGCGGTCCCGCCCGGCGCGCACAACGTAACTGCCACTTCAACGCCCAAGCCCCGCCGCAGCACTTCGGCAAGCTCCGCCGCGCTGCTGGTGCCCCGGCTTTCGATCGTCACCACCATATCGTCGCGCTGATTGGCATCGCGGCGCAGATGGCAGACATATTCGCCGGTCAGATCGGGGCGGTTCTCGATCAGCGCAGCGATGGCATGAGGGAACAGATTGATCCCGCGCAGCTTGACCATATTGTCGCTGCGACCCTTGAACCCGGCGATCCGCTTGAACGCCAGCTCGCCGCGTCCATCCAGCTCATGCGTGATATCGTGGGTATTGAAGCGGATGCACGGCGCAATATCATCCTTGAACAGGCAGGTGACCACCATATCGCCTGTTTTCCCAAGGTTCACCGGCGCGCCGTTATCGACATCGAGCAGTTCGAGGTATTGGGCGTCTTCCCATACATACATCCCGTCGCGGTCTGGCCCTTCGCCTGCTATGCTGCCGGTATCGCCCACCCCGTACCAGTCATAGGCCTTGGCCCCGTGCCAGGCCGCTTCAGTCGCGGCGCGATCCTCTGTGCCAAGGTGGCCGATGATCATCCGCAGCTTGATCTGGTCAAACAACTTTTCCGCCTCGGCCACATCGGCCAGCTTGCGGATATAGTCAACGAAGCCGACCATCACCGTCGCGCCAAAATCCGCGAGCAGCTGAACCTGATTGATCGAGCGAGTCTCAATTCCGGTTCCGGCAGACAGAAACAGCGAATTGGTGAAATGGGTGACGGCTTCGCGGATGTAATGCCCGCCATTGATCATCCCGTGACCGTAAACCGAATGGACCACATCCGCAGGGCCCATTCCCATCCAGCGATACATCCGCCCGACCAGCAGATTGGTCACCTCGCGGCCCTTGGGTCCGAACATCAGCGGCTGAGGCCGCCCGGTGGTGCCGCTGGTGGTGTGGAATATGACAGGAGTATCCCCGCGCCCGTCGAAATCGCCATAGGGGGGATGGTCATTTACCGATGCCATCAGATCGGTCTTGTCATAAACCGGCAGCTTGGTGATGTCCTCCAGGGTGCGAATATCGCCCGGCTCAATCCCCTTCGCGCCCCACAGCCGCTGGTAAAAAGGAATCTCCCAGCCGCGCGTCATCAGCCGCAAGAACTGGCGGTTCTGCATACCATGAAGCTCATCACGGCTCATGCTGCGATAGCGCGCGATGAACGCATCACCGATCGGATAATCAGCCAGCAGTTGCTTGATATCGAAGGCTTCGAAATAGGTCGGAAAACTCATGTCGGTTCCGTGAAGTAGGAGAGGGGTGCGGTAAAAACGCGCGGATCGGCTTCAACTGAGGCCAATTCGCGAGCGAGGCTGAGTTTGGCGGCGGATTGCGCGGGGTTGAGCGGGGCTTGCGGACTGCCCAGCGTATGCGGGATGTCCCGCGAAATTCGTTCGCCCGACGAAAGCGTTATGGTCAGGACTTGCGGGAACAACGCATTTTCATCGCCATTGCCATCGGCGATCAGATGAACCTTACCCGCCAGCGCTGTCAGCGCCGGATCGGCAAAGCTGGCGGGCGTGAAGCGGCGCGGATCGATCCGCCCGTCGCTCAGCATCAGCGCAGCAAGGAATGGCAGGCACAGCCGGGCATAGGCGGGCGTCATGCCGGAATGATGATCGCGCCCCACGAGCCGCCGGATCAGCGGCGGGCAAGCAAGTTCAACCCGTTGAACGTCCTGCCTGGCATGATCCTGCCCAGAAAATTCCTGCAACGCGCTCAGCGCCGCATGGCTGGCCCGGCCTGAGGGGAACGGCTTGGTGCTAAGCTCACCGATCCGCCAGATGCTGCCCAGTTGACCAGTATAGCGCGCCAGATCGCCCCGATCGAATAAAGGGAAATAACCAAACTGGCCTTCCATGGGATCGAGCGGCCCGGTGAGACCCGCGCGGGCCAGATCGCTCGCCGTCACGGCCGCGCGCGCCGCATTGGCGATCTGGAACGGCAGCGCGATCGAACCTTCGACATGCGCCTGCATCGTTCCCGCGCAGCTCGAAGTGGCCAGGCCCAGCGCATGATCCAGCGGCGCACCATCAAACCGCGCCACCGCCATCGCAGCACCGATCAGTCCTGCCGTCGCGGGCCGGAAGAAGGAAAGCGCACTATCTGCCGCGATCCCCATCCCGCTGGCCACATCAACGCCGACCGCCAGTGCCACCAGCGCCTCATCAGGATCGCAAGCCCCATAAGCCTTTGCGCGCCGGTCAATTGCCGCGCCAAGCGCCGCTGTGACCACGCTCATCGCATGAACCACCGCTGGCTCATGGACTGCATCCCATTCCAGGCCGTGGATCCGGTAGCCATTGACGAAGGCCGCGCCGGGTGCGGGCAGACGTTCGCTGGTGCCGATCAGCCGCGCTTCGTTGCCGCTGCCCATGGCCAGTGCTGCGCTAAGGATCGCATCGGCCCCCGGAGCTGTTGCTCCCGCTGCGCCCACCGCCAGCGTATCACCCAGCAAGCGGACAGCGGCAGCGCAGATCGCGTCCGGCAGGCGGTGCGCGGCTGCGGCAAAGGCGAGGAGATCGGCGGTGGAGGTCAAGTTGTTCTGTCCGTAAGCCATGCGTCGATGGCCTCTGGGTCCTCACCATTGAGTGCCAGTTCGATGACCCGATCCGTCTCGCGGTGCTCAAGCCCGCCCCAGCCGAACAAGGTCTGTGCTTTGCCTGCTATATGGGCCTCAGAGATGGGCCGCTCGGGATCACCCAGAGTGTCAATCAGCTCCAGACCATTCACTCTGGCGCCAAAGTGCGCAGGGTATCGGGCTGTAAACTCGGGGTTCTCTGCAACCGTTACTTGCGAACGCAAATCGGCCAGAGCAGCAATGGCTGTTTCCGTAAAATCCTGAGGATCGGCTTGGCGACCGTCCGCAACAATGGCGATGGCATGCTGGAGCGAAAACTTAGCCTCTTGTTCGGTCCGCGGGTTTGGCTGATCACAGAACTTTATCGCATCAGCATAAGTCTCAACGTGATATGGCGGACTCAATGCTCCAGTCTTGCGCAATTCCATTGCAGCATCGATGGCTGGATGGGCATGACGGCACGCAGCGAATGGCTTGAAACTGACCTCGTGAATAAGCCAGCTATCACCGTTCCGGCCGAGAATTCCAGCTTTGCGGGTCATCGCGGCAAAAAGCCCTTGTGGACCTTCCAGTATGGAGGCCGGGCCAGTCACCCCGTTTAGTGCGGCATATACTGCATTGTTGCCGGTAGTGCAGGCGTGGAGAACATGCCATTGCTTGGTCATCACCGCATCATGGCGCATGTGCCATAGTCCGCCAGCGACAGACGCGGCATTTGCTAGCGCCCAAAGTGTCTGGTTTTGATTCAGTTTCCATCCTGAAGCGCCAGCGGCAGCAGCCCCGATAGAACCCGCTGTCGCCGTTGGATGCCAGTGCGCATAGTGATAGGCATCAAACGCCGAGCCGACCGCAATCATCGCCTCATAACCGCGCACCGCAGCGTCGAGCACGTCATTCATGCTCCCGACAGGGTCATTGAAAACCACTGGCCATATCACTGGCCCTGGATGCAACAAGGCGGTGCGATGGACATCGTCCATCTCGAGGACATTGCCAAGCATTGCAGCGTTAGCGTGATGAAACGGCAACATTCCGCCGCGCCCGGACACATCACTCCGCCGCGCGCCCGCCACACAGGCCAGCCAATCGAGCAGATGCAGCCTTGCACGCGCCCTATCGCTTTCTCCGATGGGGCGCGCTAATGTCCGGACAAGCGTTGTGAGCAGGGGCTCGGTCAAACTGGCCTCCCCGCCGCGACCGGTGATTGCGGGAGCATGGATTGACCGAGAAGGCCCTGAAACCGCGCGATCGCCAGCCGCCACGCTATCTGCAGCTGGCGGGTGAACTCCGCGCAGAAATAATGTCCGGCAAGCTTGCTGCGCTGGATCAGTTTCCAACCGAAAGCGAGCTGTGTCAGCGCTATAAGGTAAGCCGGTTCACCGTGCGCGAGGCGCTGCGGCGGCTGCAGAACGAAGGGTTGATCGCCCGGCGGCGCGGCTCTGGCACCGTTGTTCAGCCCGCGTCCGCGCGCGGCGGCACTCTGCACCAGCCGCTCTCCAACGTGGGCGAAATCCTGCAGTATGCCCGCGACAGCCGCGTCATTTATGAACTGCAAGGCCGCGGGCCGCTGCCCAGGCTTGTCGCCGAACAGATTGGCGTGGACACAAACGGCAGCTGGACCTGTTTTCGGGGGGTTCGCCAGCTTGAAACCGATGTGCTGCCAATTGCGACAACCGACGCCTATTTTCACCAATCGCTGGATGCCGCGATCGAACGGCTCGACCTTGCGGCAGGAACCCTGTTCAGTCAGATTGAGCAACTCGCCGGGGTCGCCGTAAGCAAGGTCACGCAAGATATTCAGGCGATTTCCGCCAGCGCGAACATTGCCAAGCAGCTGGGTATCAAGCGCGGTGCGTCGGTGCTGCGGATACTGCGCTGCTACCTCGATTCGAAGGGGCGGGTGTTTGAAATCTCGGTCAGCCACCATCCCGGCGAACGCTTCGCTTATTCGATGCATATCGACGTCGACGTCGACGGCTAAGGCGATCATCCGCCCAGCTCCGGCACCTTGCCCGGCTGCCACGACGCTTCACCTACAAAGCGGATCGGCGGGGCGATGTGGTGGCGGCCATCAGCTTCGATCAGCAGGCCGCGCTCAGCCATATGCGGCGCGTCAAAGGCCTCGCGGAAATCCAGTACCGGGGCAAAGGCCACGTCCTTGTCCGCGAACCATTGAACCCATTGCGCGCGTGTGCGGCTGGCAAAGGTTTGGCGCAGGAAATCGATCAGTGGCTGCTGCACCGGCCCGGCATCCTGCTCGGCCAGCGGGATCAAATCGGTGCGGTTCAATGCGGTTAGCAGATTGCGCGCGAACTTCACCTCGCGCCCGCCAAGGCAGACATGGGCCGCATCCTTGGTGGCATAAACCTGATAGAACGCCGCGCCGCCCAACGAGCGTTGCTGGCTGGAGACCGGAGCCGCCCCTCCGGCAATCGCGCTGCCTGCTGTATGCGCGCACCAGGGCAGCAGGCTGTCGAACATGGCGACGTCGATGTAATCACCCTTGCCGGATCTCTCGCGCCCGATCAGCGCCATCAAAACGGCGGACAATGCAGTGAGGCCGGCGGCCAGATCGGCAGCAGGTGCCCCGGGGACGACTGGCACCCCATCCGACCCGTCGTTGACGCTGAGGAAGCCCGCCAACGCCTGCACCGCCATATCATGCGCCGGATGATGGGCCAGCGCGCCCTCCTGTCCGAAGGCGGAGATCGAGCAATAGATGATGGCTGGATTGAGTGCGCTGACCGCAGTGTAATCGAATCCCAGCCGGGCCATTACGCCTGGCCGGAACCCTTCGACAAAGACATCGGCAGTAGTGATCAAATCGCGTAATGCCGCCTTGCCTGCCTCATCCTTAAGATCGAGCACCAGACTGTCCTTGCCCCGGTTGAGGTTGGCAAACCAGACCGACTGGCCGTTCTCGAACGGAGCCTGCTCGCGCACTGGATCGCCCGTAGGCGGCTCGATCTTAATCACCCGCGCGCCCTGATCGGCCATCATCACACTCATCATCGGGCCCGGCAGAAACTGGGTCAGATCGATCACTGTAATGCCGGAAAGCTTGCCCATGTTTTGCCCTTCAGACCCCATATCCTGCCCTTCAGACAATGCCACCGGCACGCAGTCGCGCCAGATCATCGCCGTCATAGCCCAGTTCGGTCAGGATAGCGTTGCTATCAGCGCCCAGCAGCGGCGCAGGCCGGTTGGGCAGGCGCTGCCCGTCCAGCTTGATCGGGTTGGCAAGCACTTGCATATCAGCCCGGTCAGGATGATCGATGCTATCGCGCATGCCGATTGTCTCCAGCCAGGGATTATCCATCGCCTGTGCCAGCTCATAGACCGGCGCCACCGGCACATGGCCTTCAAGCAGCGCCTGCCAATGCGCCATCGGCGCCTTGGAAAACTCTGCATCGAGCAGCTGCGTCAATGCCTCCCGATTGGCGAGGCGATTGGCATTGCTGGCAAAGCGGGGATCGGCGGCAAGGTCTTGCCGCCCGATCCGTTCCACCATGATGTCCCAGAATTTGGGCAACTGGCACATCACGAACATCCAGCCATCAGCCGCCTTGAACATCTGGCTGGGGGTGGCGTTGGGATGGGCGGACCGCGGGCTTCGCCCGGTGCTGTCGCCCTCATTCATGTACCACAGCGCCGGATAGCTGGTCTGGTGGACTGCGGCCGAAAGCAGATCAGTATCGACATCGCGGCCGGTGCCAGTTCGCTGCGCATCGACCAGCGCAGCCAGCAGTCCGATCGCCATCACCGTCCCGGTCATAAAATCGACCATCGACAGCCCCATCCGCTGCGGTTCACCGTCAGGGTCGCCGGTCAGCGCGCAATAGCCGGCCTCGGCCTGCATCAGATAGTCATAACCTGGCCATTTGGTCCGCGCATTATCGCGGCCATAGGCTGAAAGATGCGCGCAGACGATTGCCGGATTGACCTCTTTCAACGCCGCATAGGTCAGCCCCAGCCGGGCCGGCAGATCGCCGCGCATATTATTGGCAATGGCGTGGCTGGTTGCCGCCAGCTGGCCCAGAATTGTCTGCCCCTCGGGCGTTCCAAGATCGAGGGTGAGCGAACGTTTGTTGAGGTTGAAGGCCTGAAAATACAGACTTTCACCCGGTCGCAGAAAATGCGGACCGACGCCGCGCGCGGTATCCCCGCCGCCTTTGCCATTTTTGTGCGGTGGCTCAATCTTGATTACCTCGGCACCCAGCTGGGCAAGAAACATCGTGCCGTATGGTCCGGCACCATATTGTTCGGCGCTGATTACACGATAACCGGCGAGGGGCAGGTTCATCGCCATCAGGCCGGATTAGCCTTGAGCCATTGCTTGGCGATGATCATCCGCTGCATCTCATTGGTGCCCTCGCCGATGCACATCAGCATGGAATCGCGGTAATAGCGTTCGATGTCATATTCCTTCGAATAGCTGTAGCCGCCGTAAATCCGCATCGCTTCCTGGCTGTTTTCAACCGCGGCTTCGCTGGCGAAATATTTGGCCATACCGGCTTCCATATCGCAGCGTTCGCCCCGGTCATAGGCAGCAGCGGCATCCATCGTCAGCAGCCGCGCGGCATGGGCGCGGGTGACCATTTCACCCAGCTTAAGCTGGATCGCCTGATGCTCACAGATTGGCTTGCCCATGGTCTGGCGCTGCTGCGAATATTGGGTGGCCAGCCGCAGAGAGCCCTCGGCAAGGCCAACCCCGCGGGAGGCAACATTGATCCGGCCCAGCTCCAGCCCGCCGGTTGCCTGGAAGAAGCCCTGTCCTTCGACCCCGCCGATCAGCTGATCTACCGGGATCCGGTAATTGTCAAAAATCAGCTCGGAGCTGTCGATCGACTTATAGCCCAGCTTGTCGAACTTTTTGCCGGTGGTGAAGCCTTCCCGCTTGTCGGCGATAAACAGGCTCATCCCCTTATAGCGTGGTTCGGCACCGGGATCGGTCTTGACTAGCAGGGCAAAGCAGCTGCCGTTCAGCGCGTTGGAAATCCAGGTCTTGGTGCCGTTGATGATGTAGTCGTCACCATCCCGGCGAGCGATGGTGCGGATCGCCTGCAGATCGGTCCCGGCGTTGGGTTCTGTCAAAGCAAGGCCGCCGCGAATTGCGCCGCTGGCAAATTTTGGCAACCACAGGGACTTTTGCGCGGGCGTGCCGAACCGCTCGACCGCCGCAGCCATGATCAGATGCGAATTGAATATCCCGGTGATCGCCATCCAATAGGATGAGATGCGCATGACAATCTTGGCATAGGTTTTCGCTGGCAGCCCCAGCCCGCCGTATTCCTGCCCGATGGTTGCACCGAACAGGCCCATTTCAGCCATTTCCGCAACCAGCTCGGCTGGCCATATATCATTGTGATCATGGTGCATTATCACCGGGATGACCGATCGCTCCAGCCAGCGATCAATCGCATCAAGGAAGGCGGCTTCCTCATCGGGATCGATCGTCCGGCCCTGGTCGGCCATCATTACAGGGGCAGTCGCCACGGGTATTCTCCTTAGTCGTCGGCCGGGCCGAAGCCGCGCTTCCAGATCAGCATGATCCGCACAAAATCGCACACGACATCGCCGTGCTGGTTCTTGCCGATCGTCTTGATCGTCACGATCCCCTGCTGCGGCCGCTTTTCGGATTCGCGCTTTTCCAGAACTTCGGTTTCCGAATACAGCGTATCACCGGCAAAGACTGGCTTGAGCAGACGGATTTCCTTCCAGCCCAGATTGGCGACTGCCTTCTGGCTGACATCCGATACGCTCTGCCCGGTCATGATCGCAACGGTCAGCGGAGAGGCGACCAGACATTTTCCGAACTCGGTCTTGCGGGCATATTCAGCGTCGCAATGGGCCGGATGCTGGTTCATCGTCAGCAGGCTGAACCATGTGTTGTCAGTTTCCGAGATTGTCCGTCCGGGGCGGTGCTCGTAAACATCGCCGACCACAAATTCTTCGAAATAGCGGCCGAAATTCTCGCGGTACCGCTGCGGCCCGACTTCGATTGCCCCATCACGCATTGTTCGTCTGTCCTTTCCGGCTGAGCACTGCGCGGTAGTTTTTTACCACGGGTGCCTCCAGCATTTTTCCCTTGAAACGGATCGCGCGCTCGCCGCCTGCAAGATAGGCGGCGATGGCTTCTTCTGCCTCAGTCACTTCGGCTGCGGAGGGCGTAAAACTGGCCTCGATTGCGGGCACCTGCGCTGGATGGATCGCCGCCTTGGCCATAAAGCCCAGCGCCTTGGCGCGGCGGCATTCTTCCGCAAGGCCAGCGGGATTATCAAGATCAATGAAGGGCACGTCTATAGCTGGAACGCACGCTTCCGCGCAAGCCAGCAACAGCCCATAGCGCGCTGCCAGCAGAGGCTCCCACGCCAGCTCCACGCCCAACTCGCCCGAAAAATCGCCGCCGCCAAACATCACCGCTGCTACCTGCGGTGCCGAGGCGATTGCCACAGCGTGGCGTAGTCCCTTGGGAGTTTCGACCAGCGGCACCAGACCGGGGCAGCGATCACCCAATACAAGGGCGATAATCTCAAGCTCAACCGCAGATTCTACCATCGGCACGAACAGCAGGTCAGGTAAATCCGGCGCAAGGCCAAAAGCATGGATGTCTGCGATCCCAGCCGCCGTCGCCAAACCATTGCAGCGGATCGCCCAGCCCGCCTTGTCAGCCGAAATTTGCGCCAGCGCTGCAACCCTCGCGGCATCTTTGTCATCGCCAGCAACCGCATCTTCCAGATCGATCACCGTGACGCCGGAACCCGCGGCGTGCGCCTTGGCGAAGCGATCGGGACGCGACCCCGGAACGAACAGGATGCTGTTGGCCGCGAACATGATTACAAAATTCTCCTGCGAACCGCCCAGAGGCTGGGGGGTTGTTTGATAATTTGTCCGGACAAATCCAAAGTCAAGGTGAAAGCATCCGACTGGTGATCATTCAGGCCGCTTGATCGCCTGCCGGAGGCGGCGCATTCCGAACCAGCAGCAGATACATCGCCGGGATAACGATCCGGCTGAGCAAGGTTGATGAAATCAGACCGCCAATGATAACCCATGCCAGCGGCGAATAAAGCGGCGATCCCGAGAGCGCGAGCGGCAGCAATCCGCCAATCGCGGTAACCGAGGTCAACAATACCGGAAGGAACCGAATCTCGCCAGCCTGCTCGATAGCTTCGCGCAACTCCAGCCCGCGCTGGCGCAGCTTGGTGGTGAAATCGACCAGCAGGATCGAATTTTTTATTTCGATCCCGATCAGCGCAATAAATCCGATCACGGCAAGATAGGACAGCGAGTTACCGGTCAGGATCAACGCGAGCAGCCCGCCGAACAGGCCCAGCGGAATAACTCCGGCCACCACGGTCACTTCGCGGAACCGCCCGAACTCCAGCACCAGCACGCTCAAAATCCCAAACAGGCCCAGCAGCGCCACGCCGCCAATCCCGCTGCGGTTGCGCTCGGCAATTTCAGCCTGCCCGCCAATATTGATCGAATAGCCCGGCGGCAGTGGCAGTGCCCTGACGTTTTCGATCACCGCAGCGTTGACCTTTGAGGCGAGGTAGCCTTCTGCGATATACGATGTGATCGTGACCGAGCGCTCCAGCTTGTAGCGGTTGATTGATGCCGGAACCGAAGCAAGCCTTGGCGTGGTCAACTGCGCCAGCGGAATGCTCGCACCCGAAAGCGACGTGACATAGATACTGTCGAGCACACTTACCGGCACCTCGCGCACAAATGGCATTCGCACAACGACCGGATAGGAATCGCCTTCGGCATCGCGGAGCGAGCTGGCGCGCTCGCCCGAAATCGCCAGCCGCAGCGTGCGCCTGACTGCATCGGGCGCAACATTGAGGAGGCCAGCCTTGGCAGGGTCAATCGCCAGATCAAGATCGATCCGGTCAATCGCCAAGGGATCAACAACATCGCGGGTGCCAGCGGTTTTGCGGGCGGCTTCTGCGAATACTCCTGACAATTTTTTCAGCTGCGACAGCTCTGGCCCGCGCAGGCGAATCGCGATCGGGGCATCTACTGGCGGCCCCTGTTCGAACTGCTCAATCGTGACCTTTGCTGCCGGATAGCGCTCCAGCTCGGCCCGCATACTCTCAACCAGGGCAGGCGTTGCTTTGGGCGAATACGCGTCAAGTGTAACAAAGAGCTCGCCAAATTTGGTGTCAGCCTCTCGCGGAATGGCGTTGTAGTAGATCTGCGGATTGCTTCGCCCCGTGTTCTCCATCACGTCTTTAACTTCAGCGCGCCGGGCAACGATCCGGGCGACATCTCGTACTGCCCGATCGGTGGTTGTCAGGCTTGAGCCTTCGGGTGCTTCAATCTTGACCAGAAAATAGGGCGTGTCGGCTTTGGGAAACAGGCTGAAGCCGATCGCGGGGATCGTGAACAACATCGCGAAACACGCCAGCATCGCCCCCCAAACTGCCTTGTGCGGATTGGCCAGGCTCCAGTGCAAGGCCGGGCGATAGAATTGTTCGATCCGCGCGGTGACCCATTGCAGGAAACTGTTTCCGCCAGATTTCTTGTGCGCAGACAGAATCCGGCTGGCCGCAAACGGAACAATGGTCAGCGAGACCAGCAACGAAGCGCTAACAGTGACCAGGACGGCGGCGGGCAGGCTTCGGGTGAAGTCGCCCGCTGTTTCGGGCAGCTTGGCCAGCGGCAAAAAGGCAAACAGCAGCACGCCGGTAGAGCCCAGGACAGCCATCGCAATTTCTCTGGTGCCCTTGATCGCAGCAGTCACGCGTTCTTCGCCCATGCGGATGTGACGCTCAATGTTTTCGGTTACCACGATCGAATCATCAACCAGCAACCCAAGCGCAACGATGAAGCCTGCAACTGCCAACTGATTAAGCGAAAAGCCCAGCAGATCGAGCGCCAGCACCCCGATCGCCAGCGACGTCGGGATCGAGATCATCACCACCAGCGATGCTCGCGGCCCCAGCGGCAGCAGTGTCAGCAATACCAGTCCAAGTGCAATCAGGAAATCCAGTCCCAGCTGGTTGAGCTTGCGTTCAATATCGTTGCTTTGGTCAAACACGCTGACCATGGTGATATCGGGCGGCAGTGTTGGGCGGAACTTTGCCTTCACCTCCTTCAGCGCATCGCGCAGCGCCAGCGTATCGACCCCGTCCTTCTGGCGCACCCCGATGAAGACCGCGCGCTTGCCATTGAGCCGGGTGATGTGAAGCTGTTCTGCCTCGGCCCAATCGACGCTTGCCACATCGCCCACCGTCAGCAGCTGGCCATCACCGCCGCGCAGCGGGATTGCCCGGATCGTCTCAAGCGAGCGATAGGCACCGCCCGATTGCACGTTGAAACGGCGATTGCCCGCAGTGACCGCGCCTGCCGGAACATCGGTCCCGCCTTGCGAAATCGCATTGGCGAGCGCCGCAGGGGCCAACTTGCGCTCTGCCATCCGGGCCGGATCGAGCGCGATCCGTACTTCCGGGGCAGCCAGGCCATAGAGCTGCGTATTGCGCACACTGCGAAGAATACTGATCCGATCGCGCAGATCCTCGGCATATTTCTCCATCCGCCGCCAGCTGGCTGTGTCGCTGACCAGTGCGATTTGCGTAATCGCCGCCTCGGTCGTGCGCGGCCTGCGCATATCGATCCGGTTGATGCCGGTTGGCAATTGCGGGCGCAGCGCGTTGACCTCGCGCACGGTCCGATCCAGCGCTTGCTCTGCATCCGTGCCGTAATCAAACGACACGCTGACCGATGCGATACCATCGGTGCTGGTGGACCGAATATCGCGCACACTATCGAGGCCTTGGAGCGCCCGTTCAATCGGTTTGGCAACCGTTTCCTCAATTTCGCTGGCGTCGGCGCCGGGAAGAGTGACGATCACAAGAGTTGCAGGGATAGGGAAATAGGGATCGACTGCCCGCGGGATGCCCCGAAACGCGTTGAATCCCAGCAACACCAGCAGCAGGAAAGCCACCAGCGTCACCTGCCAGCGGCGGACCGCAAGCTCGATAATTTTCATCTCGGCGGCTGCACCGGATCAACTGCCATGCCATCGCGCAGCCGGTCGAAACCGGACAGGACCAGCGTTTCATCAGGCCTCAGCCCGTCCACAATCTCCATTCCGCGCCCGTCCAGCTTGCCCAGTTGCACTTGGCGGACTTTCACCCGGCGATCGGCGCCCAGCACATAGACAAAGCCTTGATCAGCCCGCACGGCGAAGATCGCGGTGGGCGGAACCAGCAAAGTAACCTCCGCCGTGGTGGCGGGCGCGGCGATCCGGGCCTTGCCGACCAGTCCTGAGCGCAATCGCGGCTCAGGCTGAAGACCGATCTCAATCGTGAAAGCCCCGCTGTTGCGGTCTGAACGGCCACCAACTTCAAGCACCCGCCCCTGCAGCAGCGCGCCAGGTAGTGCCTCAAACGACACTTCGGCCACTGCGCCCGGCCGCACCCGCACGGCATCGCGATCACTCAGCAAAGCCCGCAACACAAAGCCGCTGCCGCTATCGCCCAGCGTGACGATGGGCGTGCCGGCATCAATGATCTGCGATGGTTCGGCCTGGCGGGCAAGAATCACCCCCGCAGCAGGCGCGACCACCCGGGCTGTTTCAACCGAAAAACGCCGCGATTTGAGTGTCGCATCAGCGGTTCGCGCCGCAGCTTCGGCGCTTTCAAGCCGCGATTTGGTGATCCAGCCCTGGGTGAACAGCACCTTCATCCGCTGCAAATCTGCTGCCGCCCGGTCACGCTCGGCCGCAGCGGTTTCAAGCGACGCAGCAACGTTGGTGGTATCGAGCACCGCAAGCAACTGGCCGCGCTGGACCCGGTCGCCTTCCTGGACCAGAATACGCGCAATCCGCCCGGACGAGGTGAAGCCCAGCGGAATCTCTTTGCGCAGAGCGGCCGTACCAGCCGCCTCAATCATCGGAATCGCGCTGTTGATCCCCGCTTTGGCAACCACAACGCGGATCGGCTTTTCGGCTTTCCGGGGCACGGATCCAGGATCGCTGCAGCCTGGCAGCAGCAAGACGAAAACAAGCGGAAGGGAACGCAGAGCGTCATTAATCACAATTCGTCATGCCCCGAAATGTTTGGGTTAGCTATCAGCTTTGTCTTGTTGTTGCGGTCAATCACATCATGGCAACAGGCGACGTTTGGTAATTCCGGCAGTGGCAAAGCGCCAGATGGCCTTAGGTGTGGTCAGCCACCTGATTGCGCTGCCCGGCTTGTTTGCCTTGAGTACTTCGGCGGCAATATAGGGAGCGACGGTTTCCACCGTGTCGGCCAGAATGTTGTAGAACTTCTTGGTCCGTTCCCACTGCACCGGATCGGCATCCTTTGCCTCTTCCAGCAGGTCTGTGACCACAATCCCCGGACTGATCGTGCCGAGCAGCACCGGCGAGCCCTTGATCTCCTTGTTCACACTATTGGTGAAATAGGTCAGCGCCCGCTTGGTCAGGCCATAGACGGTGAGTCCGGCAGCGGACATCCCATCTGACCCGAATCCTTCGAAGTTGAATATCTTGCCCTGGCCCTGCGCGCTCATGCCCGCCAGCGGCACCTGCGTTCCCCAGATCATGCCCCAGATATTGGTGTCGATCACGGGCGCGATTTCTTCGCGCGAAAGATCGGCCACGTGCTTGCGCGGGCCAGCCAGCCCGGCATTGTTGATCCAGATATCCACGCTGCCCAGCGCGGCAAAGGCAGCATCCCAAAGCCGCTGCACCGCCGCCTGATCAGATACGTCGCAGGCACAGCCAATTACCGTGCCGCTGCCCGCCGAACTGCCAACCTCTGCAACAGCCTTGTCGACTGCGGCCTGCCCGCGAGAGCTGACCACAACATTATGTCCCAGCGCACAGAACGCCTTCACCAATCCCAGCCCGATGCCGCGCGTGCTGCCAGTTACCACTATATTAGACATGACTTCCCCCCTCGCCCGATCAGATCGGGCAGTTTATCGCATCATAGGCAAACAGACCCAGCGTATCCTCATTAAGGATCGGCCCTTTGCCAAAGCTTTCAGGATTCTTGCCCTGGAATTGCAGGCCCAGCAGACGCGACTGGGTTTGCACCATGGTGGTCCGCTCGCGCCGCGCAGCCTCATAGCGGCTGAGCGCTTCCTGCTTGTCAAAACTGATCAGACAGCGCGCCAGCACCATGCCGTCTTCCAGCGCGGTGGCGGCACCCTGCCCCATGAAGGGCAACATCCCATGCGCTGCATCGCCAAGCAACGTAACGCAGCCTGCAATCCAGCTGTCCAGCGGTTCACGCGCATGCAGCGCCCATTTGAACAGCTGCCCCGGCGGCGTTGCGGCAATCAGCGCCTTGAGCATGGGTTCGGAATCGGCATAATGGTCCAGCAATTCGGCTTTGGTTGAAGGAATGGCCCAGCCTTCCTCTTCCCAGCCCGCCAGATTGACGAAGGCGACATAATTGACGAGCTTCCCGTCGCGGATCGGATAGCGCATGAACAGCCGCCTTTCACCGATCCAGATGCCGGGCAGCAAGGCCTGGACATCTTCCGGCAGGTCGCTTTTGGGCAACACCCCGCGCCACGCAACCTGGCCGGTAAATTGCGGCGGGGCGGTGTCGAACAGTTGGTCGCGGGTGATCGATTTCACGCCGTCTGCCCCCACAGCAACCGCGACGCTGACCTTCATGCCGCCCGCAAAGTCCATCACGGCGTGATCGGGATCGCTGACGATATGCTCCAGCCTGTGATCGAGCCTGATCGCTCCGGGCTGGACTGCTTCCAGCGCATCGGCCAGCAACCTGTGCAGATCGGCCCGGTGAAGGTGAATATAGGGCGCGCCATATTGCGCCTCTACCATGGTGCCCCGCTCGCGCTCGATCAGCACTTCGCCGGTTTGCAGATTCTGGGTCAGCTGGCGCGGCGGAACCACGCCAAGCTGGCGCATCCCCGGCTCAAGCCCCAGATGAATGAATATCCGGCTGGCATTGGGACTAAGCGTTATTCCCGCCCCAACCTCAGCCAGCTGCGGCGCTTGCTCATAGACCGCGACGGGTTTGCCAGCCCGGGCCAGGGCGAGCGCGCAGGTCAGCCCGCCCAATCCCGCACCGATGATCGCAACTTCGTCGTTCATTTCGGCCTCTTGCCCCCGATTGATGCTGCCACCTTGCCCCAGCCGCCGCCTGTTCGCCAAGTGGATAGAATAGGAGCGCGGCTCGCTCGCTTGCCTTCGCCCGCACATTCACGCACCACCGCACATCGGAGGCGCAGACGAAGCTATGATCGGAAAATTCCTGTGGGGGGCTGCCTGGCGCACTCTTGCTTTCAGCGGCGTCGTCGCAGCGCCGCTGTGGTATGCCAATCGCGGGCCTGACTTCTCGGGGCAAGCGCTGATTGAAGCGGGCGATACCAAGCTGGAAGGCAAGGTCGGCGTAGTAGTGGTCTCGCTGCTGCAGCCCGAACGCTTTGACCAGCGGTTCTATTCCAATTTCGTCGAAAAAATTCTCACGCAAGTAATCCCTTGGCCGATCAATGTTTTTGCGGGTGTTGATTCGGGCGTCGTGCTGGTTGATCCGGACAATCCTTATCAGCAGCAGCGCTATGCCCCCAAGCGCTTGATGGACATCGATGGCCGCGAAGCGGATCTTGATGGCGTGCCATGGATCGTCAAATTCCAGGGCGGCCAGCTGCGTTGGACCAAGCCATCGGCAACCATTCCGCATGATTTTGGTTACTACATCTATCCCGGCCGCAAGCAGGGAATGCGGACTGCGGCGGCAAAGACGGTCGCCAAGATGCGGTTCATCTATTATCCGGTCCTGCCGGATGGCTATCTGCCGCATTACAGCCAGACACTGGAAATGGCGCAGCTGGCCTTGAGCGAGGTAAGGGCGCGTCACCCGATTGTAGCAGGTGAAGTCGCCGATGCTTTCGATCCCCATGCCAAAGAGCAAGCCATCATTCGCGTGCTTGATGCGGGCGCTGACACGCTGGTGCTGACCAGCACTCAGCCGATTTATTCGGATTTCGAAGAATTGGACGGTTCGTTCGTCGCGGTCCACAAAACGGCCGAGCAATGGCGCAAGACCCATGGCGGCAAGCGGATCAAGATCGTGATTCCGCCCTATCTGGCCAGCCAGCCAGCCTTTGATCGGCTGATGCTGGACAATTTTGCCCGCAACCTGCCCGCTGCAACTGCGCCGGGACAGGCAGCGATGGGGATATTCACCCTTCACGGACTGCCGCCCAGCCTGGCCCAAAGCGACAGCTGGTCCAGCCGCGTCAAGGCAATTTCACAGCGGCTGAACCCGCAAATGGAGGCCATCTTGCGTGCCAAAGGCTACGCCAAGGTCGAGGTCTATACTGCATCGGAGGCTTTTGCTGACCCGCTAGAGGATCCGGACAATGTGATCGTTTCAGTCCACGAACTTTATCGGCGGGCACAGGCGCAGGGTATGGCAATGGCGGTTGCCGTGCCGCTGGAATTTCTGGCCGAAAACACCGACAATCTGTTCGCCCATTCGGCGCTGATGTTTGATGGCTTCCCCGGCTACCGCACCTATATGGGTCCGCCCAAAGGGGTCGACTGGACCAAGCCTTATGTCAGGCGGTATCAGCTGGGCAAGACCACGGTGATCTATGGCGGTGCCCCTGGCGGCAGCACAATCCCGCAACAAGCCAGCGCTCTGGCCGCTGCGATCGGAACAGTTTTCAAAAGGTAGAGCCTGCAAGCCCCGGCACGAACTGCGACGTTACGCCGGGACTTGCAGGTAAGGAAGGGCGGCAGTTGGGAGCGCCGCCCTTTCTTTTCTCGTTACAGGCTGGCTTTTATCGTTACCAGTCGGCTTTTCTCGTTACCGGCCGAACTGGCCCCTAGAACTTGAACCCGACCCGCAAATTCAACGCGCGCGGGTTTGGAAGATAGGCGATGAAGGCCCGTCCCGGCGCAAAGCCTTCGGGCAAGCCGAAGTCAATGTTCCGCTGCGCGCTCTGGATTACCTTTGAATTGAGCAGATTGGTCACGCCCATGGTGACCGAGAAATTGTCAATTTCTGCGCCAACCTTAAGGCTCCAAAGCCAATATGCCGGCAGCCTCGCCAGATTGGATTCATCGGTGAAGCGCTCAGAGCGGTAGCTGCCATTGATTTCGGCAAACAGGTTTTTCCCATCACCCATGCTTCTCTCGTAAAGAGCCGAAACGTTGAGCGAATGACGCGGGCTTTTGCCAACGTGCTTGCCGGAAAAATCAGCGCAGATATTGCCTGCTTCGGCCCGATTGGTATCCGAAGAGGTTTGTCCTGCGGCAACCCCGCAAGCGGCTACGACCGCAGGCAAAGCGCGCGGTGGCGGTCCTTGAATGTAGTTTTCGTATTTCGCATCGGTATAGGCATAATTGACGCCAAGGGTTAGAGGGCTGGCAATTCTCCAGCTGATGTCAGCTTCGAAACCCTTGACGATCACGGCGGCGGCATTGACAATGCCGGCGGTGGTGACATTGTTGCCTGAGGTCAGCTGAACCCCGATCTGCTGATCTTTGTAGTTGTTGCGATAGACATCCATGTTGATCACCAAACGGCGATCAAGCCAGCTTGATTTGATACCTAGCTCATAGGTTTGCACCGATTCTGCGCGGTATAGCTGGTTGGTCAGGGAAACCTGCTCGTTGGTATTGAAGCCGCCCGGCTTGAACCCTTCGGCATAAGACCCATAGACCATCACATCAGGCATGACGTGATATTCTGCGGTAAAGCGCGGCGTCCAACGGCTGTCGTTAATGCTGCCGGTTTGCGGGCAAGCGACGACTACGCCAGGGGGCGGCGAGGTTGCCGGAGCGGATGGGCTAAAGGTCGCGCCCTGGGCAAAGCCGGGAAGGCAGGTTGGCACCAGTTTCGAAAGCGACACATCCTGCCGCCGCAATCCCAGTGTGTTGTAGACGATTTCATCCTTGTTGTAGCGCACATCGGCAGACAGCTTGAGGCCGTTCACGATCTCAACGCTGGCACCGGCAAAGAAGGCGCTATAATCGGTCTTGCGGGTAGCAACGTCGGGATGTGTGGGAACGGCAAGAGGCGATGTTGCCAAGAAGAACGGCGGCCCGGCAAGGTTCGATGTCGGGTTGCGCAGCCAGAACTGGCTGGTGTTGATCAGTGAAGATGTCTCGTTGAATTTCTGACCGCCGATCAGCAGATTGATCCGGTCAGAATCATATGTCCAGTAAGCCACATGATCGGTGTGCTTGTTGCGATAATCCAGAGATTGCAGAACCGACAATGAAAGAATGTTGTTGCCCGCAGGTGCCGGGAAGCTTGAGAAGTCCCCGTCCTGCTCGATGGTTGAATGATCTTTCAAATAGCCGAAATTATAATGGAACGTGCCAAAGCTATCGGTTTTCCACTCGACATGAACAGAACCAATCGTTGAATCCATCTTCATCCCGAAGGGCGGCTGGCCGGTAATCGGATTGAGCCCCATCTGCACATTGGCCTGGGTGGCGCTGATAACACCGACATAGGTTCCCCTGGTGCAAGCGGCGAAGATTGGCGGAACTAGAACAGCAGGACACGCAGTTGGCGGCGTTCCGGGCGGTCCTGCGGTATAGGTGCCGCCTGGGGTCTGAAGCCGGGTATTCGCGCCGATATAGGCGGTTGGGTTATCGGATGCTGAATCCTTGCTATACTGGATTCTGCCGATGATCTTGAGGCCCGATGTTGGCGTAAACAGCAATGATCCTGCGATGCCCTCATTGTGCTCAGCGCCCAGCTGTCCGCCATTGACCGGGTTGCGGTAATATCCGCCGAAATCTCTGATGTTACCGTTCACTCGAAATGCAAGAATGCCGGGGGCGATTGGACCGGTAATTGAACCGGTAACGCCGAACAGATTACCCGTTCCCATCTCTCCGGTAACCTGCCCGCCAAATTCAAACTCAGGCTTTTTCGAGATGTAGTTGATCGCGCCAGCAAAGGCATTGCGCCCGTAAAGCGTTGCCTGCGGGCCTTTGACAACTTCGATCCGTTCAAGATCGATCAAACCCATCCGAAGGGCTGCCGATCCGCCCGCAATGGACAGGTTTTCGCCAGACAGGTCTTGTCCATCGAGCAATACTGCCACCGAAGGCCGTCCGCGTTCTGCCTGCATCCCGCGCAGGGCGGGGCGGGTGTCATTGGGGAAGCCGCCGATGTCAAAGGTCAATCCGGCGGTCAGCCTGGTCAGATCCTCGACCCGTCGCAAAGACTCACGCTCAATCTGGACGGCAGAAAATGCACTTACCGACAGGGGGATATCTTGAACAGATTCTTCCCGCCTCCGCGCGGTAACCAGAATCTCGGCCCTTGCTTCGAGAGCCGCAACACCAGAATCACCACCCGACTGCGCCAGCGCAGGAGCAGCCATAAATCCGATCGCCATGGTGGCGAGCCCGCAAGAGGCCATCAATACATTGCGTTTTGTCATGTTTACTCCCCTAGAAACGCGCCGGATCGTTGCCCGGCACCCCTCAATTCCCCAAATCCCCGCTTGTCAAAAAGGGACCACCCGGTCACTCTTGCTTTGCAACGCGACAAAAGGCAAGGCATGATCGCATGGGGACTTTGGGAAATGACGTGGATATTCGCCTAACGGACAGATTGCCACGCCCACGACCTAGCCGCAGCAACAGTGATCGTCGGCGCGATACTGAGGCTGCGATCATTGATGCGTTTGGCCGGTTGCTGGTGCGCGATGGTGTGTCCGGACTGGGCGTGAACGCATTGATCAAGGAAGCAGGCGTCGGCAAGAAGCCGCTTTATGACTATTTTGGTGGATTGCCGGGTCTGGC
>JANOKC010000078.1:0-34970 GCA_031419035.1 Novosphingobium sp. | reverse complement strand
GATCGAATATACCGAGCGCAAGCGCGTTGAAGTGAAAGCCCCCGGCATCATCCCGCGCCAGTCGGTTTCCGAACCGGTGCAGACCGGCCTCAAGGCGATTGACGCGCTCGTGCCCATCGGCCGCGGCCAGCGCGAGCTGATAATTGGCGATCGCCAGACCGGCAAGACCGCCGTTGCGATCGATACCTTCATCAACCAAAAGGGCCCGAACGCTGGCAAGGATGAGAGCAAGAAGCTTTATTGCATCTACGTCGCGATCGGCCAGAAGCGCTCGACTGTCGCCCAGATCGTCCGCCAGCTCGAAGAAAACGGCGCGATGGAATATTCCATCGTGGTTGCCGCAACTGCTTCAGAGCCCGCGCCGCTCCAGTATCTCGCGCCCTACACCGGTGTGACCATGGGCGAATATTTCCGCGACAACGGCATGCATGCCGTGATCGTTTATGACGATCTTTCCAAGCAGGCCGTGGCTTACCGCCAGATGTCGCTGCTGCTGCGCCGCCCTCCCGGCCGTGAAGCCTATCCGGGCGATGTGTTCTATCTCCACTCACGTCTGCTCGAACGCGCTGCGAAGATGAACGACAAGCTTGGTGGCGGCTCGCTTACCGCGCTGCCGATCATTGAAACCCAGGCGGGTGACGTTTCGGCCTATATCCCGACCAACGTGATCTCGATCACTGACGGCCAGATCTTCCTTGAGACCGGCCTGTTTTATCAGGGCGTCCGTCCGGCGATTAACGTCGGCCTGTCGGTATCGCGCGTCGGGTCCGCCGCACAGACCAAGGCGATGAAGAAGGTTTCTGGCTCGATCAAGCTGGAGCTGGCCCAGTACCGCGAAATGGCGGCCTTTGCCCAGTTCGGTTCAGACCTTGATGCCTCGACCCAGAAGCTGCTCAACCGCGGTGCGCGATTGACCGAGCTGCTCAAGCAGGCGCAGTTCTCACCCCTGCCGTTCGAAGAGCAGACCGTTTCGATTTTCGCTGGCACCAACGGCTATCTCGATGGCATTCCGGCAGGCCGGGTCACCGCCTATGAAGCCGAGATGCTCAACTGGATCCGCGCCGAACACGCCGATCTGCTTGGCGACATCCGCACCAGCAAGGATCTGTCGAACGATTCTGCCGCCAAGCTCAAGGACGCACTCGCCACTTTCGGCAAGACGTTCGCCTAACCTGATCTGCTGAAGGAGCCTTCATGGCCAGCCTCAAAGAACTCAAAGGGCGGATCAACTCGGTCAAATCGACCCAGAAGATCACCAAGGCCAAGCAGATGGTCGCCGCCGCCAAGCTGCGCCGGGCGCAAGCCTCGGCAGAAGCTGCGCGTCCCTATGCCAGCCGCATGGCCGAGGTGATGGGCAGCCTCGCCTCGAAGATTTCGGTCAGCAATGATTCGCCCAAGCTGATCTCAGGCACCGGCAAGGATGACGTTCACCTGCTGGTCGTCGCCAATTCGGACAAGGGGCTGTGCGGCGCGTTCAACTCAAACATCGTCCGCGCCGCGCTGGCCAAGGCCAAGGAACTCAAGGCTGAAGGCAAGACCGTCCAGTTCTATCTGGTCGGCCGCAAGGGCCGCGCCCCGATCCGCCGCGCCTGGCCCAAAAACGTGCTCGCCATGTTCGACACAACTGAAGTGCGCGAACCCGGCTATGCCGAGGCCGAAGCAATCGTGGCGGAACTGGTCGCGCTGTATGACGCAGGCAAGTTTGACATCGCCCATCTGTTCTACTCGGGGTTCCGCAGCGCATTGCTGCAAGAGCCTACCGAGCAGCAGATCATCCCGGTTCCGGCCCCCGCTGTGACCTTTGCCGAAGGCGGAGCAGCGGTTGAATATGAGCCCGACGAAGAGGAAGTCCTCGTCGCCCTGCTCCCGCGCTATCTCAAGACACAGATTTTCGGCGCGCTGCTAGAGAATATGGCCTCCGAGCAAGGCGCTTCGATGACCGCGATGGACAATGCCACGCGCAACGCCGGCGATCTGATCCAGAAGCTGACCATCCAGTACAACCGCAGCCGTCAGGCCGCGATTACGACTGAGCTGATCGAAATTATTGCTGGCGCCGAAGCGCTCTAACGACATTCTAGGCAAGGAAACGAACATGGCTACCGCCACCAAGACCAAGAGCGCCGCTAAGGCTGCTGCGACCGCAACCGGCAAGATCAGCCAGGTGATCGGCGCCGTCGTCGACGTAAGTTTCGAGGGCGAACTTCCCGCGATTCTTGAGGCGCTGGAGACTGACAACAATGGCAATCGCCTTGTTCTGGAAGTTGCCCAGCATCTGGGTGAAAACACTGTCCGGACCATCGCGATGGATTCGACTGACGGCCTCACCCGCGGCCAGCCAGTAACGGCAACCGGATCTCAGATCACCGTGCCGGTTGGCCCGATGACGCTGGGGCGCATTGTGAACGTGATTGGTGAGCCGATTGATGAGCGCGGTCCGGTGGGTGCTGCCAAGCGCAACCCGATCCACGCCGAAGCTCCTCCGTTTGTCGACCAGTCGACCGAGGCGGCAATCCTCGTCACCGGCATCAAGGTGATCGATCTCCTCGCGCCTTATGCGCGCGGCGGCAAGATTGGCCTGTTCGGCGGCGCTGGCGTTGGCAAGACCGTGCTGATCCAGGAACTGATCAACAATATCGCCAAGGGCCATGGCGGCGTTTCGGTGTTTGCCGGCGTTGGCGAGCGTACTCGCGAGGGTAACGACCTCTACCACGAATTCCTCGATGCAGGCGTCATCGCCAAGGATAAGGACGGCAATCCGACCCCGGATGGCTCCAAGGTTGCGCTGGTGTTCGGCCAAATGAACGAGCCTCCCGGTGCCCGCGCCCGCGTTGCGCTGTCGGGGCTGACCATGGCGGAATACTTCCGCGATGAAGAGGGCCAGGACGTATTGTTCTTCATCGACAATATCTTCCGCTTCACCCAGGCTGGTTCGGAAGTGTCGGCGCTGCTCGGCCGTATTCCCTCGGCGGTAGGCTATCAGCCGACGCTGGCCACCGACATGGGCCAGTTGCAGGAGCGCATCACCTCGACCAACAAGGGTTCGATCACCTCGGTGCAGGCGATTTACGTTCCGGCCGACGATCTTACCGATCCCGCGCCTGCTGCATCGTTTGCTCACCTTGACGCGACCACCACGCTGAACCGCGCGATTTCGGAGCTGGGGATTTACCCGGCAGTGGATCCGCTCGATTCAACCAGCCGCGTGCTGACCCCCGCAGTGGTCGGCCAGGTTCACTATGACACTGCCCGCCGCGTTCAGGAAACCTTGCAGAAGTACAAGTCGCTGCAAGACATCATCGCGATTCTGGGGATGGATGAGCTTTCCGAAGAAGATAAGCTGACCGTGCAGCGCGCCCGCAAGATCCAGCGTTTCCTCAGCCAGCCGTTCCACGTCGCCGAAGTCTTCACCGGCATCTCGGGCAAATTCGTCCAGATCGAAGACACCGTCGCCTCGTTCAAGGCAGTGGTCGAAGGCGAATATGATCACCTTCCTGAATCGGCCTTCTACATGGTCGGCGGCATCGACGATGCGGTCGCCAAGGCCAAGAAGATGGCTGAGGAGGCGTAAAGCAACCAAAGCCCCCTCCTCTTCAGGGGAGGGGGTTGGGGGTGGGGGTTATCCGCTTGGCGTAGCGCCCCGAACAACCGCCCCTCCCCGCTGCGACTAGGTCCACGCAAGGGCGCGAACCAAGTCTCACTGCCCCTCCCCTGAAGAGGAGGGGGTAAGGAAATGAAAATGGCACTGCACTTCGAACTCGTTACCCCGGCCCGGCTGGTCCGCTCGGAGGACGTCTATATGGTCGTGGTCCCCGGCGGCGAAGGCGATTTCGGTGTGCTGGAGGGCCATGCCCCCGTCATGTCCACAATCCGCGAAGATGGCGCGCTGATGGTCTATCGCACCGAAGGCGCGGTGCCCGAGGAAATCAAGGTCCAGGGCGGCTTTGCCGAAGTTGGCGACAAAGGCCTGACCGTGCTGGCCGAACACGTCGAAGGCTGATTTACATCACCGTTTGCTGATCTGATCCCATTGGCGCTCGTGCTTCATTGCCGAATCTTACGCGGTGGTCGATACTTGCGCTGAACTCGCCCGCCACAGATATAGGCCGGCAGCAATAATCATCACAGATCCCGCCAGTGTCGCTCCATCTGGATGATCGCCGAATAATAGCCAGCCAGCCAAAGAGGCGATCAGCAACTGCGAATAGGTCATCGGCGCAATAGTTGCTGCTCCAGCACGTGTTGCTGCCAGAAAAAGCAGCCAATGCCCAAAGCTCGCGGTGCAGGCGACAAGTGCGCAGCGGGCCACCACACTCCATTCCGGCCAACCGACTGTGAAGCCCGTAATTCCGCTAAAATGAAACCCGATTGCGGCGAGCAGCAGCAGCGGTGCTGCAATTGCCGCGATCAAAAATTGCATCAACAACGGCGATGCCTTGCCCGCGACAAATCGATTGCCAATCATCAGCAGGCTCATCCCCAATGCAGCCACCAGCGGCAGCAATGCTAACCAGCCCAGCGCTGCGAAGTTCGGCCGCAACACCACGAGCACCCCGGCAAAGGCAACGAGTGCGGCAATTGCTGTTTCTCGCCGCAGGGGTTCCCCCAGGAACATTGCGGCCAGAAACGCGGTGATCATCGGGCTGGTGAACGTTATCGCGCTCGCTGTGGCCAATGGCATGACAAAGATCGCGGAAAAGAAGCCAACAGTCGCCAAGGCGAGCCCTCCGCCGCGCAACAATTGCACCTTGGGATGTGGCACACTGAAGCCCGATGGGCCATGCCGGGCCAGCAAAAGCGCGCCCAATCCGATTGCGCCGATGGCAAACCGCAGGCTTGCAACCGCTGTCGGTGCCCACAAACCTGCCATAGTTTTTACCACCACGTCGCCGCCCGAAAGCACCGCGAACCCGGCCAGCGCGAAAAGCAGGCCAGACCGCTCCAAACCTTTCAAAATGGCTTCCTTCCGGGAGTTTTGGGAACCCGTGAGAGCGAGATATACCGCTGTTCTAGCAACCGTTCACCAATCGCACCAGCAATGATCAAGCCCGAAATTAGCGAAATCTCAACCTTATTGTTCAATGACAAGCCAAGCTAAGTTTCATTGAGACTTGCTGCATTCTTACGGGGTTAGGTTGCGATGAGCGCATTCGGGCGGAAAAACGGTATCGGCGGGATGGCTCCTGGCCCACGATCGAGCTTCGGCGTCGCGCGTCCGATGAAGAGTGGGTCCGATGGATCCAAACCGGCGGCTGCGCCCCCAACTGGCGGCGAGCAATTCCCGCCGATACCGGGTGAAGAGTTCACCGCGCCTGCAGGCAGCGCCAGCAGCGGAAGCGCGAGCAACGCCGATGCAATGACCCGCCTGGCCGACCGGATCAACGGCGTGGTCGATAATCAGTATCAGGCCGAAGGCTTTGAAGCCTCGGTCCACAAGATCAAGGAACAGGTGCTGCCGCGTCTGCTCGAACGGGTTGACCCGGAAGCTGCCGCGACCCTCACCAAGGACGAACTGAGCGAAGAATTTCGCCCGATCATCCTTGAAGTGCTGGCCGAACTCAAAGTCACCCTGAACCGCCGCGAACAATTTGCGCTGGAAAAGGTGCTCATCGACGAGCTGCTGGGCTTTGGTCCGCTGGAAGAGCTGCTGTCCGATCCGGACATTTCGGACATCATGGTCAACGGTCCGAACCAGACCTACATCGAAAAAAAGGGCAAGCTGCAGCTTGCTCACATCCATTTCCGCGACGAGCAGCATCTGTTCCAGATTGCGCAACGCATCTGCAACCAGGTTGGACGCCGCGTTGATCAGACGACGCCACTGGCGGATGCCCGCCTGAAGGACGGCAGCCGTGTGAACGTCATCGTGCCGCCGCTTTCCTTGCGCGGCACTGCAATCTCGATTCGTAAGTTTTCTGAGAAGCCGATCACCATCGACATGCTCAAGGACTTTGGTTCGATGAGCGAAAAAATGGCGACCGCGCTCAAGATCGCTGGTGCCTGCCGGATGAACATCGTCATATCTGGTGGTACTGGCTCGGGTAAAACGACCATGCTCAACGCCATGTCGAAAATGATCGATCCGGGTGAGCGCGTGCTGACGATCGAGGATGCTGCCGAGCTTCGCTTGCAGCAGCCGCACTGGCTTCCGCTCGAAACGCGTCCGCGAAACCTTGAAGGCCAGGGCGCCATAACGATTGGCGATCTGGTGCGACACGCCCTGCGTATGCGGCCTGTCCGGATTATCCTGGGCGAAATCCGCGGCGCGGAATGTTTCGATTTGCTGGCCGCGATGAATACTGGCCATGATGGCTCGATGTGCACGCTTCACGCCAACTCAGCGCGCGAATGCCTGGGCCGTATGGAAAACATGATCCTGATGGGTGACATCAAGATCCCCAAGGAAGCAATCTCGCGCCAGATCGCTGAATCGGTCGATCTGATCATCCAGGTCAAGCGCCTGCGCGACGGTTCACGCCGCACCACCGGGATCACCGAAGTGATCGGGATGGAAGGCGATGTGATTGTTACGCAAGAGCTGTTCAAATTCGAGTACCTCGACGAGAACGAAGACGGTAAGATCATCGGCGAGTTCCGCCCCTCAGGTCTGCGTCCCTATACGCTTGAAAAGGCCCGCATGTATGGGTTTGACCAAGCCTATCTGGAAGCCTGTCTCTAAGCGCTAAGGCGTGGCTGACTGTCGGCCGAACCACTCGTCATTGCGAGCGCAGCGAAGCAATCCAGAGCGGCGCGCGCGACTCTGGATTGCCGCGAGCCTTCGGCCCACGCCATGACGATTCAAGTAATCTAACCGCGCTCTAATGGACGCTGAGCGGCCAACCCCAGCGGCGCAGCCGTTGGATAAATCCTGACTGATCGTCGCTTGAAACACCTTGCCGCCCCGCTAAGGCAGGCGAGTGCAACCCGTACAACGCCCCATCCTGGCTCTTGGCCTGCGCCTACTCGCTGTGGTGGTGCTTTCTACGCTGGTTATGCTGGTCAAATTGACATCCGAGACCGGGGTCGCCTTTGCTGAAATCCTGTTCTGGCGTCAGGTTCCCGCCATATTCCTGATCCTTGGCTGGCTGGCGCTGCGCGGGCAAGTTCACCGTTTGAAAACCCGCCGCCTGCCGATTCATGCCCGCCGGGCCATGATCGGGATGGTCGGCATGTTTTTCACCTTTGGCGCGCCGATCCTGCTGCCTTTGGCAGAGGCCACCACACTGGGCTTTACCACCCCCATCTTTGCCGTGATTCTCTCTGCACTGCTTCTCCGCGAGAAAGTAGGCCGCTGGCGCTGGACGGCCGTAGCACTCGGCTTTGCCGGGGTGATCGTTATTACCCAGCCAGGCAACTCTCATCTTCCCGCATTTGGCGCCGCCGTGGGGCTTGGCGCGGGACTGATTGTGGCGCTGATCAGCATTCAGGTGCGTGACCTGGCGCGGACCGATGAGCCGCTTTCGATCGTGTTCTGGTTCGCCGCCCTATCAGCTCCGGTGCTGGCATTGGGCCTGCCGTTCGTGATGACCCAGCATAGCGGCTGGCAGTGGTTCCTGTTGCTGCTTGGCGGAGTGCTGGGCTGCGTGGGGCAATTGTTGCTCACCGCCTCGCTTCGGTTTGGTCAGGTCGCCAGTGTAATCGTGATGGATTACTCTGCCCTGATCTGGGCGACACTCTATGGCTGGCTATTGTGGGATCATTTGCCGCCCGCCGCCACTTGGCTTGGAGCGCCTCTGATCATAGCTGCCGGTGTGGTGATCGCCTGGCGTGAGCATCAACTCAACCAGCGCAGCACCCTGACCAGTACGACGATTGCAGAATGAAGGCGCAGAGGCGCTAACGCTGCATTCACCTCGCCGCCCGCATATGCTATCAAAGGGCAACGAAGGAGAAAGTCATGTTCCGCAAAACCTTGATCGCGCTAGTAGCGACCACAATCGTCCTCAGCACGGCCGCCTGCAACACCGTCAAAGGTCTGGGCAATGATATTGAATCGGTTGGCAAGGCGGGCGAGCGCGCCATCTGACAATTAACGCGAGCGGCCTGCCAAACGGGCGCGGCTTTCGCGGATCACCAGCCATAACAGCAGACCGATCGGTCCTGCCATCAAGGTAGCGAACAGGATCGGCAGCTGGACGATCCGTGAAAAGCCCTTGGCATCGGCGTCTTTAGAGATCCACAGCCCGACAAACAGATCAAACGCCAGATAGTGTGTCCAGCCGACCAGCACCCCGCCGTCGCTCTGGAAAATAGCGCGGACCCCTGCAATCGAGTTAAAGGAAACCGCTGCCGCAGTCGTGCCCGCTGGAAGACCGGAATCAATGTTTCCACTGTTCAACAAAACAAACAGCACGGAGTAAGACAAGCACAGCAAGCCAACTCCGACGTAGAGGATGATGCTGCTGGTCAAAGGCTTGCGCGGAAAAAATGCCAACAGCACCCAGCCAATCATGGCAATTGCACTGTTCACGCTGAATAATGTTTCCCACATCGGGCTTACTCCTTGTGTTCCTGCCAGACCAGCACCGGCTTCCGCGCGGCCAGCGTTTCATCAAGCCGCCGGCGCGGGGCGAAATGCGGCGCACTTTTTAGCCCCTCATCGCCTGCCTTGGCCCGCGCTGCAAGATGCCGCATCGATCCGATGAAGCGATCAAGGCCCGCCTTGCTCTCGGTCTCGGTCGGCTCGATCAGCATCGCGCCATGGACCACTAGCGGGAAATACACCGTCATCGGGTGGAAACCCTCATCGATCAGCCCCTTGGCGATATCGTTTGTGGAGAAGCCCTCAGCAAGCCCGGCGTCGCTGAACAGTGCCTCGTGCATGCACGGACCGGCACTGGCGAACGGCGCATCAAGCACGTCTTCAAGACTACGGAGCACGTAATTGGCGTTGAGCACTGCGTCCTCGGCTACCTGCAACAGCCCATCTGCGCCGTGGCTGAGGATATAGGTCAGCGCGCGGGTGAACATGCCCATCTGGCCATGGAACGCTGCCATCCGGCCAAAGCTCCGAGGATAATCGCGCCCTGCCGTCTCTTCTTCGATCAGTTCGACATGACCGTCTGGATGACCCTTGGTGAAGGGCAGTGGACCGAACGGCAGCAGCGCCTTTGACAGCACCACCGGACCCGAACCGGGTCCGCCGCCGCCGTGCGGGGTCGAGAAGGTCTTGTGAAGATTGATGTGCATTGCATCGATGCCCAGATCGCCGGGGCGGACTTTGCCGACGATCGCGTTGAAATTGGCCCCATCGCAATAGACGAACCCGCCGGCAGCATGAACCGCATCGGAAATGACTTTAAGTTCGCCCTCAAATAAACCGCAAGTATTGGGATTTGTTATCATCACCGCAGCAATATCAGGCCCGAGCCGCGCTTTCAGCGCTGCCAGATCGACCCGGCCCGCTGCGGTCGCGGGGATATTCTCTACCCGGTACCCGGCAAAGGCTGCTGTCGCTGGATTGGTACCATGGGCACTCTCAGGGACCAACACGACCGCACGCGGATCGCCGCGGGCTTCCAGCGCAGCGCGGATGCACAGCAGCCCGCACAGCTCGCCATGGGCACCCGCCTTAGGAGTCATTGCAACTCCTGCCATCCCGGTCAACGTGATCAGCCAATGCGCCAACTGGTCAATCACCTCCAGCGCGCCGCTTACCGTCTGCTGGGGCGCCAGCGGATGAATGTCGGCAAACCCGGGCAGCCGTGCGATTTTCTCGTTGAGGCGCGGATTGTGCTTCATTGTGCAAGAGCCAAGCGGGAATGGCCCCAGATCGATCGCATAGTTCTGGCGGCTGAGCCTGGTGTAGTGGCGCACTGTTTCGGGTTCGGACAATCCCGGCAGCGCGAGCGGCTTGGCCCGCAAAAATCTGGCCAGCGCAGGCAGTGGTTCATGCTCGGGCAGCTCGATATCAACGCCGCATGTGCCCGGCCTGCCCAGCTCAAAAATCAGCGGTTCTTCAAGCATCAGGGCGCGATCGCCGCTGGCGGTTGGGCTGTCGGCTGTAACTGGTGATCCCATGACGGGCCGCCAGCCGGAAGTATTGGGGGCGTTCATGCCAGCACTCCTTCAAGCGCTGCGGCGAAGGCCTCGATATCCTCTGCCGTTGTGGTTTCGGTCGCCGTCACCAGCAATCCGCCTGCCAGTTCTTTGACTTGCGGATACAACCGACCGAGCGAAACCCCGCCGAGCACTTGGGTATCAGCCAACTGCCGCACCACATCGCGGGCATCACGCGGAAGAACCAGAGTGAACTCGTTGAAAAAACTGTCATTGAGCACCCGCACGCCCGGCACCTTGGCCAGCCGTTCGGCTGTGCTGCGCGCGCGGGCATGATTGACGTGGGCCAGCTTGCCCAGCCCCTCACCGCCCAGAAATGTCATGTGAATACTGAAAGAAAGCGCACAAAGACCTGAATTAGTGCAGATATTGCTCGTCGCCTTTTCACGGCGGATATGCTGTTCGCGGGTCGAAAGAGTCAGCACGAAGCCGCGTTTTCCCGCTGCGTCCACAGTTTGTCCACAGAGTCTTCCCGGCATCTGGCGGACAAATTTCTCAGCGCAGCCGAACAGGCCGAGGTACGGCCCGCCAAAGTTGAGCCCGACGCCGAGCGACTGGCCTTCGCCCACCACAATATCCGCGCCCAAATGCCCCGGTGCCTCGAGCAGCCCCAACGCGACCGGCTCAGTCACCACCGCGATCAACAACGCGCCTTGCGCATGCGCCGCAGCGGCAATCGCTGCCAGATCCGGGATCCGGCCCAGAATGTCGGGATATTGAACCACCACACAGGACGTCTCGGCGTCAATTGCCGCGATCACTCCGGCAGTGTCTGGCGCAGCTTCCAGTTTCGGCGGGCGATAGTCGATCGCATCACCGGTGAATTTCGCCATGGTCGTTATGGTCGAGACGTAGTGCGGATGAACCCCCCGGCACAGCACAACGCGCCCGCGTTTGGTGATCCGCCCGGCCATCGCCACCGCTTCCCAGCAGGCGGTCGAGCCATCATACATCGAGGCATTGGCAATGTCGGTTCCAAACAGCCGGGCAACCTGGGTCTGGAACTCGAACAGCACTTGCAGCGTGCCCTGTGCGATTTCGGGCTGGTAAGGGGTATAAGCTGTCAGGAACTCGCCGCGCTGGATCAGATGATCGACGCTGGCCGGAATGTGGTGGCGATAGGCCCCGGCGCCCAGAAAGAACGGCACGCTGCCCGCCGCGACATTCTTTGCCGCCAGCGCGCCCATGTGGCGCTCCACCGCCATTTCGCTGGCGTGTAACGGAAGGCCAGAGATCGGTCCGGAAAGCCGCGCTTCAGCCGGAACATCAGCGAACAGATCGTCAATCGAAGCAGCGCCGATGACGCCAAGCATGGCAGCGCGGTCGTCGGCGGTCAGAGGCAGGTAGCGCATGGGTTCAAAGCCCCGCGACGTAGATATCATAGGCAGCGCGGTCCATCAGCCCGGCCAGTTCTCCAGCGTCCGACAGTTTCAGCCGAAACAGCCAGCCGGACTTTTCCGGATCGCTGTTGACCAGCTCTGGTGCATCCTCGAGCGCCGCATTGGCCTCGGTTACCGTCCCGCTGGCGGGCGCATAGACGTCCGAGGCGGCCTTGACCGAATCGACCACACAGGGCGCATCGCCTTTCTTCAACGCGGCCCCGGCTGCGGGCAGTTCGACAAAGGTGATGTCGCCCAGCTGGCCTTGGGCATAATCGGTGATGCCGACGGTTCCGGTATCGCCGTCAACTTCGATCCATTCGTGGTCCTGGGAATAATAGCGGGTCATGGGCTGCGCTCCTCAGCGGTGATAGCGGTGGGGGACAAAGGGCATGGGCACGACGCGCGCAGCCAAGCGGCGGCCGCGGACGTCGATTTCGAGGGGAGTGGCAGGCGCAGCGCAGGCTGCATCGACATAGGCCATGGCGATCGGTTGCTCGAGAGAAGGTGATAAACCACCTGAAGTAACAACTCCAACCTCTTGATTATCAGCAAATACAACTGCGCCCTCACGCGCCGCCATCCGGCCTTCGAGCGCGAGCCCAACCCTCTTACGCGCCGGTCCGGAGGACAGCAGTGGCAGGATTTGTTCTACGCCGGGGAAGCCGCACTCAGTGCGGCGGCGTTTGTTGATCGCAAACGACAACCCTGCTTCAACCGGATTGGTCTCAGGGTCCAGATCATGCCCGTAAAGCGGCAGGCCAGCCTCAAGCCGCAGCGAATCGCGCGCGCCCAGCCCGATCGGCTTCACTTCCGGCTCGCCGCACAGCAGCGTGGCAATCCGCTCGGCCGCCTCGGCTGGCAGCGAGATTTCGAAGCCGTCCTCGCCGGTATAGCCCGACCGGCTGATAGTCAGCGGCACTCCGGCGATCTCGAACTTTCCGAAATGCATGAAGGTCAGCGCGGAGAGCGGATATTCGCCGGTAACGTGGCGTTCCAGCGCCGCGAAAGCCTTGGGCCCTTGCAAGGCCAGCAAGGCCTGTTCATCAAGGTGGTTGAGAGTAATCTCATCGCGCAGATTTTCGCGCAAGTGAGCGATATCGTCCCATTTGGTCGCGCCATTGACGACCAGAAACAGGCTGGCCGGCCAGCGCGAGACAATCAGATCGTCGAGGATCCCGCCTTGTTCGTCCAGCAGCAGCGAATAGCGTTGGTCGCCCAGCTTCAGCGTAGAAAGATCAATCGGTAGCAGCGCTTCCAACGCCGCATCTGCGCCCTCGCCCGAAATCAACAGCTGGCCCATGTGCGACACGTCAAACAATCCGGCGCTTTCCCGCGTCCACAGATGTTCGGCGATGATCCCCTCATATTGGACCGGCATCCAGTACCCGGCAAACTCGACCATCCGCGCGCCGCGCGCGCGATGCCAGGCATCAAGCGGCAGGGTAAGCACTTCCAGCTCAGCCGCATCATCATCAATGTCGTGTGTTGGGTCGTTTGCATTGGCCACAGAAAATTCCCGCACAGATAGCACCAGTCCTGGTGCCCCCTCTGTCACGGAAACCTGAGAGCTTTCCCCCGCTTCGTCCTGTAAAGGACTGGCAGGGTTACCCCTTCGGCGGCCCTGCCCAATTTGGGCAGAACACTTTCCAGAGCGTCGCTATCGACCCACGCGGTCCATTTGCCTGAGAGATTCCGGGGCGGTTGCTCCTTCGGCGTCTGGTGATCCGCCAAATGACGAATCACCAAAACTCTCCCGCGCGATCAGCGACACGGGCGAAATGGCCGCTTCATCAGGCCGAGTCAACGGACCCTTCGCGTCATCCCCGCAAAAGCGGGGATCGCTGGCCGCTTGGGTCAAGATTGCTTCGACGAGGCCAGCGGTCCCCGGTCGAGCCGGGGACGACGGATCTACCCAGCGCGCCTTGCAGCGCGCTGGATCGCATCATGTTCAAACACAAACCGCCCAGCGGCCTTCTCGCGGGTCAGCCCGACAATCGCCTGCGCCACAGTGTCTGCCTTTATCGAGCGATATTTGCTATATTCGCCATGGAGCAGCAAATCCGCAAATGGGCTGACCAGCATCGCCGCAGTTTCGCCAATCCGGCGATCTCCGCCGCGCGGTCCGCGCAGCAAGCCGGGGCGCAGGATGTCCAACCGGGGGATGCCAATTTTGCCAAGCGCCTGCTCGGTCTCGCCTTTGACCCGCAGGTAGAAGTTTTTTGACATGGCGTCCGCGCCAACCGATGAAACCACGATCATCTGGCGAATGCCCGCCGCCTTGGCCGCCTCGGCGCAGGCCAGCACAAGCAGCTGATCAACGCTGCGAAACACCGCCTCATCCTTGCCCGCAGCAGCCCAGGTGGTGCCCAGCGCGCAGACCAGCGCATCGGCCGACGCAGCTGCAATAGCGTCACCCCAATTGGCCGGATCTGCCACCAGCAGTTCCATCCGCGCGCCCTTGGGTAATGGTGCCTCGCGCCGGGCAATGCCGATGATCCGAAAGTCGTTGCGGCCAACGCCGTATTGGATCAGCCGCGAACCGATCAATCCCGTGGCACCCACCAGCGCGATCCGTTTGGGATTAGACATTGCGCAGCCCCTCGGGCGTCTTGCCAAAAATCCTGGCGTGGGCTGAAATGGCGTAGCGATCGGTCATCCCCGCGATGAAATCGGCGATATGGCGGCTGGCTTGCGGCTCTTGCGCCGGTAGCCGCGCAGCCCAGTCCGCGTCCATCAACGCGGGATTCTGCGCATAGGCGGCATAAAGCTGTGCCGTCACTTCTTTGGCGCGCTCAGCCGTGCCGATCTGTTCGGGGTGATAATAAAGCTTTTCATACATAAACCGCTTGAGACGGCGCTCCTCACCGGCCAGCGCAGACGAAAAAGCAGCGGTGGCGCGGCCCGCCGCCCGGACATCGGCAACATCCGCCATGCCGGTCGCGCGCGCGGCAGTCTCGCCGATCACATCATTGACCATCAGCCCGATCTGGCTGCGGACCAGCTCACGCAATTGCCGGTCGCGCGGGGCCAAGGGAAACCGCGCTTCCACCGCTCGCCACTGATCGGCAACGAAATCAAGCTTCAGCAGCTCATCAAGATCGAGGAACCCGGCGCGCAGCCCATCGTCGATGTCGTGATTGTCATAGGCAATATCATCGGCCAGCGCAGCAACCTGCGCTTCAAGCGAGGCCCATTGGCCCAGTTCCAGCGGGAAGGCTGCGTCAAGTTCGGCCAAAGCCCATGGCGACTGCCCAACCGGACCGTTATGCTTGGCCAGCCCTTCGAGCAACTCCCACGACAGGTTCAGCCCATCATGCTCGCAATAGGGGGATTCGATCCGCATCAGCACGCGCAGGCTGTGGGCATTGTGATCGAAGCCGCCGTGCTTCAAAAGCGCGGACGCCAGCGCTTCCTCCCCCGCATGGCCGAACGGCGGATGGCCGATGTCATGGGCCAGCGCCAGCGCTTCGGTCAGATCCTCGTCCAGCCCAAGCGCCCGGGCGATGACCCGCGCGATCTGGGCCACTTCAAGGCTGTGCGTCAAACGCACCCGATAGTGATCGCCATCGGGCGCGATGAACACCTGGGTCTTGTGGCGTAGGCGGCGAAACGCGATCGAATGGACGATCCGGTCACGGTCACGCTGATACTCACTGCGGGGCCCGCGATTGAACGCCCCCTCAAGCGGAAACTCACGGCCCCGGCTGCGGGCAGGATCAGAGGCGAAGGGGGCGCGGATCAAACTGTTCCTCAGCCCTCGCCCATGATCCATTCGACCGCCGCCTCGGCATGAATCCGGGTGCAATCGTAGATCGGCAGGACATTGGCATCGATATCGACGATCATCTCCAGTTCGGTGCAGCCCAGCACCACTGCCTCAGCCCCATCCTGCTCCAGATTGGTGATGATGGTCTTGAGCTCGCGTTCGGCTTGGCGGCTGGCCTTGCCGACCAGCAGCTCGTCATAGATAATCCGGTCGAGCGTTTCCACAAAGGCCATTTCGGGGGGCAGCAGCTCAATATCGCGGGCGATCAGCTTTTGCCGGTAGAAGCTTTCCAGCATGACATTGCGGGTGCCCAGCAGCGCCGCCTTGCGCACGCCGTTTTCCGCCATGCGGGTCGCCACACATTCAGCGATGTGGATCACCGGGACCGAAACCGAAGCCGCAACTTCGTCATAAACCTTGTGCATCGAATTGGCACCAATCACCACTGCGGAAGCGCCCGCCGCTTCAAGCCGCTGGGCAGAAGCACTTAGCACATCGGCAGCGTTGCCCCATTCGGCGGCACTGGTCAGGCGGCTCAGGGTTGAGAAATCGAGACTTTCGATCAGCAGCGGCGCGCTGGCCTGTTTGCCGACGCGCGCCTGAACCAGAGTGTTGATGTGATCATAATAGGTGCGGGTCGATAGCCAGCTCATGCCGCCAATCAGGCCAAGTTTGCGCAAAATCAGTCACTCCTGCGGGAAATTCGGTGCCCCAATGCCGGGCCGCATTACGCAAGACCTGCCGCGCCGTCCAGCCGCAGCACCGTCAGTTTGCCGAAGCGCCCACGAACAGCGCAACATCCGCCGCACTTTGCCTGGCTAGTTCCTGCTGCGGCATGTGCCCGATCCGGGGATAGAGCAGCAATGTGCTGCCGGGGATCGAGCGAGCATACCAGCGCGCGCCGTCGGCGTTGATCAGCTTGTCCTCCTCGCCCCACATTACCAGCACTGGCAGCTTGAGCGTGGCCAGCCGGGCCGGATCAAAGCTCTCGCGCTTTTGGCCAAACCGGGCGATCGTGGCATCGCGGTTACCCGGAAAGCGCAGCAGCTCCCAATAGCGATCAACCGTGGCGGTGGTGATGAAGGCTTGATTGGTCACGCTTTGGCGCAGACTCCGCTCAACCAGGCTGCGCGGCGTGATCCAGCGCATCAACCGATTGACCCCCGGCAAAGCGGCCAGCTTGAAGGCGATATTGCCCGGAGTTGGATTGGCCTTGGGCGCGCCGCCGGCATCGACCAGCACCAGCTTTTCGAGCCGGTCAGGGTGGTTCAGCGCATAGCTTACCGCAATCCCTCCGCCCATCGAATTGCCCGCCAGCGTAAAGCGTTGGATGCCCAGCTTGGATGTGACCTGATTGATGGTCGCCTCAAACGCAGCCAGGTCATACGCGCCGCTTGGATTTGGCCCGGTCAGTCCGTGACCGATCTGATCAAACCGGACGATGCGAAATTGCCCCTTCAGCATATCGGTCCAGGCATCCCAGGTGTGGAGATCATCATTGGAGCCATGCAGCAGCACGATAACTGGGGCATCGCGCGGGCCTTCATCGCGCAAGTGGACTGTCAGCCCGTTTCCCAGATCGACAAACTGCGACGGCGCGCCGCCATATTTGGCGCGCATCACCGCTGGATCGGTGTCTGGCGTACGCAGCAGCAGGAAAGCGACGCCCAGAACCAGCGCTATCGCCGCCAGCCATTTGACCAATCGTTTCATCACTTCATCTCCCTGACCCAGCGGGTCACAATATTCAGCCCATCAGGATCAAGGCTGGATCGGCCCAATTCGGGCATCGAAATGCCGCCCTCCAGGCTGCCCATCCGGTAGAGCAGGATCGAATGCTGCGGATCACCCGGCACAATGTCAAAGTCCAGATTGCCCGATCCGCGCCCGGCCGCAACCGGGCGCTTGCCGATCCCGTAACTGATCGGATCGGACTGTTCCCACCGCAAATCGAGGCCCGAGTTAGAGGCTGAACTTCGCGGATTGTGGCAATGGGCGCAATTGACATCGAGATAGCCGCGCGCGGCATCGGCCAGCGGAACTTTGTCGCGCGCTTCCCACAGCGGCACCCGGCGGGTAACCGCTGGCACGGCATCGAGCCGCCCGGCGCGGTGCAGCGCGGTCAGCCAGCTGGCCGAAAGGTTGCGCGCCTTGGGCCCGATCGGGGTCACTTCGCCGCCCAGGGCATGGCATTCCTTGCACTGGTTCTTGTTGGGGATGGCATAGGAGATCGCCTCCCCCGCCGGGGTTCGCGCATCGAGCCGCGCTCCGGCCAGCACCAGCTTGGCGTCGGTCTGCTCAGGGTTCCACTGATAGGGCAGCGCGACCCAGCCATCGGCGCGGTGCAGCAGCACCCGGGTCTCGATCAGGCGGCCTTCGAGCTTGAAGGTCTTGATCAGCGCCGACCCGACCGGGAGATTAAGCAAACCGTCGCCATTGGCGAGCGCCTTTTTGCCCGGTGGCACATAAACGAACCGCAGCTTCTCTGATCCATCAGACCACAGCGGCGTGTTGAGCCGATATGGCGTTACCCCAGTGGCAGGGGCCTGCGCAGCGGGATCGGCGAAAAAGCCGAACTCGGACAGCTTGGCCGGAAAACCATCGCCCAAAACTGCCGCACCATTGACCGCCACCGGCGGCGACGCTTGCGCCGCAGCCACCGCCGCTCCGGCCAGCAACAACGCGGCGGTGAGCAGCCTCATGGCGTGATCCGGTTATCCAATGCAGCCGGAGCCCCGACATAGGCGGTCAGTGGCGGAACTCCTGTGTACTGTGGCAAATCGAACGGCTGCGGCTTGGCCTGATCGAGTCCCGCGCCCTGCTTGGGGAGATTGAGGTTGATCGCAGTCAGGCCTGCGCCGGGCCTGAACACTTGCGCTCCGCCAAGACCGTCCCACAACACCTGCGGAAATGCCCCTGCAGGGTAAGGGTCAGCAGGCAAGCGTCCCAGAGAATCGCGGTTCTGGTTGCCGGTGCTAAACTCGTTGTCACCGATCTGAACCTGCCGCGGATAGGGGTTGTAGCGCGGATCCTTGAAGGCGTTCGGATAGGTCACCACCATGATCTGGGCGGTGTAATGCCCGCTCAGTGTATTGTCGCGGATCCTGACGTCATCATTCGCCATGATCATAATGCCGGTGCCGCTTGGAACGCTTGCCACGATGTTGCCCTTCGGCGCAAAATTGGGTGTGTCGTTGGCAATCACGAGATTGTCCTCGACGAGGACGTTGCCCCCGCCCATTCGGGGCAAGTTGGGCAGATCGAATATCAGAATGCCCCCGGTGTTGCGGGTCACGTAATTGCGCGTGACCCGTGCATTGCGGCTGTTCTCAATCTCGATCCCGGCGACGTTGCCTTCGGCTACCGAATTGCGGACCGTGATCCCGGCACTCTGCCCAACATAGATCCCTGCATCTGAAGCGCCCGAGACTTTGCAGCCATCGACCAGCACCCCGCTGCTTTCGACCGGATAGATCCCATAAGCGCCGTTGCTCTCCTTCGGCCCGCCGGTCCAGGTTACGCGCAGGCGGTAATAGACGATGTTGTCCGCGCCTTTGCTCTTGATCCCGTCGCCCTTGGTGTTCTCGACCGCGAAATCGCGCAGGGTAACATCGTCTGATGTTACCAGCAGGCCTTCGCCAGCGCCCATCTGGCCCGTGAAGTCGAGCACAGTTGCCTCCATCCCCGCGCCGCGCAGGATCACGCCATTGACGTCGAGCGAGAGGCCATCGGTGAGCGAAAAGCGCCCCGCCGCCAGCTTCACCACATCACCCGGCTGGGCAAGGATCAGCGCCTCCTGCAGCCGGGTCTGCGCGTCCTGTCCCGCGGCAACCTCAATCGTTTTGGCATGAAGCGGGAAGGCACTGAGCAGCAGCGCTGCGGCGAAGAATCTGGTTCTGGTCATCATGCCACGAGTGAAGCGCTTACATCAGTGTAAGTCAATCATCGTCATCCCCGGCTTGACCGGGGACGACGATCAGCGCTTCTCCGGTGCCAGTCCGCTGGCACACAGCGCGGCCGAACTGGCGGTAACTTCGATTGCCTCAGTATCCCCCACCCGGCGCACGGCGCTGACATAGTCCCACAGCGAGCGCTTCTCACCCTTAAGCGCCTTGAGCTTTTGCAACTGGCCAATGCTGAGCCGGTCGGTCATCCGGCTCGCCATACAGGCGGCATTGGCATCCGACAGCCCGGCATCGACCATTGCGCTTTTGACCTGACCGTAGGCGAGTTTGGAGGGTGCGCAGGCGGCGCTTAAAAGCACAGTAAGGATAACGGCCCGTTGCATGGAAACTCCCTCAATTCGACTCGGTCCGCTATCACTGACAAGCTTAACCCGCAATGAGAAGCGGCCAATCTTGCACACTTGGCAGCATGGTTTACAGTTGCGGCATGAGCAACCCGCCGAAACCGGACTATGAAATCATCGAACGAGACGGACTTCTCGTCGTTGAAAGGCAGGATGCGCCCAAAAAACGCAAATTGCACCTTCCACGCTTGGCGATTCCCCGCATCTCGTTCTCGAAATTCGGAACAAATCTGTTCCGTCGGCAGGAATACCTGGACTTCGATGAGGCCGGGAATGCGATCATATACGCTACGACGCTCAAGACCCTGCTAAATCTCGACGCGCGGGACGGCGATCGCTACTACATCACCGAGCGGCAGCAAGCCATCCTTGGCTATGTGCTGAATGCCCCGTGGTTTTTGATCGGTCCCGCGGTCCTCGTGCCATTCATTGTTGGCCAACTGGACTGGATGTGGATTCTGGCACTGGCACTAGCCGCGATGATCGGCGCGGCTTTTGTTTATCCAATGTGGCAAGAGGTCGAAGATATTCACGGCCAACGCTATGAGCCAGAGGAGCGGGCAGAACCTGCCCCCGGGCCGCCTGTTAATGCGCCAGCGCCTTGACGATATCCTCAACCATCTTCTTGGCATCGGCCAGCAGCATCATGGTCTGGTCCATATAGAACACATCATTGTCAACGCCCGCATAGCCGACCCCGCCCATGCTGCGCTTGATGAACATGATGGTCTTGGCCTTCTCGACATCGAACACCGGCATGCCATAGATGGGGCTGGTCTTGTCGGTCTTGGCCGCCGGATTGACCACATCGTTGGCGCCGATGATGAAGGCCACATCGGTCTGGGCGAACTCGCCGTTGATGTCCTCCAGTTCGAACACCTCATCATAGGGGACATTGGCTTCGGCCAACAGCACGTTCATGTGGCCGGGCATCCGCCCCGCAACCGGATGAATCGCATATTTGACCCGGACGCCCTTGGCTTTGAGCTGATCGCCCATCTCGCGCAGCACGTGCTGGGCTTGCGCCACGGCCATGCCATAGCCCGGAATGATGATGACCTGCTCGGCCTCGCCCAGCAGGAAGGCTGCGTCTTCTGCCGATCCGCGCTTCCACGGACGCTGCTCCTTGGCCTCGCCGCTAACTGCCGAGGGATCGACCCCGAACCCGCCCGCGATGACCGAGATGAAGCTGCGGTTCATCGCCTTGCACATGATGTAGGAGAGGATCGCACCCGATGATCCGACCAGCGCCCCGGTGATGATCATCGCGGTATTATGCAGCGTAAAGCCCATCGCCGCCGCCGCCCAGCCCGAGTAGCTGTTGAGCATCGAGACGACCACCGGCATATCCGCCCCGCCGATCGGGATGATCAGCAGGAAGCCAATCAGGAAGGCGAGTGCGGTGACCGTAGCGATTACCCACAGCGACTGGTCGAGGGTGAAATATCCGGTCAGCGCGATTATCGCAGCCAGCGTGCCCAGATTGATGACATGCCGCCCCGGCAGCATGATCGGCGCGCCGCTCATCTTGCCCGCGAGTTTCAGGAAAGCGATGATCGAGCCCGAGAAAGTGATCGCACCGATCGCGATGCCAAGGCCCATCTCCACCCGGCTGACCGGATCGATCATGCCATCCGCGCCCGCGATCCCGAAAGCCTCGGGGTTCAGGTAAGCCGCCCAGCCCACCAAAACCGCCGCAAGCCCGACCAGGCTGTGGAACGCTGCCACCAGCTGCGGCATATCGGTCATCTTGATCCGCCGCGCGATGATCCAGCCGATGCTACCGCCCAGCGCAATAGCGGCAATGATCTGGCCCAGCGTCACCAGATCATCGGGAGACGGCTGAGGCAGATAATTGCCCGGCGGGATCGGAGCCGATACTGCCAGCGTCGTCACCACCGCCAGCGCCATGCCGGCCATACCAAAGCGGTTGCCCTTGCGCGATGATGCGGGCGAGGACAGGCCGCGCAGCGCATAGATGAAGGCTACGCCGGACAACAGATAGGCGATAAGCGCCCAATCAGGGATCGCGTGCAACATGGGCTTCAGCGATCCTTCTTTTTATACATGGCCAGCATCCGCGCCGTCACCGCAAACCCGCCGAAAATATTGACGCTGGCCAGCACTACCGCCAGCAGCCCGAGCCACTTGGACGAGGCCGATCCCGCCGCAGCAGAGGCAATCAACGCGCCAACGATAATCACCGACGAGATCGCATTGGTCACCGCCATCAACGGCGTATGCAGCGCCGGAGTGACCGACCAGACGACGTAATAGCCCACAAAGCAGGCCATCACGAAGATCGAGAGGATTGAGATGAAATCCATACTATTGAGCCTCCCCGGCACGGGGAGGGGGACCGTCCGCAGGACGGTGGTGGGGGCTCACCGCGCGCGCAGCGATTGCTTCGGCAGTGCCGACTGCATCCGCCATTACGCGCTGCGCTGAGACCCGCAAAACCCTGTACCCGTTTTCTTTCAAAAACTTGTCGCGTTCCACGTCTTTGGCCGCACGATCGCCCATGTCGTGAACAACGCCATCTACTTCCACTACCATGCGGTGCGAGAGACAGAAGAAATCAACGACATAGGGGCCAACAGGATGCTGGCGGCGAAACTTCAGACCTTCAGGTCGCACTCGAAGCGCCTGCCAGAGCATCCGCTCGGGCAGTGATTGCTCGCGACGAAGCTGGCGCGCCCGGTATACAATCGGGCGCTGTGCGGGAGGAGAGTCCCCACCACCACGCTTCGCGTGGTCCCCCTCCCCGTTCCGGGGAGGCTCTTGGCCAGTCACCCTCACCCCAGTAACCTCTCGCTCACAATTTTCCCGCCCAAGGTCAACCGCACCGCGTCGCCGATTTCCTCATCCAGCACCGGCTTTCCCGCCTCCTTGTCCCAGAACGCGCTCAGGAAATTATACAGATTGCGCGAGAACAGCGCCGAGGCGTCTGCCGCCAGATGCGCCGGGGTGTTCGAATAACCGATGATCTTGACGCCGTGGCGCACGACCATTTCATCCGGCTTCGAGCCTTCGACATTACCGCCCTGTGCCACCGCCAGATCAAAGATCACGCTGCCCGGCTTCATCGTTGCGATCTGCGCGTCGGTGATCAGACGCGGTGCTGCGCGGCCGGGGATCAGCGCGGTGGTGATGACGATGTCCTGCTTGGCGATGTGGCTGGAAACCAGTTCAGCCTGCGCCGCCTTGTATTCGTCGGACATTTCGGTGGCATAGCCGCCCGCGCCTTCGCCTTCGATCCCGGCGACATTCTCCACAAAGATCGGCTTGGCACCGAGCGACATGATCTGCTCTTTCGTGGCCGAGCGGACGTCCGTGGCCGAAACCTGCGCGCCCAGACGCCGCGCGGTGGCGATGGCTTGCAAGCCCGCAACCCCCACGCCCATCACGAAGGCCTTGGTCGCGCTGATCGTGCCAGCCGCAGTCATCATCATCGGGAAGGCCCGGCCATAGGCATCGGCTGCAGCGATCACCGCCTTGTAACCAGACAAATTCGACTGGCTGGAGAGAATATCCATCGATTGCGCTCGGGTAATCCGCGGCATGAATTCCATCGCCAGCGCTTCAAGCCCGGCGGCAGCATATTCATCAATCCGGGTGCGCTGGACGAAAGGATCAAGCCCCGCGACCACCCATGCGCCCGGTTTTGCACCCTTCAGAAGCTTGGCGTCCGGCCCTTGCACGCCCAACACGATGTCTGCGCCTTTAACAGCGGTAGCGGCTTTTACCACTTCAGCTCCGGCAGCAGAATATTCAGCGTCGAGGATTGACGCCCCTGCGCCCGCGCCCTCTTCCACCGCAACCGATGCGCCCAAAGCTATGAATTTCTTGACCGTTTCGGGAGTCGCAGCAACGCGCTGCTCCCCGTTCGCGCGTTCCTTCAGAACCGCGATGCGCTGCACCTCACCCATCCCGAGATCAGGAAATCATCAGGATAACGAAGGCGGTGATGATTGCGATCACAGGAACTGTAACCTTGATCAGGCTGATAAAGCCCGAATAGGTCGATTCTGCCGCCTTCATGTCATTGTCCGAAGCCATAGCGCGATCCCCGCATCCAATAGGTTTGTCTCAAACCGAGCCTCTATCGCCGCAAGTCGCCATGCTCAAGTGCCAAGCCGCCAGATTAGACAAATCACTAGGCTTAATTCGGTCTTTACCCCTCGGCGCTATGGCAGGCTCGACACAATTGGGGGTCGAACGGGATATAATGGCGGAACTCGAACAGCGCCTGCTGATGCTGATAGATGATGAACCGGCGCAATGCCGTCTCATCACGGCATTGGCTGCCCGTGAAGGGTGGCGGACGCTGGTCGTGCGCGATTCAGAGACCGCGATTGCGACTTTGGGCACCCGCCAAGGCATGCAGCTGGCTGCCATCGTGCTTGATCAATGGGTACCCGGTGATGATGCCTGTACGCTGATTGCCGAGCTCAAGAGCCGCCGCCCCGCGCTGCCGATCCTGATGCTCACCACCAGCGCATCACCGTTGCTGGCAGTGGAAGCCATGCGCGCCGGGGCAACGGACTATCTGGTCAAACCCGTCGCGCCTGACCGGTTGATGCAAGCCTTGCGCGCAGCAACGACCCGCGAAGCACCGCGTGACGAGCTGATGCCGATGACCGAAAAGATGCACGCAACGCTCGATTTCGATGCGATGATCGGTGCGGCTCCCACTTTTCGCACCGCGCTGGCAATAGCTGCCAAAGCAGCACGCAATCACACACCCGTTCTGATCGAGGGCGAAAGCGGCACCGGCAAGGAAATGCTGATCCGCGCGATGCACGCTGCCAGCCCGCGTTCAAAAGCTCCGATCCGACTGGTCAATATCGGCGGCATTCCCGCCCATTCAGTCGAATCGCTGCTGTTCGGCCACGAGAAAGGCGCGTTCCCAGGGGCTTTCGATCGCCATATCGGCGCGCTGCAACATGCCGATGGCGGCACGCTGGCACTGGACGAGATCGATCGCCTGCCCCTGAATGTTCAAGAGCGACTGCTCGATTCGCTGCTGCGCGGCGATGTCCGCCCGATCGGTGCGCGCCACAGCTTTCGGGTTGATGTCCGGCTGATCGCGGCCAGCAACTTTCCTTTGCGTGATCTGGTTGCGGCTGGTCACTTCATGCCCGAACTGCACGCAGCGATCAGCGGCGTCCATGTCAGCCTGCCCCCCTTGCGGGAACGGACCGGAGATCTTGCTGCGCTCGCCCGCTATTTCCTGACCCGTATTGGCGAACAGCCGGGCCTGCGTCCGCTGGGGATCACCGACAGCGCCTTGTCGCTGCTGGCCGCCTATGACTGGCCAGGCAATGTCCGCCAGCTGCAGGCCGTATTGTTCCGCGCCGCTGTGTTCTGTGATGGCGACGCGCTGACCGCAGATGACTTTCCCCAGCTGTCCGACCTGTTTGGCGATGGTAATCATGTGCCCGGCCAATCGGTGCAGGAAGGCGTGGGCGTGATGCTCTATACCACCGACGGCAATCTGCGCCCGCTGGAAGAGATTGAGGCTGATGTGATCCGCCTCGCCATCGGGCACTATCGCGGACGGATGACAGAAGTCGCCCGCCGCCTCGGGATCGGCCGCTCAACGCTTTATCGCAAGCTCAGTGAACTGGGCCTCGACAGCGCGGCTTAACCTGCCGGCAACTGCCCAAAATCGGTCAGCGCCGCATCGCGCAAACCGCGCCACACATGCAGCGCCTGGACCGTCTCGGCCACATCATGAACTCGCACCAGCTGGACGCCTGCATCAAACGCCTTGGCCGCCAGCAGGATCGATCCGCCCAGCCGCTGATGCGCGGGAGCCTCGTTTGACAAAGCGCCGATCATCCGCTTGCGGCTCGCACCGACCAGCAGCGGCTGGCCTAGTGCATGAAACAGCGACAAGCCGTTCAGCAGCGTAAGATTGTCGGCCAGCGTCTTGCCAAAGCCAACCCCGGGATCGAGGATGATCCGCTCTGGCGCTATGCCCGCCGCGATTGCGGCATCACGGCGATCGCGTAGCCAATCGAACACATCAAGCACAACATCGCGGTAATCGCCGCCGCTGTGCAAATCCTCGCCTTCGCCCGGCGCATGCATCAGCACCACGGGCACGCCTGCGCGGGCCGCGAACTCCAGGCTGCGCGGATCGTGGCGCAGGGCCGAAACATCGTTGATTATATGCGCGCCTGCGGCCTTCGCGGCCTCCATCACCGCCGGGCGGCGCGTGTCGATGCTGATCGCAGCGCCCATCGCGGCCAGCCGCTCAACTGCGGGAATGACGCGCATGAGCTCGTCGCCTTCCCACACCGCGGCGGCACCGGGCCGGGTCGATTCCCCGCCAACGTCGATGATCGCGGCTCCTGCTTCGACCATATCTGCCGCTTGGGTATGGGCCTCTGCGGGATCGTCGAGGAACTTGCCCCCATCCGAAAAACTGTCGGGCGTGACATTCAGGATACCCATGATCTGGGTCTGATCGAGCCGCACCGTGCGGGTGCCCAATTGCAGTGGTGCATGGCTGGCCTTGAGCCCGGCCCACTGGGCGCGGCCCTCATCGATCAGAACATCCGGCAAACGTGCCAGCGCATCTTCCATATCGGGTGCCGCAACGCGGCTGCGCTGCACAATCTGCCCATCGCGGCGAATAATCAGCGCGAACCGGCTGGCATAGATCATCCCGCCCGCCAGCCGAACCGCCTCGCCCTCCTCGCTCTGGGGCGAGTCAGCCAGGGCAATCGGGCGGAGGTAGAGTGTATCGGTCAAGGCTCGGTCGACAACAGATAGAGCTGGCGGATTGCGTCGAGTGGTTTCAATTCACCCTCATGTTCGATGTGCCAGAAGGTCCAGCCGTTGCACGATGGCGCGGCTTGCAATTTTGCACCAAGGCCGTGGATCGAACCGCAGTCTGCACCGGATAGCAGCGAGCCATCTGCGCGGACGCTCGCCGTGATCCGCCGCTTCTTGTCCCAAACCAGCGATCCGGGCGCGATCCAGCCGGTTTCGACCAGTTGGCCAAACGCGACCTTGGGGGCGGACTTGCCGACCTGCATCGTAGTCAGCGCGCTTTCATCGAGCGGCAGAGCCAGTTCAATCCGCTCCATTGCCACTTCGCGGTAGATGTCCTCTTTCTCGCAGCCGATCCACTCGCGCCCCAACCGCTTGGCGACCGCGCCGGTGGTGCCGGTGCCGAAGAACGGATCAAGGATGACATCACCCTTGTTGGTGGTGGCCAGCATGACGCGGTAAAGCAGCGCCTCAGGCTTTTGGGTCGGATGGGCCTTCACCCCGCCGCGCTTCAACCGCTCCTGCCCGCCGCAGATCGGCAGAACCCAATCAGATCGCATCTGAAGTTCGTCGTTTAATGTCTTCATAACACGGTAGTTAAAAGTATAGCGGCTCTTTTCACCCTGCGAAGCCCAGATCAGCGTTTCATGGGCGTTGGTAAAGCGGGTGCCCTTGAAATTGGGCATCGGATTGGCCTTGCGCCAGACGATATCGTTGAGGATCCAGAACCCCAGATCCTGTAGGATCGCGCCGACGCGGAAGATATTGTGATAGCTGCCGATCACCCACAGCGAGCCATTGGGCTTGAGCACCCGGCGCGCCTCGGTCAACCATTCGCGGGTGAATTTGTCATAGGTGGCGAAGCTGTCAAACTTGTCCCAGGCGTCAGTCACCGCATCCACATGGCTGCCATCGGGCCGCGCCAGATCACCGCCGAGCTGGAGATTATAGGGCGGATCGGCGAATACCATGTCGACGCTGGCATCAGGCAGGCTGCGCATCGCCGCAACGCAATCGCCCGGAATGATCTGCCCGAGCGGCAAATCAATATGCACAACTTCCTTGGCCGGGCGCAGCCGCGCCTTCTCGCCTATCAGCATTTGTCCCATATCGCTGCGTCCAATCCCCTAGATTGACCCTTAGGGTGAGTCATATGGAGTCCGCCGTCAAGCAGCGACTCCCCGGGAATCCTAGCGATTCATGGTTAACAGGCGGTAACCGCAAGGCGAACGAAACGGGGACAACACAGCATATAGAGTCTCTGGATTCGCCCAAGACTCTATATGCTGTGGTGTGTCTTTGCGGACTCCGGACCAAAAAATAATTTGCTGAGGCTCAAGCTGGCGGCAGGCCTGGATCAATTCCGGTCATCTGAACAGACACATCCCAGAGCCTGCGAGAAAGCTCGGGATTGCTCGCCATGCGGTTGCGCCGCGCTTTGCCAGAAGCCCCGCGTAGCTCTGCCAGCCCCTGCGGACCGAAATAATCGCCCGGCTGCACATCAGGCGCACACGCTGCTTGAAGCGCGGGCCATGCGCCCTTGGCGGCAGTGTTGAGGAGCAGGCCAACTAGCGGCATCGCAAACCGAAACGGGCCAGCATGGCGCGCTAATTCGGTTGCAGCGACGCCGGGGTGGCAGGCAACAGCCATTACCGGAGAACTTGCAGCGCGCAGGCGGCGGTCCAGTTCCAGCAAAAACAACAAATTGGCTAGCTTGCTGTCGGAATAGCGCTTGTTGCGATTGTAATTTTTTTCGGCGTTCAGATCGTCCCACGCCAGATTTCCGGTGTTATGGGCCAGGCTGGCCGTGATGACCACACGCGATCCCGGTGTCTTGGCCAGCTTGGGCAATAACAGCGAAGTCAGCGCAAAGCAGCCCAGGTGATTGACCCCGAACTGCAGCTCAAACCCTTGCGCTGTGCGCATGAGCGGCGGGACCATAACTCCGGCATTGTTGAGCAGCACGTCAAGTCGTGGTTCCTTGTCCACCAGCTCAGCCGCTGCCCAGATGCTCGCAATATCCGCCTGATCGAGCGGCAGGAACGCCAGATCAGCGCCCGAGGTTTCCCGCCCGATCTGCGCCATCGCGGCTTCGGCCTTGTCCTTGCTGCGACAGGCCAGCAGAACCCGCGCGCCTTTGGCAGCCAGCACCCGCGCCGCTTCAAAGCCCAACCCGGTATTGGCGCCCGTGACGATGAAGCACTTTCCGGACTGATCGGTGACATCCGCGTCGGTAAATCCACTCATAGGGCAAGCTCCGCTCTGGCCACCGGCGCAAAGCTGCGGCGGTGATGGGGCGTTGGACCATATTCCTGCAGCGCTGCCAAGTGCTGCGCGGTACCGTAGCCCGCATTGCGGTCCCACCCGTAATGCGGATGATCCAGCGCAAGGCTGCGCATCAACCGGTCGCGGTGTTCTTTGGCAAGGATCGAGGCGGCGGAAATGCAAGGCTCCAGCGCATCGCCGCCGATGATCGCGCGGGCTGGCCAGATCCACCTGGGCTGGCGGCCATGCGGGGTCATATTGCCGTCGATCAGCACTTCATCCGGCGCAGTTCCCAGTTGCTCGCAGAGGGATTGGACCGCCAATGTCATCGCCTGCATGGTCGCCGCAAAAATATTGATCCGGTCAATCTCGTCGGCCTCGACCACGCCTATCGCCCAGTGGCAACTGGCCTTGATCGCCGGTTCGAGGATGGCGCGGCGCTTGGCTGTAAGCTTTTTGGAATCGTCGATCCCGTCCGGTCTGCCCACCCCTAGCACCACTGCGGCAGCTACTACCGGCCCCGCCAACGGCCCGCGTCCAGCCTCATCGACGCCGATGATCAAAGGCCGGGTAAAGGCCTTGGCATTCTGGAAAAAGATCGGCATCTTCGCTGGCATGTTCAGATCCCGCTGGCTCATCGCCCTATCGCCCCTCGCCCTTCTCGTCGCAAGCTGCAGCCCGGTGCAATCTGGGGAAAGCAAAGCTGCGCTGACCGCCTTGCCCATGGCAGTGACCGAAATGGCCCGGTTTGACGAACCTTGGGCAATGGCCTTCCTGCCCGGCACGTCTTACGCACTGATTGCCGAGCAGGGCGGCAAGCTCAAGCTATGGAAGCAAGGCAGCGCGCCACTCGACGTCACCGGCGTCCCCGCGGTCGACTATGCTGGCCAGGGCGGGCTGGGTGATGTGGCTCCTGCCCCTGATTTTGCAACCAGCGGGATGGTTTACCTTAGCTATGCCGAAGCTGGCACTGGTGACACCCGCGGTGCAGCGGTTGCCCGGGCAAAGCTTGATCTGACGCAGCCCACACCCCAACTGCTCGGCCTACAGGTGATCTGGCGGCAATCCCCCAAAGTCACCGGCGAAGGGCACTATTCGCACCGGATCGCCTTCTCGCCCGATGGCAAATATCTGTTCATCTCCTCAGGTGATCGGCAAAAGTTTACGCCTGCGCAGGATATGGCGCAGAACCTTGGCAAGGTGATCCGTCTGCTCCCAGATGGCGCCCCTGCCCCAGGTAATCCGTTCGAGGCGCAGGGCGGTATCGCAGCGCAGGTGTGGTCGCTAGGGCACCGCAATGTCCTTGGCCTCAAGTTCGATGCGCAGGGACGGCTATGGGATCTGGAACATGGCCCCGCCGGCGGGGACGAGCTCAATCTGGTAAAGCCGGGCCAGAATTACGGGTGGCCGCTGGTCTCGAACGGCGATCATTATGACGGCAAGCCGATCCCGCGCCACGGCACCCGGCCCGAATTTGCCGCGCCGGCGATCAGCTGGAACCCGGTGATCGCACCGGGCGACTTCATCTTTTATTCGGGCGCGATGTTCCCAGAGTGGCGCGGTCAGGCGATCATCGCCGGGCTCGGCAGCGGCGGGCTGGTCCGCGTCGCCATCGAGGGAGAGACCGCGCGCGAGATCGAGCGCCTGCCGCTGGGTAACCGGATTCGCGAGATAGTTCAGGCCGGGGACGGCGCGATCTGGGTGCTTGAAGATGGCGACAATGCCCGGCTGCTGCGGCTTTCCGCCCAAAGTGCCCAACGCAATTAGGGTTTTCCATCGACAAGGGCGCGGGGTCACCCTATCGGCGCGGCGCTATGACTGCCCAGACCAAGCTGATCCCGCTCGATAATGTCGATCCCGCCCTGATCGAGGATTTGCTCGACCACGCGTTCGAGCCGACCCGCCACACCCGCACGTCTTACAAGGTGCGCGAGGGGATGGACTGGCTCCCCGCACTAAGCTTTGCCGCGCTCGACAGCGCCGATCAACTGGTCGGGACGGTCCAGTGCTGGCCGGTTGCTCTCACCGATCCAGCTGGCCGCGCTCACCCGGTCATCATGGTCGGGCCAGTCGCGGTGCTGCCCGAGCATCAGGGCAAGGGCTATGGCAAAGCTTTGATGCTGGCCAGCCTTGGCGCGCTCAGTCCCGAAGCGCCGCTGCCGCAGATGATGATCGGCGATCCTGAATATTACGAGCGGTTTTTCGGGTTCTCTAACGCGCATACCGGCGGATGGAGCCTGCCCGGTCCGTTCGAACAACGCCGCCTGCTGGCCCGCACCGACAACGCCGCCGTCCTCCCCCGCGAAGGCATGCTCGGCCCTTGGCGTAAGTAAACGCTTCTGGCAGGGCTAGACCATGCCCTATGAGCCGCCGCCAAACCTGACTGGACTTTCGCTGGCACAGATTGTAGCGCTGGTCGAAGCACGCGAATTGCCGCCGGTCGATCAATGGGCGCCTGTTCATAGCGGCGACAGCCTGATGCGGATCGCGGCTGATGGGCGCTGGTTCCATGACGGCGGAGAAATCAAGCGTCCCGCGATGGTCCGCGCGTTTGCCGGCCTGCTGACGCGAGACGAAGCGGGGCAGCACTGGCTGGTCACCCCGCATGAACGCCTCTCGATCGAGGTGGAGGATGCGGCCTTTATAGCGGTCGATGTCGTGCAGCAAGGCGATGCGTTGGCGCTGCGGACCAACACCGACGATCTGGTGATCGCTGGGCCTGACCACCCGATTACAGCGCGCGGTAATGCCGATACGCCTGCCATCTATCTCGCCGTGCGCCAGGGCACCGAGGCACGGCTCAACCGCAGCACCTATCTCCAGCTGATCGCATTGGCGGACGATGATCTGGCCGTGACCAGCCAGGGCACGCGCTTTGCGTTGGTGCCGGCATGAGTGTGCTGGCCAAGCGCCTCCATCGCCTCCACGCAGAAGGCCACGCGCTCGACCTCCATGATTTACATGACGAGACCGAAGACGCCGCCAGCCAATTGCGCGCAGCGGCGGTCCTTGTCGCTGTTACCGAGCGTGAGCGGCCCGGCTTCCTGCTGATCCACCGCCCGTCCAATATGCGCTCGCACCCGGGGCAAGTCGCCTTTCCCGGCGGCAAGATCGATCCCGGCGAAACCGCGGTCGAAGCCGCCCTGCGCGAGGCCCATGAGGAGCTGGGGATTCACGAAGGCGACGTGAAGGTAATCGGCCCGAGCGATATCTACCGGAGCGGGTCGGGCTATGCGATCACCCCAGTCCTCGCCGTGGTCCCGCCCGATCTGCTGCTCTACCCCAACCCTACCGAAGTCGCCGCCTGGTTCGAGGCGCCGGTCGATTTCGTGTTCGATGCCGCCAATCACCAGCATCAGTCGGCCTATTGGCAAGGACGACAGAGGCGCTACATCGAGATCATGTGGCAACAGCATCGCATCTGGGGCGTCACCGCAGCTATCATCGCCAATCTGGCGCGGCGGATTGATTGGCATGGGTAGGGTGCTTCCCCCCGCCGAATGGACCAAGCGCGCGGACTTGACTGCACTGGTCAAGGTGCTGGGGCCCGGCAATGCCCGCTATGTCGGCGGCGCGGTGCGCGACACGCTGCTGGGGATCGCGGTCAAGGATATCGACATCGCCACGCCGATCGAGCCGCGCGAGGTGATGCGGCGGCTGAAAGCTGCGGGCATCCGCGTCATTCCCACCGGGATCGATCACGGCACCGTCACCGCGCCGCTGAAAGGCGGCCCGGTGGAGATCACCACGCTGCGCCATGACGTTGCCACCGATGGCCGCCGCGCCACGGTCGCCTTTGCCAGCGAGTGGCAGGACGACGCGGCAAGGCGCGATTTCACCATCAATGCGCTGTATGCCGATCCGGCTACGGGGGAGGTTTTCGACTATTTCGGCGGACTGGACGATCTGAAAGCGCGGCGGGTGCGGTTCATTGGCGATGCCGAACAGCGCATCCGTGAAGATCATTTGCGGATCCTGCGCTATTTCCGGTTTCAGGCAAGGTTTGGTTCACAGCATGCTGATACGGCTTCGGAAAATGCCTGTGCAGAGCTTGCCGCGACACTCAAAGGTCTGTCGCGTGAGCGGGTAGGGATGGAAATCTTCAACCTCCTCGCCCTGCCCGATCCTGCGCCCACTGTGGCGCGGATGGCGGAGCTGCGCGTGCTGGGGGTGATCTTGCCCGAAGCCGATCCGTTCCAGCTCGCCGCGCTCGTGGCGCAGGAGCAGCGGCAGGATGTGGCGCCCGATGCGATCCGGCGTTTGGCGGCGCTGTTGCCCGCCGATGCCGAACTGGCCGGGCAAGTCGCGGCAAGGTTCCGCCTGTCGGGTGCGCAGAAAAAACGGCTGATAAGCGCGGCCGGGCGCGAAATCCTCCCCGGCACGGGGAGGGGGACCAGCGCAGCTGGTGGTGGGGACTCTCCACTGGGCGCAACCTCAGCGACGTCGCGCCAAGACGAAAGCCCCCACCACCATCCTGCGGATGGTCCCCCTCCCCGTGCCGGGAAGGCTCAACACGCCCGCGCCCTCGCCTACCGCCTCGGCATGGAACAAGCACTCGACCGGCTGCTGCTGACCGGCACCGATATCGCCCCGCTCACCGGCTGGAGCAACCCCATTTTCCCCCTCAAAGGCGGCGAAATAGTCGCGCGCGGGATCAAGGCCGGACCGGAAGTGGCGCGGATCCTTCAGGCGGTCGAAGCGCAGTGGGTGGCAGAGGGGTTTCCTGACCGGGAACGCATCGACCAACTGCTCGCACAACACCTATAAAACACCCGTCACCCCTGCGCAGGCAGGGGCCTATCCGACTATCATAAATCGAAAAGCTTACCACTGCGTGCCACCGCCTGCCCAACTTCTCGAATAGCCATGGATAGGCCCCTGCCTGCGCAGGGGTGACGATCATTTGTTGATCAATTGTTGATGTCTTCCCATAGGTCACGCCAATCGGGATTAAGCTCGCAAATCACCCGCAGTTTCCACAAGCGTTTCCATTTCTTGATCGCTTTTTCACGCGAAATCGCGTCGCGGATATCTTCGTGGCGCTCGACGTAGACTAAACAAGTCAGACCGTGTTCGGCACAAAAGGCAGAACCGCTACCTTCACGATGTTGCTCAATCCGCGCTGGCAAGTCTGCCGTAACACCCGTGTAAAGCGTCCCGTGCGGGCTATTGGTCATAATGTAGACCCGCCCACCCTTTGGCATGCTAAAACCGATTATCCCTAGGAAACCCGGTCGGCGGCATCCTACCCGCAGCCCCGCGCGCCACCTTCCACAACGCCACGTCCTTCTCCGTCCGCGTCCGCCCCGTGTCACCGCCCATCGCCCAACTTAACCCATCTTCCAGCTTCAGCGTCACCGCATCGGCCAGCCCGCCGTCGCGGTAGCGCTGCAGCGTCACGCCCTGACCTTTCGCCAAAATCGGCATTTCGGACAGCGCAAAGATCACCAGCTTGCGGTTATCACCCACCACGGCGATGTGATCATGCTCGGGCAGCACTTCGCGGACCACGGCGAGCTTGACCCCCGGCTTGGTGGTCATCACGCCTCGGCCTTTACGGGTTTCCGCCAGCAGCTCGTCGGCCTCGGCCACGAAGCCGCGCCCGACATTCGATGCCAGCAGCAGCTGCGCCCTCGGCTTGTAAACTATCAGCGCGATAATCGCCGCCTCGGCATCGATATCCAGCATCGTCCGGATCGGCTCGCCAAAGCCGCGTGCGCCGGGTAGCTTGTCTGCGCCCAGTGTGTAGAACCGGCCATTGTCGCAGGCGATCAGCAGCTTGTCGGTGGTTTGCGCGTGGAAGGTAAAGGCCGGGCCGTCACCTTCCTTGAACTTGGTTTCGCCGTCTAGAGCCAGATGACCCTTGGCGCCCTTGATCCAGCCCTTGGCCGAAAGGATCACCGTCACCGGCTCCTTCTCGATCATCGCGTCCATGTTAAACTCGCGCACGGGCGCGGCCTCGGCAATCGTGGTGCGACGGCGGCCAAGCGCGGTATCTTCGGCGTAATCCTTTCGCAGATTGGCAAGATCACGCTTCAATCTGGTGCGCTGGAGGGCCGGGCTTTCCAGCAGCTTGTGCAGCTTTTCCTGTTCTAGCAGCAGCTCGGCATGTTCCTTGCGCAGTTCCATCTCCTCAAGCCGCCGCAGACTGCGCAGCCGCATGTTGAGGATCGCTTCGGCCTGGCGATCGTTCAATTCAAACTCGGCCATCATCACAGGCTTGGGTTCATCCTCGGTGCGGATGATCGCGATAATCCGGTCGAGATTGAGGAAGGCGATGATATAGCCTTCGAGCAGCTCCAGCCGCCCGGCGATCTTGTCCAGCCGGTGCTGGGTGCGGCGCAGCAGGATGTCGATCTGGGCGATCACCCATTCCTGCAGCAGCAATTTCAGCCCCATCACGCCG